>JAOAPO010000089.1 GCA_025462945.1 Bryobacterales bacterium
GCTATTCCTCGGCGGGTTGCTCTCCAGCAGAGCCCGCCTCCGCTTCACCAGCCGGTTCCATTTTCAACCGACCGGCTCAAGTTGTAAACTGCCATCTCCATCTCCGCCAGGTGGCTGCTTTTTCGACCGGCGGAGTGCGGGGTTTTAAACCGGAGTTGACACTTGCACAGCCCTCACAGGCGCAGGTGCCCACAAGTGGCAAGTAAACGAACCGCCTGGCGCTGAGCCGCATCGCGGGAACGGTGCCGAAGGGGTATGGTCGAGCGTAGCTGCAAGCTCCGCAGAACAGCGTCGATAACGTCCGCCGCCTACACCGGCCAGTTTGCAATTGCCTGACCCTGCTCGCGAACGCGAGGTCCCGACAAGCTGCCGGGAATTGCGACTGGACGGCAAAGCCGCTCCCTTACAGCGGCCCGAGACGCGTCGGCAGGGCAGGGTTGGGCATCTGCTTACGGCCTGAGCGTCGGTCGGCGCCGGAGGGGGGTCGGCAGACCGACGCGGCGACGAGCGGTTGCAAGCCGCCACGACCGTCATCCTCGCCCTCGCATTCGTTCTTGGAGATTTTACCCCCACGGGGGGTACTGCCTGAACGCTCATGGAACCACCGGGATTCGGCGTTTAGTCACGACCGCAAAGCGCGGGCTCCGGCAAGTTGTGGCGGGACTCCCCATTTCCTGAAAAAGCGTCTTCTGCTGAAGGACGACTCCGCGAATTCCCTCAGTTCCCGAATCTGATTTTGCGTGTCTTGGCCCTTATCTTTCGTGCTGACTCGGGCATAGATAGCCATCAACATCGTTGAAACCAATTTGATGTGAAACGTTACTACGTTGTACAAACGGCTGCAAGCCGTACATGCCGCGCGGGAGCCATCGCCGAGCCGGATAGAACCGGGAGTCATAGGGTTCCTTCTGGTGTATATTCACCGATGGAGGTTTGGCCCGATGTCAGAAATTAAGAAATGCGCGCACCCGGCTTGTAACTGCACGGCGCCGAAGGACAGCAAGTACTGCAGCGAGTATTGCCACGACGCGGGCAGCAGTCTTGAGTTGTCCTGCAACTGTCGGCATCCCGGCTGCGCTGATGGCATGGCACATGCGCGATGACCCCGCTGGGCAGCAGTAGGATACCCGCCCAGCACCGTCGTGCCGGGAAATTTAGCGTCCACTGCATCCAAATCGGGATCTGCGGCTACCTTTCGACGCTGCTTCGCGACAAAGCGCATTGCAGCCGACGGCCAAGAGGTACGAATCGACCGTCGCATTCGCCGACGGCATCCCGATGCTGCGATAGCGGCGAAAGCTGTTGTCCGGGCTAACGGCAGGTCCGTCCGAGTGGAGTGCAGACTGGCATCCCTGGCCAAACATTGCCCTTGAGGTGGCCGACTCCTGGCGCAAACGTCGGCATAGTTGGCCGGAGGCGCTGGCGCTACGCGTCAGTGACGGAACAGCATCCAGCCGGGTGATCGCGCAAACCCAGAGCAGAGCGGCAAGATGTTTCCGAAAAGCCTACCTACCCACCCCGCACCCGAAAACCGCGTGGACCCTGAGTAGTCGCGGGTTTACTCACGACCGCAAGCGCACGTTTTTTCAATTTTTCGGGAGGCACCCCATGTCCCTGAAAGAGCGGTTCTAATTTTTGATTGCTGGCAAAATTCTGTTGATACGCGTTTCGGATCGGTCCGGTCAAGCACTGGACGCGACCGGCGCAAGAACGCGGGGCTTTCAACGCCGTGATCAGGCCGCTGGTGCCCACACGTTGATACGCTTCGTATTCCCGGAATGTCAGACTTCAATACAGCGATGGCACGTGGCGAGGCGGCACGAACGGAGCAAGCCGCTTGGTAATCTCGACGAACGCTGAGCTGTCAGAAACCGTGGTGGCGGTGGTGTTACTAGACGTCGCACTGCCTCGCGGGTCTCCGGGGCGGGAGGATAGGCAGTTTTCCAGGCATCGAAGACGTGCAGAAAAGCATCCGAGTCATAGCCGCCCCGCCTCATGAACTCAAGAGCTTCGAAGTCAGCCTCGATTTCCCTTTTCGCCGAGCTGGCCTGGAGATAAGCAGGCGAAAGTAAGTTTACAGTTCGGCCTGCGGACCTCACACACGATCCCCACCGACCAAGGAATACAATTGGGAGACCACGGTTCGCCGTCGCTCTCTGGACAGAGGTGCCCGCCGTGCAAGGCCGAAGCAACGAGTTCCGCGCTATCGAAAACCGTGACCTGAGGGTTCAGGCGAACTGCCCGTCCTGAAGAGAGTTTCCTCGCCACTCCCTCTGTGAAGGCCCCCACAGCTTGATCGGTGAGAACCTTCTCGCGTGACGCAAGATCCCTGAACGCCGAATGACCGAGAGCTACTTCCCTTTCCATTGACATCTGCCCGCACGCCAAGACGCAAAGCGCAAGACATGAGATGAGAAGCTTCACCCAACTCCCTCCAGCGTTCCGCCAACGTCCCTTTGTCGGGACCGCCTGCCTCGGCAGCCGTTCGCACGCGTTCGAGATCAGGCCGGTCGGCATTCGTCGGAAACGACGGCCCCGAAGCCCAATCCGTTTCATGCTACCGAGCGAAACAGGCTGAGGCTCGACTTCGGTCGGCGCGGTGCCTTTAAGCCGGAGATCCTGCCTCTGCCTGGCGGGCATCAGTCCAGACAAGGGGTGGCAGTCTCATCACGGGCATGATCGCCGCCTGCTACAACAAGTCTCCGGTATGCAAACGGCACGTTGGTGAGCGCGTGACCACGGCGGCAGCCTGCCTACGGCCTGACGCATCAGCGACACGATAAGGTCTGCTGAACACCGTCAATAACGTCCAACGACACCGAGCCGGTCGCGGCGCCGCCGATGCTGCCACTGCTGGCTGGCGTCAGCTAGCGAGAAGCTGCCACGTATCGCGGCTGCACAAGCCAGAGCGGCCTCGCTACACTAGGCCTAGACGCGTCGCCGGGACCGGGGATTAGCTACAAAAATCACCTTAGCGTACGTCTGGCTTCGAGCCTCTTGACTCCTCGGACCCGGAGACTAACCACTGCGTGGCTTCTCAGTTCGGGTCTGGGCGATCTATGCGATCTATCACGACAACTGATGTAGGCAGTTTGCTCGGCTCCAGCTTCAATCCCACCTGTTCCTGCAGAGCCGCGAAGACGCTTGGACGACTTTCGTCGTCACCAGTGATAGCGTACGAAAGGGAAAACTGATAGACGCCAGACAGGCCCGTCTTGTCTCCCACGTTTCTGCCGACCGCAGGCTGGCCGCCGAGTACATCAGCCAGTCGTCCCATACCCCATCCCACCGGAGGCACGGGTTCAGCCAGGGTCTGCTGGATAGCACCGTTTATAAGGACTCCGCCAGTCACAGTCGGGTCCCCTAAATCGACCCTTCGAAGCTCCGGGCCCCCCTTGGATACGACCAGGGAGTAGCTGGGGACTTCGCGGGTCTCTCGATGGGTGACAAGCTTAAACCTCTCTTCCAGTAAGCCGCGCACCATCCGCGCGCATTCCTGAGGTTTGAGTCGATGATCCGAAGTGCCGTCAAGATCGTACCCATTCTCAAATTCTGTCAGCCATTTGGGAGCACCCACGATCCGTGTATCGGGAATTTGGTATGCGAATTGTAGAGACCACATCGATGGGGCACCGCGCACGGTAAACCGCCCGCCTCCGGGACATTTGTTGAAGACCAGCGCATTTTGGCGGTTGGCGGGTGTCTTCTTGCCAGATACTACTTCGAAACGGTCCGCCGCCGCCGGGACGGAGTCCTGTGAGCAGATAGGTGCCGCGACGGACCTACAGATTAGGGCTGGGACCCCGGATTTCTGAAGGAATTTCAACGACATGGTTTTCAGTTCGTGGGTGTCACCTGAGGGGAATCACGAACGATAAGCCCACCGCCTAATGGGAAACAAGTCATGGACAAAGCCGAATCAGGGGACATGCTGACATCAGCGAGTCCAGAAGTCAAGCGTCTCTTCGCCTTGCCTACTACGTTGAACAACCCAGGCTGGCACGTGAGTTGTAGCGCTTTACGGCTGGCCGGGACCCGTCTCATGAGGGCTGGCGAGTCCGCGCGGTTGATCGCCAGCCTTCGAGGTCGCGTCCATCCATGAAATGGCTGGGCCGTACAGAGCGTTAAAAACCCGAGAAGCGTCTGGGTCGTTGGTCCGGTATGTCGGCTACAACTCAACGTGGCTGATTGAGGAAGCTTTCGATCTCAAGCCTTACCAAGTGTTGATTTCGCAAGGCCTGCGGCAGAGCGCCGATCAGAGTATCTACTACGAGATCACTGCGCGCACGAGTGAAAACACTGAACCCACCAGAGCTTTGACCCGTGCAATGCTTCGACGACTACTAACCGATCGCTTCCAGTTGAAGGTCCACGAGGAGAAGAAAGAGGTACCCGTTTACAGGCTTGTTTCCAGGTCAGGCGGGCATCGCCTAAACGCCGCGCGATGGACGGAGCCGTGCTCCGTTCATATCGGCCCAGCAGCGGATAAGGCCAACTACGAGTACCGCTTCGAAAACTGCACGATTGACAGGTTGGTGGGAGTAATTAACCAGCTTGGTCCCGACCGTTCCGTGCTGGATGGGACCGAACTGGAGGAGTCGTTCGATATCAACATGGCGGTAAGGCCCGACTTCCGCAGCCCTGATTCGGACGAGCAGGTGGGAACCAGCATTCACAGCGCACTCCGGGACCTGGGCCTCAGTCTCTCCCCAGGGAGGGAGAAGATGGTCGTTGTTGTGGTGGATGCTATTGGGAAGCCGACAGAAAACTGACATGACAAGTGCCAGAGGCTTAGTCTGTGGGCCGCCGGAGCCGCCTCGCGGGCTCAAACCCGTCGCCACTGCCGAGTGGCAGGCAGACCACGCGTAGAGGCAAACGCGTTGCATGACACCGCCGGTGTCGTCGCCCGTGACGAATCACGGCGGTCACCTCAAACCCGGTAACCAGGAACCCCTCGTCGAGAATGACCAGAGCAACCGTCGCAGAACACCGTCGGCATCGTCCACGTCCGCCAACACCGGGCAGGTCGCGCCGCCGGACAAGCTGCTGGCGGGCATCAGGTCCCGACCAGCCAGCCGGTATCGCAGCGGAATGCAAAGACGCTGACTGCCCTACAAAGGGCGCAGACGGGTCGCCAAGCTCAGGCAATTTGAACTTCAGTCGCCACCGCGTTGCCGCATGCGGCCCCATGCATGAGCTGCGGTTTGGAACCGCTGGCATGCGCGGGCGCAGCAGCCTTTATTGCGCGGAGGGGGACAGGATAATAGAGGTGAGCCGTGTTCCATCGTTCGCATCGGCCAGAATCTGGCCCCGGTTATTGATTGCACGTCCACCCAGAACCTTCCAGGGCGAGGTGGTTGGAAGGAGATCACGCAGAAGACGAGGACTGCTTGTTCCGTCCCAGATGCGTCCCCCTCAAGTGTGTGTAGCAGCAACTGGTCCGAGTCGTTGATTGCAAAAGGCTCGGTGTCGCCCACGGACAGAGCTTTCTCTGCGGATGTTCCCACGACGTAGATGAAGTAGTTCGGGATCGGGAACTGCTCTCGCTCCAGGATATGCCCACCCGAACTTACGCTAACTACCGCGGCGCGGAGCCTTAGGCGATCTGTGGTGTTTCGAATGCTCACATACCATGTTGGATTATTGAAACCATCACTGAAAACTGCACGCTTGTCATTCGTGATAGCAATTGGGTATCCGCCACAGTTGCAGATAGAAGATCCGAAGAAGGTTGGCCGACCGGGTTCCAGGCTGAAAGCTGCGACATTTCCTGAATCGTTGATTGCGACGGCCCGACCGTCCATGTTCCCACCCGTTACAGAACTCAGATTGACGAGAGTTCGGGATTCAGGCGAATACGCTCCGGCGAGCGGAACTCCGCTATAGGACCCGAACTCCACCGCCAACGCGCCGGAGTTGTTGATTCCTCGCGGCAATACGTAGCTCTTACTCTCAGCGGTCAGAGGGGCAATGAAGCCGTTGCGGGTGGCTTCGAAGCCGCGGCCATCGCGACCTCCGGGGGTAGTCTTCCCAAGCGGATTCAGGTCATAGTATTGACCCGCGATTTCGCCGCGCGGTCGTTTATGACAGTTGCGGCAATGCGCCGGGAAGGCACGGGTCGGACACGTTGTACATTACGTCTGCTGCGAGCGCAGAAGCGCAGCAACAAGCGAAGAGGAGGAGGTAACGGAACATGGAGTTAGTCTGACGACCGGCGTTCAGGCGAGTCAACCAATCAACGTGCGCATATAACACACGCGAAGGATGTGCCTGCAGTTGTGCCGGAACCGCTCTCCGCGCACCCGGTAAATTCGATCCCAAATTCGCGCGGAAGACACTCTCCGATCCTCAATAATGAAGCCGGGCAGTGCCGAGGTCTCCGATGTTCTCAACGCGCACGGCTTCGGCTCGACGTTCTACTTCACCATTCCTGCTTAGTCGTCTGGTGTAGCGGTGCGTCTGGTCGTTACTAAGTATTTCTGTGGGATAAGCCGCTTCAGTCACGGGCACTTGGCTTTCTGTGAATTGGTCTCCGGTATCGGCGGTCTTCTAGCTGCAGGCTGTTCGGCGGCGGCGACTGGCCGATCGATGGAAACGATCTGACGCTTTCGCCGAACCCTCGATGACGGACTAGTACTGTTCGTCTCGCTTCCGGGATACTTTACGACTACCGTGAGAGCCATGAAGCTCTTTGCCATCGCGCTTCTCAGCCTGACTGGTATCGCGTTCCCTGCCAGCCGAACCCACAGGCGTCCTCCAGACACTCGCGTTCAACGATGGCAAAGAACAGCTTCAAGCACCACGAGCCCTGTCCGTCCACTGGTAAGACTTATGGCCCTTGCCCAGGGCACGTCATAGGTCATGTAACTCCCCTGGCCTGCGGCGGCAATGATCACCCGAACAACATGCAGTGGCAGACGACAGCACAGGCAAAGGCAATGGACAAAGTGGAGCGCAAGGGTTGCCGTTGACTG
>JAOAPO010000095.1 GCA_025462945.1 Bryobacterales bacterium
GGCGACAGCGGTGCCCGTTGGCGCGAAGGTGTCGGCGACCTTTAGTAGCGCGATGAATCCTGCGACAGTTAGCGGTTCCACGTTCACATTAACTCAGGGACTAACGCCGGTCGGCGGTGCGGTCAGCTATGCGGGGACTACCGCGACCTTCACCCCGTCTGGCAATCTGGCACCTTCGACAACATTCACGGGGACCATCACAACGGGAGCCAAAGACCAGAATGGATCCGGCCTGGCCAGCAACTACGTCTGGAGCTTCACTACGGGTTCTGCCGGGGGCGCGACTGCCCCGACCGTGATTTCCACTAACCCGTCGAGCGGAGCCACTGGCGTTGGCAACGCCGTCAAGCCTACTGCGACCTTCAGCGCAGCGATGGATGCTGCAACGATCACGGGCGCGTCGTTCACCCTTGCTCAGGGTTCGTCGCCAGTTGCCGGCGCGGTAACTTATTCAGGCAGCACGGCGACGTTTGCACCTTCGACGCCGCTCACCCTTAGCACCGTGTATACCGCAACGGTTACAACAGCGGCAAAAGACCTCGGCGGCAACGCACTGGCCAGCAATTATGTCTGGAGTTTTACTACCGGGACAGCCGCTACGCTCCCGCCGGTGATCACATCGACGGTGAACGCTGCGAGCTACACAAGTCCAGTGGCTGCGGGCAGCATCGCAGCGGTATTTGGGACCAACCTTGGCAGTGCGAGAGTCACATCGGCTCCCCCACCGCCGATGCTGACTACCCTCGGTCAAACCAGCGTGTCCATTGGCGGTCAGGCTGCTCCCCTTTACCTGGTCGTGCCTGCTCAGGTAAATATACAGATTCCGTGGTCGCTGGCTGGTCAGACTCAAGCCCCGATTGCAGTAGCCGTGAACGGCCTGACTTCGAACATTCAGCTTGTGCCGTTGGCACCCATGGCCCCGGCTATCTTCTCGGTAGACGCGACCGGAACGGGTCAGGGAGCGGTCCTGGTTGCCACCAGCGGCCAGCTTGCGGCTACCGGGACTCCGGCGGCCCGCGGAGCATACATCTCGATCTACTGCACCGGGCTCGGAGCCGTCACCAATCAACCGGCAACCGGGGCCGCCAGTCCCACCAGCCCACTCGCCCTTACGGTTCTCCAACCGTCCGTAACAGTAGGCGGCGTGGCCGCCGTGGTGAGTTACTCAGGCCTGGCACCAACTTTGGTCGGGCTCTATCAGGTGAATGCGGTCATCGGAAGCGGGGCATCGACGGGCAACGCCGTTCCGGTGGTCATCACCATAGGGAACGTCACCTCGAACACCGTCACTATTGCGGTACAGTGACGGTCGCCCAGATAGCGGAGGCATGAAGAAAGTCTCGCCCGGCCTGCAAGGCGATTGGCGGCCTTGAGGTCGCGGCGAGGGCGGCGGCAGTCGCTGGCGAGCGGCTCGGATGACTCACCTGCGGGGCTTACGGGCATGACTGAGCGGCACCAAGCTCATTTGGCCCGCAACCGCAACCGCAGGCACAGAACACGGGGCAGGGGTTTTCTTCTCCCCCTCTGGAGTGCAAGGACGAGCATTGAACGCGAGCCTCTCAGGGAAGTGATCGGGCTTCGCATCGTTTATCCAGATAGACCAAAGCCCGGTCAGCCCACGAGTCGCCCCTTCCCACCAGCATTTCTTCTGCGGCTGTTCTAGCATCAGGCAATCTCACCAGCGTCGTACGAAGCCTAAACCTACAGTCGCAGTTCGTTTGAGGAACGCGCCATACGAGTAGATTGGTGTTGACGCATATACGGCGATGCCGCCCTCAGATCCTCCCGCCGCAATTTCTGGGTACAAATCCCATCGCCACGATGATCGACCGTGAGATCAGGGGACTGCGGTGACTTTCCGCCGAACGGCTGAACTGTGAGTTAGCTCGAGAGCATCGCCACGGCGTGACACTACCGCGGGGCATTCAGGCCAGTATACACTCTGCAGGCACCGGAATTCGCAACCCTCCAACTCTGGGCACCACGGGTTCTGGAGCGCTTAATCCAGATTCCCCAACTCGCGGATGTCAGTTCCGACCAGCAGAGCGCGGGCCTCTCCGCAAACATCATCATTGATCGCGATACAGCTTCTCGCCTCGGCCTCACGGCTCAGGCGATCGATTCTGCGCTCTACAGCGCCTTCGGACAGCGCCAGGTTTCGGTGATGTACCGCGCGATCAACCAGTATCGCGTGATTCTCGCCCTTGAGGACCGGTGGTGGGACAGCCCCGAGGTTCTTCGCGGAATATATTTGCAGACGCCCCGCGGTGTTTCCGTCCCGCTATCTTCGTTCGCCCGATTTTCCCAGAGCACAACCCCTGTCTCGATTCCACATCAGGGCCAGTTTCCCTCCAGCACCATCTCTTTCAACCTGCAGGAAGGCGTCTCTCTGGACGACGCGATTCTGCTGGTCAACCGGGCCGTGGCTGATTTAGGAGCTCCTGCAACCCTGACTGGCAAGTTCGCCGGAACCGCACAAGCCTTCCAGGCCTCACTGTCCAGCCAGCCGACCCTGATCCTGATGGCCTTGTTCGCGGTCTACATCGTTCTCGGTGTCCTGTATGAGAGTCTTATTCACCCGATCACGATTCTTTCGACACTCCCCTCGGCCGGTCTCGGAGCGTTGATTGCGCTGGTTCTGACCAACACTGAGTTGAACATGATGGCGATGATCGGCATCATTCTGCTGATCGGCATCGTCAAGAAAAATGCCATCATGATGATCGACTTCGCCCTCGCCGCCGAGAAGAACGAGGGCCTGGATTCCAGAGATGCCATCTACCAGGCTTGCCTCCTCCGCTTTCGGCCGATCATGATGACCACGTTCGCAGCCCTACTCGGAGGCGTACCGCTTGCAATGGCCTCCGGCACGGGTTCCGAACTTCGGCAACCCCTCGGTGTGGCCATTGTTGGCGGTCTTGTAGTCAGCCAGATGCTGACGCTGTTCACCACCCCGGTCATCTACCTGGCGCTGGATCGGCTGCGCTTCCGCAGGATTCAGCATGCTGCTATCGGTCAACCCGGATAGGCGCTGCCCAGTTCGGCAAGCAACCGCTCGGATTAGGTGACGGCGGACGCTCATGCGTTTGCGAGC
Source organism: Bryobacterales bacterium (assembly GCA_025462945.1). Lineage (GTDB taxonomy): Bacteria > Acidobacteriota > Terriglobia > Bryobacterales > Bryobacteraceae > BOG-234. Next base: position 3,095 of record JAOAPO010000095.1, read on the forward strand.
AGAAGCTCGGTGAGTGAGACTTCGGTGGCCCTGATTTCATCAGAAACCCGGCGAAATTGATAGCCCTATGGAAATTCCACCTCCCGGACCGATGCGGATACACCGGAAGCGTTGCCACGGAAGGCGGATCATCAGTGGTGGGCCTTCAGCATGACCTGCCAGGGCGAATCGCTTCCGCTGAATAACGAAGCCCTGTTGCCACCGGAGCCCTCGGGCACAATGACCGCGTCAGTTTGTCCTGACCACGCGCCGCGGGATCACGGCTGGGCACACTCTCGGGATGCTTGTTTCAGGTAATTTGTTACGGACAGCCTTTCAGCGCGCATCGACAGCCAGCAACTCACCGGTGGCGGTTGGCGAGCGCATCGCTCTCATCAATGGATATCTTGTGCCCGTCGGCGTGCGTTGGACATTTGTGCAAAATCTCCCGCATGCTATGTGCGGCGAAGCCTACTAACCTGGCTAAGTCAACGTGCTGGTCCATGCTTCATTGCGAGCACCCGGAGAGCCACGGTGCCGCGACGACGGAGCGGACTAGCGGAACCCCGCTTCCATTTATCTCTCGCTCTACCCTGTTCTGGCAGCAGCGCGCCGCCCAGCTTGGGCCCTCGCCGCCATGGCGCCCTCGAGTCGCCCTCCATCGGCATCTCTTCTGCCGGCTGCCCCAATATCTCTGGCTCCAAATCCCGTCGCCACGATGATCGACCGTGAGATCAGGGGACTGCGGTGACTTTCCGCCGAACGGCTGAACTGTGAGTTAGCTCGAGAGCATCGCCACGGCGTGACACTACCGCGGGGCATTCAGGCCAGTAGAGTTGCACGAGCTTGAGCCACGAGCGTATTCGCTCTCTGGACTTCCTTTCTCTGGCGTATTCCTGGACGCCTAACTGTTCTCCCAAGCCGGACGGACCGAACAGGGGGATGCGCTCCGGTCCTTTCGCCTGGTAGCAGCGCCAAGTCAGCCACGTGTACAGATCCAGACACCCCTCACTACGTCGGCGTCGACGGGGATGGGGTGGCTTTTCAGTTCATCCCAGAACGAAGCCGAAAGAGTGACCAGATTTTCTCTCCTCTTTCCCGTTGTAAGGTCTTCGTCGAACCAAAGCTGAACATGATCAAAGAAGTGGGTCCTGCTGCAGTTCCATACTTCAGATCGGCGGCGGTCATCTCGTGTGCCGAAGAAGATCGTGCTGGTGAAAACTCGCTTGAATGCGGCAGCCAGTCGCCGATAGTACACACCGTTAATCGGCAGCCGCCATTCGTTCAAAATCTCTGCAGCACTCCCGAACTCCACCACCGGAATCTTGTTCCGCACTGCGTGGGTGGCGAGCCAAAGCAGAACGAGGCGATCCTGGCCAAATGGCACGCCGAACTCCGGATGGCCAACGATCTCAAGGAAAAAGCGCCCGCTTCGACGAGTGTAGGTCAGGTCGCCTTCGGGAAGGCGCTGAATCGGTAGTCCACACA
>JAOAPO010000129.1 GCA_025462945.1 Bryobacterales bacterium
GAACGCCATCATGGACGCCGACGATGACGAAGGCCTCATCCGCTCCCTCGTTACCCACATGCTGGCTTTCCATCGCGAAGATCCCCGGTTCCATCGCCTCATGCTCCACGCCGCTCTGGAAGGCCACGAAATCGCCATCATCCACCACAATCAGGTCAAAATGCCCATGGGCGCCAAACTCATGGACTACATCGCCCGACGCCAGGCCGCCGGCGCGATCCGCCCGGCCGACCCAGGCTCCGTCGTACTCGCAATAGCCGGAATTCCGCAATTCTACGCGTTACAGAAGTACGTCTATCAATCAGCCGACTTTCAATTCGCCGACGACCAGGTCATCGAAACCTTTGTCCAGATCCTCAGCACTGGGCTCCTAACCGGCACCACAACCAAAGAAGGAATCAAGCAGTGAAACGAACCAGCTTCCTGATCGCCAGCATCGTCATCGGCGCCATTGCACAAATCGGCTGCTCCGGCAAGACCGAGACCAAAGTCGCCGCCGCTGATAAACCCGTTGCCATCCCGGTCACCACCGCAAGGGCGATCGAAAAGATGATCGCCTCCGGGTTCGAACAGACCGGCACCTTTGTGGCGGACGAAGCCTCTGACGTAGCCCCTCTCGTCGCAGGACGTGTCCTTAAAACTCCGGTCGATGTCGGCGCGTGGGTCAAACAGGGCGACGTAATCTGTGAACTCGACCACCGCGACGCGCAACTTCGCCTCGATCAGGCAAGAGCTCAGGTCAACCAGGCCAATGCCGCTGTGCGCCAGGCACAGACCCGCATCGGACTCACGCAGGGCGACTTCGCCGCCGAGAAGGTTCCCGAAGTGGCGGCCGCGCTCGCCAACCTGCGATCCACCGAAGCCCAGGCACGCCTCGCCGCCGCCGACGCCACCCGCTACGCCAACCTCGTAGCCACCGGCGACGTCTCGAAATCCGCAGCCGATAAAGCGCGCACCTCGCAGGAGACCGCTGACGCCCTCGTCAACGCCGCCCGCCAGCAATACGAAGCTGCCCTGAATACCGCCCGGCAGAGCTTCGAGGCCATTTCAAGCCAGCAGGCATCCTCGGCCGGCGTCAACGTCCAGCTCGCCATCGCCGAGAAGGCACTGGCCGACACCACCATCCGCGCGCCCTTCGACGGCTTCATCACCGCGCGCCACGTCTCGGCCGGTGAGTACGTCGCCACCACCAACAAGATCGTCACCATCATGCGCATCTCTACCCTGAAGCTCGAAATTCAGGCACCCGAACAGCGAGCCTCGCAGGCACAGGTGGGCAACACCGTAATTGCGCGGGTCGCCGCCTACCCCGGTCGCGAGTTCACCGGCAAGATCGCCGCCATCAACCCTTCCGTCGATCCCGCTTCCCGAGCCTTCGTGCTCCGCGCCGTCTTCAACAATCCGGACAGCGCATTGAAGCCGGGCATGTTCGCCAGCGCCTTCCTCCGCCAGCCCGGAGAGACCCCGGCCGTCTATGTTCCCAGCGCCGCCGTTGTCCGTGACAAGACCACTGACTCCAACCAGGTCTTCGTTATCGACGAGGGCAAGGCCCACCTCCGCGTGGCCCAGATTGGTGAGGAATTGAACGGCCAGATCCAAATCATTGCCGGTGTCAAAGCCGGTGAGACCGTCGCCACCAGCGGCCAAGCCAGTCTCTTCGAAGGAGCAGCCGTAACCGTTAAATAACGGAACCCGGCCAACCACCATGCACGCACTTGCACAACTCTGCATCCGCAGACCCGTATTCGCGACAATGCTGATCCTGTCGCTCGTGGTCGTCGGCATCTTCTCCTACTTCAGCCTCGGCGTCGACCTTTTCCCCAAGGTCGATATCCCCACCGTCGTCGTCACCGTGGTCAACCCCGGTGCCTCGCCCGAAGAGATCGAAACCGAGATCACGCGCAAGCTCGAAGACGCCGTCAACACCATCAGCCAGATTGACGAAGTCCGCTCCGTCTCGTCCGAAGGCCTTGCCACGGTCGTCATCACCTTTGCCCTGGCGAAAGACGGCGACGTTGCCCTGCAGGAAGTCCAGAGCAAGGTCAATCTCATCGAAAACGACCTTCCCGAAACGGTCGAGCGCCCGGTCATCCTGAAATTCGATCCCGACGCCGCCCCTGTGATGCAGATCGCGGTCTCAGCCCCCCGCAACCTGCGCGACCTTACCGCGATCGCCGATAAGCTCATCAAGCAAAAGCTCGAGAACTCCAAGGGAGTCGGCCAGATCCGCATCATCGGCGGAGCCCGCCGCGAAATCCACATCAATGTCGATCCTGAGCGCCTTCGCGCGTGGCGCCTCTCCATCACTGACGTCTTTAACGCGACCCGCACCCAGAACCTCGAACTCCCGGCCGGCAGCCTCTCCGCAGGTACCCGCGAACTCACCGTTCGCACCACAGGGCGAATCAAGAGCCCGTCCGAGTTCAACCAGATCGCCATCGCCAACCGCGGCGCATACGTCGTTCGCATCGCCGATGTCGGCAGCGCGGATGACAGCTACGAGGAACCCCGCACCGCCGGACGCCTCGATGGCACCGCGGCCGTTACCCTCCTCGTCGCCAAGCAGTCGGGCGAGAACACCGTCGCCACCGCCGCCGGCATCCGCCAGCGTATGAAAGAGATCGAGCAGACGCTGCCCAAAGACGTGAAGATGAGCATCGTCGCTGATCAGTCGACCTTCATCGAAGCCGCCATCAGCAACATCAATCACCACCTGGTGCTGGGCAGCATTCTCGCCTCGGTCATCATCTTCATCTTCCTCGCGAACTGGCGCACCACCCTCATCGCCTCCATCGCGATCCCCACGTCAATCATCTCCGCCTTCGGCCTCATGGCCGCCATGGGCCTGACGCTGAACCAGATCACCATGCTCTCGCTCACCCTTATGGTCGGCATCGTCATCGACGACGCCATCATCGTGCTCGAGAACATCTTCCGCTTCATGGAAGAGAAAGGCATGGGTCCGGTCGAAGCCGCTATCAAGGGCACCAGCGAAATCGGCCTGGCGGTCATGGCGACCACGCTGTCCCTGCTCGCAGTCTTCCTCCCCGTCGGCTTCATGGGCGGCATCGTCGGACGGTTCATGAGCTCTTTCGGCTTCACCGCCGCCTTCGCCATCGCCGTCTCGCTGCTGGTCTCCTTCACCCTCACGCCGATGCTGACGGCGAGGTTCGTACCCGCACCCAAGCGCGACCATACCTCCTCCAAAGACAGCAAGCTCTTCTCGTGGCTCGACCACCACTACACCTCCATGCTCAAGTGGGCCATGGCGCACCGCAAGCTGATGCTGGCCTTCAGCGGGCTCACCATCCTCAGCATCGTGCCGCTCTTCATGTTCGTCGGCAAGAACTTCCTGCCCACCGATGACCAGTCGCAGTTCAATGTTCTCGTCCGCGCACCGGAAGGCAGTTCTCTCGCCGCCACCACCGCGCTCACCGAACAAATCGCGCAGCAGATTCGCAGCCAGCCCGGCGTACTCCACACCCTCTCCACCACCGGCGGCACCGCCGATCGCTCGGCCAACAACTCCAGCATCTACGTCAAACTCACAGACGTCGACCAGCGCGACCGCGACCAGTCGCAACTGATGCAGGCCACGCGCGACCTCCTGAAGAAGTACCCCAAAGAGATCCACACAGGCGTCGAACTCGTCTCCGCTGTCGGCGGCAATCAAAGCAACGCGGAAATCCAGTTCTTCATCCAGGGTCCGGACCTCGCGACCCTCGGCAAGTACTCCGACACGCTCCTCGAAAAGATGAAGACCATCCCCTTCGTCACCGACGCCGACTCCACGCTCCGTTCCGGCAAACCCGAGGTGCGTCTCACCATCGACCGCGCCAAAGCAGCCGATCTTGGCGTCTCCGTGCTCGACATCGAACAGGGTCTCAACACTCTCGTCGCAGGTCAGGTAGCCTCCACCTTCAACGCCGGCGACGAACAGTACGACGTCCGTGTTCGGGCCTTCGAGAAGTTCCGCAGCACTCAGGAAGGCCTCGCCGCCATGTCCGTACCGTCAAAAACTCGCGGCCCCGTTCGCCTCGATGAGATCGTCACGCTCAGCACCGGTGCCGGACCCTCGTCCGTCAATCGCATCAACCGCCAGCGTCAGGTGACCCTCACCTGTAACGTCCTGCCGGGCGGCTCCCAAACGGCCGTCCTCAGCGCGCTCAGCGAAGCCGCAGCCGGTCTCAACATGCCGCCCGACTACCAGTCAGGCATCACGGGCCCGTCCAAGGAACTTGGCCGCGCCGGCTACTACTTCATGCTCGCCTTCGCGCTCACGTTCATCTTCATGTACATCGTGCTCGCCGCGCAGTTCGAGTCGTTCATCCACCCCATCACCATCCTGATGACGCTCCCGCTCGCCGTCCCCTTCGGTATCCTGTCGCTGCTCGTGACCGGACAGACCGTAAACATCTTTTCAGGACTCGGCCTGCTGCTGCTCTTCGGCATCGTCAAGAAAAACGCCATTCTGCAGATCGACCACACCAATGGCCTGCGCAAAGCCGGCCTGTCACGCTATGACGCCATCATTCAGGCCAACCGCGATCGGCTGCGGCCTATTCTGATGACCACCATCGCGCTCGTCGCCGGCATGTTGCCGCTCGTACTCTCCAGCGGCACAGGCGCTGCGACTAACCGCTCCATCGGCGTCCTCGTCGTCGGCGGCCAGTCGCTTTGTCTGCTTCTTACCCTCCTCGCGGTACCGGTCTTCTACTCGTTCTTCGAAGACCTGCACGAATTCTTCGGCCGCCTTCGCGAGAAGGTCTTCGGTTCGTCGCCAGCCATACCCGAACTCGAAGGGAAGTCCATATGAAGAATCGCTCGCTGATTCTCCCGCTCGTGCTCGCCGCCTCTGCACTGGCTCAGACGCCTGCTCAAGAGACCCCCGCCCGTATCGGCATCTTCGGCGAAGCCACGCTGACCGTCAACGAAGTCATCGAGCGCGTCCTCGCAGCCGACACCGACCTCGTCATCTCGCGCATCGCTAAAGAAGAAGCAGCCCTGAACCTTCGAGGTGCCCGTGGCGTCTTCGACCCGAGGCTCGGCTTCACGGGACGCCAGACTCGCGCGATCTCGCCCGCCAGTTCCTCTCTGGCGGGTGCTCCCAACGGGAAGCTGACCAACAAGGAACTGCTTGCCGATCCGTCCCTCAGCGGTGCCTCCCCCTGGCTCGGCACCACGTACAGGCTGAACTTCTCTTCGGCTCGTCAGGAGACCGACAACTCGTTCGCCACGCTGAATCCCCAGTACCTCACCACCGTCGGCCTGTCACTTACGCAGCCTCTTGTCCGGGGCCTGTTCTATGACGACAGTCGCCACCGGATTCAGGTAGCCCGAACCAACGTCGACCTCACCGACCAACAGTTCCGCCAGCGGCTCATTGAGACCGTCACCCGCGCCGTCCAGGCGTGGTGGGAGCTCGACTTTGCATTCCGCAACCTCGAAGTCCAGAAGGAAGCCGTCAGGCTTGCGGAACGGCAGGACGCCAGCAATCGGCGACAAGTCGAACAGGGGCTGCTGGCACCCGTTGATATTGTTCAAACGCAAACCCTGCTTGCCACCTACCAGCAAAACGTGTACGCCGCCCAAAGCAACCTCAGCACGGCCGAGAACAATCTCAAAATACTCATGCTGCCCGCCCGCAACGACCTGATGTGGGGCACGGCACTCATTCCGGAGCGCACCGCTGACAGTGGCTCCGCAGCGCCCACCCTCGACGAGGCCCTGAAACTCGCGCTCGCCGGTCGCCCGGAAATCCGGCAGAACTCGATCGCCAGCGACCTCAACAAGCTGGATACGCGACTCGCCCGTGAACAGGCCAAACCGCAGGTCGATCTCTTCGCCAACGTTTCCGCCAACGGTCTCTCCGGCAACCAGATCATCCAGACCGGGCCCAACCCCTTCAGTGCCGCGTTCGGTCCCATCATCGGCCAGATCAACCAGCTCTCCGCGCTCAACGGTCTGCCCCCGCTCGGCGGCATCTCGTTCGGCTCCGGCGGTGTGCCGCCCATCTTTGTCGGAGGCTACGGCCAGTCGCTCGGTGCTCTTCGGACCGGCAGCTTTACTACGGCGGTTGCCGGGATCAACTTCTCACTGCCGCTTCGCAACCGGGCCGCGCGCGCTCAGGTCGAAATTGCCGCGGCGGAACAACGCCGCCTCGGTACTCAACAGCGCCAGGTCGAGATGTTCGTTGAACAGGACGTACGCAATGCCCTGCAGCTTTCCGCCTCCAACGCCGCCCGGCTTGAAGCTGCCCGCACAGCCCGGGGTTATGCGCAGCAGCAGTACGAGAGCGAACAGCGTCAGTTCCAGGCCGGTACATCGTCGGTCTTCCTCGTCCTGCAGCGTCAGACCGAACTCACCACGGCCCGCACCCGCGAAGTCCGCGCCGAAGCCGATTCCGGAGAAGCCGCCGCCAACCTCGACCGTGCTCTGGCCCGGACCCTGACCACCCGCAACATAGCCGTCAAGTAACGCCTATTTGACCAGCAGTATCCGGTTATTCTCAGAATCGCCGATGTAAAGCGCCCCCCTGGTGTCCACAAAGACGCCATGGGGGCGTGCCAGTTCACCGCGCTTGCCATTGCCTGCAACCGTGGTGATCACGCCTTTGGTATCCACTTTGCGGATCGCGTGGTTCTCGGTATCGGCAATGTAGAGGCTCCCGTCCGGAGCCAGAGCGACACCCTTGGGGCCCGACAACGTTGCCGTCTTCGCCGCGCCGCCATCGCCGGTGAAGCCCTTCTCGCCCGTACCTGCGAAGCGAGTCATTCGGCCTGACTTCACGTCCATCTTGTAGATGGCGTTGCCCTCGCGCAGTGCCAGATAGTAGTTGCCAGCCTTGTCCACCGCAATGGCCCGAGGCCCGGCCAGCGGCGTTCCCGTGATGGGAGCTTCGTCGCCCGCTTTGCCCGTCTGTCCGGTACCCGCCCAGGTATCCACCACGCCCGTCCCGAGGTCCAGACGCCGGATCCGGAAGTTCAGAATGTCGCACATCAGCAGCTTGCCGTCCGGGGCGAAAACGATGCTGTGCGGCTGATTGAACTGTGCCGCTGTAGCCGGGCCGCCATCGCCCGAGTAGCCCGATTTGCCCGTACCCGCCACTGTGGTGATCGCCTTCGTCTTCCGGTCGATCTTCTGGACGACGTGCCCCAGTCGATCGCAGAAAAACAGATCGCCCGTCTTGTTGAAAGCGATCTCGTAAGGCTCCTGCAGCCCGTCAGCAACGACGCTCAGCTTCTTCGTCTTCATGTCAAAGCGGCTGATTCGGTGATTGCCGACCTCCGCGAAGTACAGAGCACCATCCGGCCCGATACCGAGGCCGAAAGGCTGATCCAGACCTTCGACCAGAGTAGTGATCTTTTGGGCAAACGACGATGACACGACTAACAGACAAACCGCGAGTAAACGCATATTCATTTCTCCACCGAAGCTTCGGCCATGGCCACGAAGGCGTTGATCTCGTCCGAGACGTCGCCGTTTCCATTCGTTCTCTGCAT
>JAOAPO010000140.1 GCA_025462945.1 Bryobacterales bacterium
CCAATCTTCATTCCGAAGGTCTATGACGGCCGCAACAAGACGTTCTTTTTCTTCGCGGGCGAGCGCTCTCGCGCCAAGAACTACAGCAGCACAGGCACCAACTCCCTGCCTATAGCCGACTTCCGTAACGGCGACTTCCGTCGGTACACCGATGCCAGCGGCAAAATGGTCCCGCTATACGACCCCATCAATGCCAGCGGAAGCATCATTGCAAACGCCAATGACCGGCAGCCCTTGCAGTGCAATGGTGTCCTGAACGTGATCTGCCCGAGTCGTATCAGCCCCGTGGCGAAGACCATCTTCGGCTACCTTCCGCTGCCGGATGATCCCAACACCGTGTTTAACAATACCCGCACTCGCAGCAACGGATCGCGAACGCCCGGTGCATGGCAGGCCGTGTACTCGATCAAGGGCGACCACATCGTCAATGACAAACTCCGTGTGAGCGGCATGTTCAGCCGTCAGTACTTCGACAGCTACCCACTCGTCGGACCGATCCCCGGTCCGCTGGCAGAAGCCTTCCAGGAGTTTGGCCACATTCGCTACTGGCGTTTCAATGGTGACTACACCATCAAGCCGAACATGCTAAATCACGTCACGGTTGGCATCAACCAGCGCAAACTGGGTGAGGGTCCAAACCTCGGCCTGCCGGACTCTTACCGGACAGCCACCCTACTGCCCGGTCTGACGGGTTCAGGCGCTGAGAAAACCGGTGCTTACACCAAGTACAATACTGAGTTTGGCAACTATGGCGGGAGTGTGGATACGAAGTCGCCCAGCCGCACGCTGAATATCTCGGAACAGCTCTCCTGGGTTAAAGGGCGACACAACCTGAAGTTCGGTTTTAGCTACATGGACCTCAGCTATCGTCGCGTCGACTGTAACAACTGCGCCGGCTCTCTGAGCTATAGCGCCACTGCAACGGGCAACCCGACCGTCAGCGGACAGAACGGGATTGCCTATGCGGCTTTTCTGCTGGGGCTGCCCAGCGGTGGTTCCTTCAACTTCGGGGCGGATATCGACTTCCGCTACAAGTACTATGCCGGTTACATCCAGGACGACTTCAAACTAACCAGCAAGCTCAGCATTAACGCTGGCCTTCGCTACGATCTGAGCCGCCCCCGCCGCGAAGCGAAGCTCCAGAACAGCAACTTCAATCCCACCATTCCAAACCCTTCCGCGAACGGAACCTTGGGCGCACTCGAATTTGCCTCCGAGAAACGCCCGATTCTGCTGGACACGCGTAAGAACGCCTTCGGTCCTCGCCTGGGATTTGCTTACCAGCTAAACAGTAAGACGGTCATTCGTGGTGGTGGCGCCATCATGTGGGATATTATTCGCGAAGATGGCAATGCCGACAATGGTATCCAAGGCTTCGGTGGCGGCTTCAGCTCCATCACTGACAATCTCTCCAGAGGTATCTCTTTCACGCAGGCGCAGGGTCTCGATTCTCCCGGCTTCCGTGCGTTTGTCGAAGGTCAGCGTCCGCCCCAACTGAATCCGGGCTTAGGCATCAACGGCAGCCCAACTTACAAGACCGCCGAATCCGGAAAGCCTGGCTACTACACCGACTACAACGCAACAATTGAGCACAGCTTCACGCCGTCCTTATTGTTGCGGACCAGCTTCCACGCGAACTACGGAATAAAAATCCAGAGTGGCTTCGACTTCAACCAGCTTGATCCGAAGTACTTCGCGATCTACGGCAACCTCCTCACCAGTCCTGTCAGCTCAGTCATCAATAATCCGACTGTGGTTGCCACCGGCTTCAAATTGCCCTACGCAAGCTTCCCGCAAAACCTGACGCTATCGCAGGCGCTTCGTCCATTTGCGCAGTACAGCGGTTTCGGTTCTGTAACGACGCAGAACGGTCACAGCACCTACAACGCTTTCGAAGCGAGCCTACAGAAGCGTTACTCCAGAGGGCTTTGGCTCATGACGTCTTATACCTTCTCCAAGACCCTTGGCACTACGTCGAGTCAAAACGTTTATAACCAAGCCACTGAAAAGGTGATTAGCGATGTCAACCGCCCCCACGTCTTCACGTTGGGTTACGTCTACGATCTGCCGCTCGGAAAGGGCAAGGCTTTCGGTGGCAATATGCACCCGGTGCTTAATGCCATCGTGGGCAACTGGAACGTCTCGGCTGTTCATCGCTACCAGAGCGGTACTCCCATCGGTATCGGCGGCTGCAGCCAGACGATGGCGGGAGGCGGTTCAGCCCGGTGTAACTACGTTGCCGGCCAGCCACTGCTGAATCCCGATTGGGACCCCACAAATCCGCTCAGCCCGTATTTGAACAGGGCAGCTTTCGTTCAGCCGGCGAACTTCACCTACGGCAACGTTCCTACCCGAATTGCTCAGCTCCAGCAGCCGATACAGTTCGGTGAAGATGTAGCCGCCAGCAAGAACTTTCCATTCGGTCACAATGAGAAAAATATAATTGAAGTTCGTGCGTCCGCTTTTAACGTTGCGAATCGTCACTTGTTGGGCAGCCTCCAAACGGCAATCAACAATTCGAACTATGGCACGTTCACGAACCCTCAGTCGAACCTGCCGCGCAATCTGCAGTTCAGCTTGCGGGTTAGCTTCTAGAAAAACGCGTTGGGCCTGTCTGTTGCCGTGCCGGGAAGTACGCTTCCCGGCTGGCAGCTCCAGGACCCCGTCTCTCGATCGCCAGTTCCTCATCAAGTCCCGGGTTTCATCCATGCGCTCTAAATTCCTAACACTTGCAATGGCAGTTGCGGTCGGCAGTTTCGCTGTGTATGCCGCTGACGAGCTGGGCAAGCCAGCACTAGCCCCCGCAACGAAAGTTTTCACTCCCAAAAAGACAGCACAATCCGCTAAAAAGCCCGCTATCAAGGGCGTTGCAGATGCACGGGCAAAAACACCGACACCGCCAGGTACGGCCGCCCGCCCGCGGCTTTGGTCTCTACAGCCAGTGGTGCGTCCCGATGTCCCCGCCCAGCCGACGGGCAGCACAAACCCCATCGACGCTTTCGTGGCTGCGATGCAGACCGCCAACAAAGTAGAGCCTGTTGGCCTCGCGGATGAGCGCACGCTGCTGCGCCGCGTTTACATGGACCTGATTGGCATCCCGCCCACCGTGGCGGAACAGGATGCCTACCTCAATGACAAATCGCCCGACGCTTACGAGAAACTGGTCGACAAACTCCTGGCAAGCGAGCAGTATGGCGTGCGCTACGGTCGCCACTGGCTTGATGTGCTTAAGTACGCGGATTCAGAAGAGCGCATGTATGCGGCACCCGGTATCCATTACTGGCGCGACTGGGTCGTCAACTCGTTGAACTCCGATTTACCCTACGACCAGTTCGTCCGCGCTCAACTGACGGGTTATCGCACCACGGAGCGCACAACGATGGCGAACGTTGGAAGGCGGAGCCCGCTGGAACGCCGCCCCGACGATCTGTTTGCGTTGGGCTTCCTTGCGCGGGGCGCGGTGAACCGCGACGGTAAAGATGTCGGCGAACTCCAGATCTCTGCGGTCGAGACTGTTTCTACTGCCTTCATGGGCATGACTGTTGGTTGTGCCAAGTGTCACGACCACATGTTCGACCCCATCAAGCAGAAGGACTTCTACGCGATGAAAGCGTTGTTTGATCCGCTTGTCATTAAGAAGCAGCTCCTCGCTACACCAGCGGAGCTCGTGGCGTACGGTAAGCAGTTTGAGGAGTCCGAGAAGCTTCGGCTGGCTGCCCAGAAACCTCTGGACGCGCTTGCAGAGCCATATCGCGCCAAGCTGTACGCCGACCGCGTGGCTATGTTGCCTGCCGATGTGCAGACCATTATCAACAAGCCCGCCAAGCTGCGAAACGTTGCCGAGCAAAAGATTGCAGACGACTATTTCCCGGTACTGCGAATCGACTCAGACAAGATCGAAGAAGTGATGACGGATGCCGACAAGCGAACTTACCGTGAACTTCGCGGCAAGCTCACTCAGGCCGGCGGGGGGCGCGGCGCGAGGACGCTGCCTGCTTTTTGGACAGTGGAAGTGGATCACGCGCTGGAGCGGGAACCGACTTATGTGCTGACCAGCGGCGATCCCGAGCGTCCCGAAAAGAACAAACCAGTCGAGCCCGGGTGGCCCTTTTACGAGGGAGAAAAGGATTTCCGTGAAGGTCGCGTCGAGGCATTCTCCGACTGGCTCACGGATAAGGAGAATCCCCTGTTCGCTCGAGTCGCAGTGAATCGCCTGTGGCAATGGCACTTCGGGGAAGGGATACACAAGACACCAAGCGACTACGGAGTCATGGGTGGCCGTCCCGCAAGTCAACCGTTACTCGATTGGCTGGCCTCGGAGTTCATCGCGAAGGGCTACAGCCAAAAGGCGCTGCACAGGCTAATGATGACCTCGAACGCCTATCGTCGTGCCAGTTCCGGTGACAAAGAGCTCATGAAGAAGAACTTGTCCGTTGATCCCGGTAATCGTTACCTGTGGAGTTTCCGCCTGCAGCGATTGGAGGCAGAGCCCATTTGGGACTCCATTCTAAGCGCTGCAGACAACCTCGATACGTCCCTCGGTGGACCTTCATTCGACATTACACCGGCGTCCACGGCTCCAGGCGGTGGCGGGCGTGGTCGTGGTGGTGCCGCTGCCGCGAAGCTAAACCGTCGTGGGGCTTACATGGTACGGGGCTTTTCCACCAGCCGCGAAGTCGTCCCCAATTTTCTGCAGGCGTTCGATGTGGATGACGGGCGCACTCCGTGCCCGGTGCGTACCCAAACGGTAACGGCCCCGCAAGGTTTGTTCATGATGAATAGCCCCGAAATCGAGACCGCCAGCACGATGTTCGCCGACAGGCTGCAAAAGGAAAGCCAAGGTGACTTGCGGAAGGCTGTCGACCTTGCCTATCGCGTCACACTTAGTCGCCCTCCGTCACCAGCCGAGAAAGACGAAGCGCTGACTATCGTCGGTACCGACCCTGCTCGTCTCAAGAACCTTGCCTGGCTGATCTTCAACCTTGATGAATACATTTACCTGCAATAGTTATGTCTGACCAGACTCTCTTCCCGTGCGGCCAGATCTCACGCCGCCATATCTTCAAGCAGTCGATCGGTGCCCTGCTGGGCGGGGCGGTTGGCGCGCTCTGGGCCGAAGACGGCAAACTCGACGCGCGTCTGCCCGGCGACAAAAAGGCCGACGCGGTAATCTTTCTTTTCATGTGCGGCGGCGTTAGTCATATCGACACCTTCGACCCGAAGGGAAACAAATACGCCGGGAAATTAATAGATGCCATCGGCTTCGGCGACAATGTCGCCGAGATGAAGCGTCCCGTCATTCCGTGCCTGCGTACCTTCAAGAACTACGGGCAATCGGGAATCCCGGTCTCCGACTGGTTTCCCAACGTAGGCGGCGTTATCGACGACATCGCCGTTGTTCGGTCGATGTGGTGCCAGGAAGGGAACCACTTCCCGGCAGTGATCGAAACGCAAACGGGCCATCGTGGACGGGCCTTCGACAATCCGTCCTTCGGTGGTTGGGTCTCCTATGCGCTTGGATCTGGCAACAAGAACCTGCCCACCTATGTGAATGTGGGGCGCGCCTCATCGCCGGTCCAATTGACAGGCGGCTACCTCGGGGCGAGCTACTCCGCGACTCCGTTCCAGGCGGGACCTGTCCCGATTCCCAACCTGAAGCCGCCAGCCAGCAGCAATGCCGCCGAACGCGACCGTCAGATGGAATCGCTCACCCGACTGAACCGCGAATTTCGGGAGCGCCACGAACTCAACACGGATATCGCAGCACGAATCGAGTCTTACGAACTGGCGGGGCGCATGCAGCTGAGTGCACCCGGTATAGTCGACCTTTCCAAAGAACCGCAGCACGTGCTCGATCTATATGGAATTGGTGAAAAGCCGACTGACGACTTCGGGCGGCAGTTATTGATGGCCCGAAGGCTGGTGGAAAACGGCGTTCGCTTCGTGCAGATCTGCCATGCGGGCGGCGGTAACGGCAGTTGGGATGCCCACGGTGACATGAAGACTCATGAGCCGCTCTGTCGCGCAGTCGATAAGCCGATAGCGGGACTCATTCAGGATCTCAAGCAGCGCAGTATGCTGCAGCGAACGCTGGTGGTCTTCACGAGTGAGTTTGGCCGCAGCCCCTGGTCGCAAAACACCACGGGGCGGGATCACAATCCCAAGGGATACAGTTCCTGGTTCGCGGGCGGTGGTATTAAGGGCGGCACTGTTCATGGCGCCACTGACGACTATGGCTACAAGGCTGTGGAGAGCCCACACTACTACAGCGACCTCCACGCGACGATCCTGAAGCAACTGGGGCTTGACCACAAAAAAATGCAGCATCGGGTTTTCGGCCGTAATTTCCGTCTCGTTGAAGAAGGCCATGGACCCATCGAACAGATCATCGCCTAAACATGCCACAGGTACAGAAAGCACCCGAAGTACATGACATTGTCGTAATCGGCTCTGGCGCCGGCGGCGGCACCACGGTCAAGGTCCTGACCGACCTCGGAATCAAGGTCACTTTGCTCGAAGCAGGGCCGATGCTGAACCCCGCCAAAGATTTCAGGGAGCACATGTGGCCGTGGGAAGTCGACCATCGCGGAGTGGGTCCGAACGCTGAGAATTACTTTGGCAAGGACATCTATCCTTTCGGCTATTTCCTGGCGCCAAACGGCTTCTGGAACATACCTGGAGAGCCCTTCACAACCGCCCCCGGCAGCGATTTCAAGTGGTTCCGCTCTCGGATCATGGGCGGCCGAACCAACCACTATGGACGAATCTCGCTTCGGTTTTCCGACTACGATTTCAAGCCGCAGCAATTCGACGGCTTGGGAACGGACTGGCCACTCAAGTACGACGAGATGGCACCCTGGTACGACAAAGCCGAAGACTTTATTGGCATCACCGGAACGCACGAGGGCATGCGAAGCGCGCCCGATGGAAAGTTCCTTCCACCTGTTCCACCCCGTGTCCACGAGCAACTTGTTCAACGGGCTGGCAAGAAACTGAACATCCCTGTGATCCCGTCTCGCATGGCTATGCTCACGAAATCCGTGCATGGGCGCGCGGCTTGCCACTACTGTGGCCAGTGCGGTCGCGGGTGCCGAACAGCGTCTGCTTTCAGTTCCAGCCAGGCGATGGTCTTTCCCGCCATGAAGACGGGATTGCTGACCGTCATAAGCGGAGCGATGGCGCGCGAGTTGCTCGTGGACGGCAGCGGGAAAGTGACCGGAGTCTCTTACGTAGATAAGGCCACCCGAACCGACAAGGTGATTCGCTGTAAAGCCGTCGTAGTTGCTGCGAGCGCGTGTGAATCCGCACGTTTGCTGCTCAACTCGAAATCAACGCTGTTTCCAAATGGTTTGGCGAACGGGTCCGGGCAGGTAGGCCGTAACCTTACCGATACAGTTGGCCACGCTGTCACCGGCGTCATTCCGGCACTGGAAGGAATGCCGCGCCACAACAGCGATGGCATCGGAGGCATGCACGTCTATACCCCGTGGTGGGAACTGGATAAGAAGAACAAAGATTTCCCGCGGGGCTACCATATCGAAATCGGAGGTGGCTACGGCATGCCGCAGATCGGTTCTTTCCGCGGTGTAGCGGCAAAAGCAGAGGGTTACGGTACCAAACTCAAGGACGATATCCGCCGCTATTACGGGACGCAGGTGAGCTTTGCCGGTCGGGGAGAAATGATACCGAACGAGAAATCGTTCTGCGAGATCGATCCGGTGCAGGTGGACCAATGGGGGATCCCGGTCCTTCGCTTTCATTGGCAATGGAGTGAGTACGAACTCAACATGGTGAAGCACATGCACAAAACGTTCAGGGGCATGATCGAAGCCATGGGCGGTCGCGTCACGTCGCCGGACCTTCCGGCCAACACGCTGCAGGCAATCTCCGCGGGGGGCGAGATCATCCACGAAGCGGGAACCTGCCGAATGGGCGAGAATCCAAAAACCAGCGTGCTGAACAAGTGGTCGCAAGCGCATGAAGTCCCGAATTTGCTGGTGGTAGATGCCGCACCCTTCAACGGTAATCCGGATAAGAACGTTACGCTTACGATCGTCGCCAATGCATGGCGGTCCGCTGTTCACCTTGCCGAAGAGATTAAGAAAGGGAACGTCTAGCCATGGAGGATCCTTCGCGCCGACAGCTATTCCAGATCATTGGTAGCTCACTCATTGTGTCGCCAGCGTTCGCGCAGCATGTTCACTCAGAAATCGCAGCCGTAAAGTCCCTGAGTGGTGGCGCCACTTATGTCCCCAAGAAGTTCAACCGGCACAACTTCCTGCTGCTGCGGAAGCTCGGAGAGATCATCATTCCCGGCTCCACCGAGTCAGGGGCTGCGGAGTATATAGATTTTCTTGCCAGCCACAACGATGAACTGGCAGCCATCTTTAATGGTGGATTCGGGTGGCTGGATAACTACATGCAGAAAACCTATGGAGCGGACTTTCTGGCAGCTTCAGAGGCGCAACGCACCGAGGTCGTGGACAAGCTCGCGTATACGAAGAACAGCGTTCCAGCTGTTGCGGCGGGCGTGCCGTTCTGGACCTGGACGCGGAACATGGTGGTTGACGCGTACTACACGAGCCCTGTGGGAGTAAAGGACATAGGTTTCATGGGCAATGGCGCGATGAGCAGCTTCAGTGTTCCCAAAGAAGCAGTCGACTACGCGCTCAAGAGAAGTCCATTCGCCAACGAAGGCTAAGGCTTTGGAGCGGCGTCAAGGTTCTCCCGAAACGAAGGGTCGTTGGGCGCCAGCTTCACGGCCCGTTCGAACGCTGCTATCGCCGCGGCCCGCTGACCCTGCGCCGTCAGCACCTCCCCCAGCGCATTGAAAACCGGTGCCTCTGTCGGCTGCAGCTTGGCAGCAGTCTCCAGACTCGCCCTCGCGTCGTCCAGACGGCTGGAGCCCTTTTCTACCAGACCCAGAAGATAGTGATAAAGCCATGTGGAAGGGCTGATGCTGATGGCCGCCTGGACATACTCGCGAGCCAAACCGTAGTGATGCAAATCGAAGTGCAAGCCAGCCAGTCGGAAAAGCAGAGTGGCATCGCCGGGCTTCGCCTCACGGGCCAGTTCCAGCTTCTCCGCAGCCTTTGTGAGTTCGCCATCCTGCAGGAACGTGCGCGCTTCATCCACCCACGCGGCGGCCCTGCGCCCAAGCTCCGCGTTGTCTTTTTCCTTCTTTGTCAGTTCGGAGAATTGAGCAAGAGCCGCCTTGCGCTCCGCCGCCTTCCCGAGGCCACCCCAGGCGCGAGCCAACTGGTAGAACACTTGGGGCTCGCCATCACCTCCCAGTTTTGACGCCTGCTCAAGTTCGCTCTGGGCCTCTTGAAACTGCCCCAGGCGGTTCAACGCGCTGCCCAGCAGAAAGTGACCCTCGTAAGCCTGTGGCTGGAGTTCCGCTGCCTTACGGAGCAGCGGCATAGCGCCCGCGTCATCTCCACCCCGAGCCAGCAGATTGCCCAGCCCCGCCAAAGCTGCGAAGTATCCCGGCTGCAGGTCCAGGGCGCGGCGAAATTCTTTCTCGGCGTTTCGGCGATCTCCGCTCGCCGCATGCACAGCGGCGAGGTCGGCATGAACGTCGGCCGCGTTTGGTGTCACAGCAACGAGCGTTTCCAACAGGGGCAAGGCTTTGTTGTGCAGGCCGCTGTTCAGGTAGAGCGCAGATGCCGCCCGCAGCGCGAGTGCGTTCCTCGAGTCGATCTGTAGGGCATGCAAGAGGGCAGCCAGCGCCTCTCCACCATTGCCCCGCTCCGCATAGATGTTGGCAATCGCAAGGTGGGCCTGCACCAACTTGGGATCGCACTGGGCAGCCTCTCGGAAAGTGATCAGAGCTTGATTGAAATTTTTGCGCTGATAGTCTGCCAGACCCGCCTGGAACGTCTTACCGCATTCAGCAGGTGTCTGGCTCAGGATCGCGATCAGCAGCGGGACGATCATTTGGTGTAGGCGACCCTTGCGGTGACACCTTTCCCTTCTTCAATCGTCACGATCTGACCCGCGGACAGCATGCCCAGTCTCTGCAGTGCACCACCAGGCCATTGAATCTCAACCGCATCTGCCTGCGTTTGGCGGCCGAGCCCGAACTGGAGTCGAAAGTCACTCTGCGACATAAAAGTTGAACCGGAGCGAACTTCGCTGGTAACCACTCGCTTCCCGACCGTGACCCGCGCCACCGCTCCGATCGCGCTCCGGTTCGACTTACGCCCAATGAGCTTAAGCGTGAGAGACTTGCCGCCCGCAAGGCTGTTGTGCAGCAAGCTGAGGTGCTCGTTCATATTGCTGATCAGCAGGTCTGGTCTTCCATCATTATCGTAGTCGCCGATTGCAAGACCCCGCGCCGAGGTCCTTTCCATAACCGCCGGGCCAGCATCCGTTGATACATCCGCGAACTTGCCTTCTCCGCTGTTGCGATACAAAATACGCCGCTGCCGATACTCACCGGTCTGAACGCCAGGGTAGACGTGTCCATTGACCATGAAGATATCGGGCCATCCATCGTTGTCATAGTCGACGAAGCCCACGCCCCAGCCGAGAAACTGAGAAGACCTGGCCAAGCCGGAGTGCACGGTAGTTTCAGAAAAAGTTCCATCGCGATTGTTGCGATACAGATTTGGTACATCGTCTACAAAATTCGTCTTAACCAGGTCCGGCCACCCGTCACCGTCGTAGTCGGCGACCGCGGTGCCCATCCCGGCTTGTTCCCGCCCGTCTTCGCTCAAGGCGACGCCCGTTTCGAGAGCCGTTTCTTCGAAGGTGCCATCATGCCGATTCCGGTAAAGCAGGCTGGCCTGTGAGTCCACCGCCACGTAAATGTCGGACCAGCCATCGCGATCGTAGTCAAACGTAGTTACCGAAAGTCCGTAATGAGGGCCGGGCTTTTCGATGCCTGCCGCCTTTGAAACGTCCGTAAACCGAATCTGGCCCGAAGCCGAATCGTTATGCCAGAGCCTGTTCAGGCCCGGTTTGAGCCCCTGTGGCCCGCACATTACCTTCTCGCTTTTCCACTGGCACGGTTTTGGCCCGTCGGGCCGGGGCGTACTCCTCAGATCGAAATCTACATAGTTGGCGACGATCAGATCCAGGCGCCCGTCGTGGTCATAATCCAGAAACGCACAGCCCGTGCCCCAACGATTTCCGATGTTTGGTGGGGTCACGTCTTCGAACGTCCCGTCGCCCCGATTGCGGTACATCACGTCGTTGCCCCAGTAGGTCACATAGAGATCGACGAAGCCATCGTTGTCGATATCGCCCGCGCAAACGCCTTGTCCCCATCCTGCCCTGTCGAGGCCTGCCTTCTTGCTTACATCTTCGAAGGTGCGGTCTCCCTTGTTGCGGTAGAGGTGATTCACCGGCGCCGCATCGCCCGCAAATCCCTCGAGTTTCGACGCCGTGACCGCGAAAATGTCGAGAAGCCCGTCATTGTCGAAGTCGAGAAAGGCGACGCCAGTGCCCAGCGTTTCAACAATGTAGTTCTTCTGGTGTTCGTCGCCGCAGACAAAGATATCCTTCAGACCCGCTTTCACAGCCTCGTCCACGAAATATGGTCCGGAAGCTGCGGAAGCGGCCAATGCCAGCAGGAAAGCTGCCTTCATTGCACCGCTTCTTCTTTCGCGGAGAAAATCTGGTTGGCGGGCAAATTCTTCCATGTCTGCACAATCCCGCTGGGCCATCGAATCTCCAGCAACTTTACTTCGCGCTCCCGGCCAAGACCGAAATGCACCCTCTTGTCGTGCGCTGAGAGGTAGCTGCCAGCGGTCGATACGAAGCCGAACTGTTGGCCCGATGCGGTCACGAGACGAACGGACGCGCCAATGCCGTCTCGATTGCTTTTAGTGCCAACGGGGTGGATTGTGATCCAGTAATTTCCCGAAGTCGTGTTGCGAAGGAATCGCGGTGGCCCATCATTGGACGATACGACGACATCCACGCTGCCGTCATTGTCGATGTCCCCGAACGCCGCTCCGCGCCCCGCCATTACCGGCGTGAACGGAGAGCCTGCGCCAGCCGAGACATCCAGAAACTTTCCCTTCACATTGCGGAGCAGCAGCGGCTTCTCTTGATATCGCAATCCCGGCTGGCTCAGCTCGATGTTGTCCATGACGTGCCCCTGCGCGACGAACAAGTCCTTCCAGCCGTCGTTGTCAAAATCCAGAAAATGGGTGCCCCAGCCGGAATGCAGCTTCGTCGCCGCAGAGATCCCGCTGGGTCCGGATACGTAGTCCAGCAGGCCTCGGTCATTTCGGAAGAGGGCATAGCCCTGATTAGCAAGCGCGTTCACAAACAGGTCCGGGTCACCGTCGTTATCGTAATCGGCGACGTCTACGCCCATGCCGGCGAAGACCTTTCCGTCTTCGTCGTAAGCCGCTCCCAGAGCCAAAGCAACTTGTTCAAACGTCCCGTCACGGCGATTGTGAAACACCTGTTGGGGAGAGCTGTCGTTAGCTACGAAAATATCGGGCCAGCCATCGCCGTCCAAATCCTGAAAGGCCACGCCGAGGCCCTTACCAGGGGAACCGGCTATCCCCGAACTCTCGCTAACATCCTCGAAGCGGCAGCCGCCCAAGCCCCTATATAAGAGATGAGAGACCGGGCCGTACTCGTTGGGGTGGCAATACGCCTGGCGCGCCGAGCCCTCCCCGCCGCATCTCTTGTTCCTGCCGAAGTCCCAATCCAGGTACCGCGCCACGAAAAGGTCCAGGTTGCCGTCGCGATCGTAGTCAACAAAGCCCGCACTTGTGGACCAGCCTCCGCCCGCCACGCCCGCAGCCCTGGTGATTTCGTCGAACACCCCGCTTCCGTTATTTCGGTACAGAGCATTGCCGTCGAGAGCGCTTACAAAAATGTCTGTGTCGCCATCGTTGTCGCAATCTCCGACTGCGACTCCCTGCCCATAACCGCTGCCCCGAAGTCCGGCTAAGTCAGTGACATCGGAAAACCTGCCGTGGCCCTGATTTCGGTAGACGCGGTTCCAAAATGACGGCAAAGTCTTATCTGCGTGGTCGCCCGTGCGCATGCCTGCCTTCAGCGCTGCACCATTCACGAAAAACACGTCCAGTAAGCCATCGCCATCGATATCGATCAAAGCGACACCACCGCCCATTGCTTCAATAAGATACTTCGCGGGCGTCTTGCTCGCGTTGAAAGAGAAAGCGATCTTAGATGTCGCCGTGGCGTCTACAAAGCTGGAGGGGGTCGTCGCACCGCTCGCAATCAGGCAGAACGCCCACAGATATCGCACTCTCCCCAGCTTGCTATCAATCTGGCGAAAAGGCAATCCCGAGCCCATTCCCCAACCTGTGAACTACGTCCATATAGTTCAGATGAACTATATGGACG
>JAOAPO010000175.1 GCA_025462945.1 Bryobacterales bacterium
CAGCAAGCGGAAGAGAAGTTTCGTGCAGGCCGGAAATTTTATCAGGACAAAGATTTCGATCACGCCCGCGCCGAGTTCGATGCTTCCATCGACCTGATGCTGCGCGCCTCCGAGAGTCCGACCGACCGCGCCCTGTACGAATGCAAGCTCGACGATCTGATCGACGGCATTCACCGTCTTGATCTCGCCGGCATGGGCGCTGCGGCTGTGCAGACGCAGCCACAATTCGAAAAGGCCCCCAACGAAGACATCGTGCAGATGACGTTCCCGGTCGATCCGCGCATCAAAACTCGTGTTCAGTCAGAGGTGCCGAAGCTGGCCTCGGAACTGCCCCTCATGGTGAATGACACCGTCCTGGGCTACATCAACTACTTCAACGGCCGCGGCCATCGCACCATTGAATACGGCCTCGCCCGCGCCGGTAAGTATCGCCCCATGATCTCCCGTGTGCTGGCAGAAGAAGGCGTTCCTCAGGAACTTATTCATCTTGCCCAGGCCGAATCCGGCTTCATTCCTCGCGCAATTTCGAGCGCGGCTGCGGGGGGTATGTGGCAGTTCATGAAGTTCCGCGGCAACGAATACGGCCTGCACCAGTCGGCTCTCACGGATGACCGCTTCGACCCTGAAAAGGCAACGCGTGCAGCAGCGAAACACCTGCACGATCTCTACAACCAGTTTGGTGACTGGTATCTGGCGATCGCCGCTTATAACTGTGGACCTGGCTGCGTTGAACGCGCCATCGAACGCACCGGCTACGCTGATTACTGGGAACTGCGCGCCCGCAAGGCGATTCCCGCCGAAACCACCAACTACGTGCCGATCATCCTGGCAATGGCAATTATGGCCAAGAGCCCGGCTGAGTACGGCATCGACAACATCACGCTCGATCCGGCCCAGGAATACGACATTGTGCCGCTCGGAGCCAACACCAACCTTCCGCTTGTCAGCGATCTGATCGATACCCCGATTCCTGAACTGCAGCAACTGAATCCTTCGCTCTTGAAGTCCCTCGCTCCAGCTGGTTTCGAACTGAAGGTGCCTAAGGGCGCCGGGCTGTCACTGACCGCCGCACTCGACGGCATCAGTGCTGAACGCCGAGCGGCCTGGCGCATGCACCGCGTGCAGCAGGGTGAGACGCTGGCGACCATCGCCCAGAAGTACAGCTCGCAATCTCGCACCATCGCCTCAGCGAACGAACTGAACGAAGCAGACCTGGCGCCTGGGGCACAGTTGTTGATTCCTGCGGTCTACCGTGAACCGGTTCCTGTTCGCGTGGCAGTGCGTGCGACGGCGAAGAAGACAGTAGCCCGCCGGACTATAGCTCCGCGCAAACAGACTGTTGCCGTTGCCTCCACGAAACACACAGCACCGAAAAGTGCCGGCACACTGGCACAGGTTCGTTCCACCCGGGCACTGGCTCGTTAAAAAGCTCTCAAGTCGCTTGCCTTGAATGCAAAAAACGGTATTCTTATTGTTGACCGCTCACTAAAACGAGGCCAACCACCGAATGCTCGATAACCTGAAGCTTGCCGCTCCTGATGAAGACGAAGATTTCCGATTCGACGACGACACGGATATCGAAGCCCGCTTCGACGATGTCGAAGACGAGGCGGAGGATGACGACGAAGACGAGGAAGTCGGTGGCTTGACCGGAGCCCTCGCCGACGCGGTGCTGATAATGCTCAGCGAGGCCACGGTGCCACCGGAGTCTGCGCCAGCACCGCAAGCAACGGCTGGTGAAGGCGCGCCGCCCGCCCGAAAGCCTGCCAGCAAAGCAACCAAAGCGGCACCCGGCAAAGCGGTCAAAAGGGCGATTGCGAAGAAAGCTGCTCCCGCCAAAAGAGCGGTCGCGAAAAAGGCCGTAGCGAAGCAAGCACCGGCCCAAGCCAAAAAGGTTGCAGCGAAGAAAGCGGCTCCCCAAAAAACTGCCCCGGCGAAGAAGGCGATCGCGAAAAAAGCTGTAGCGAAGAAAGCGCTCCCAGCCAAAAAAGTCATCGCCAGGAAAGCCATCGCTAAAAAAGCGCCGGCCAAAAAGACAGCGGCTAAGAAAGCAGTGGCCAGGAAGGCTCCTGCTAAGAAAGCCATTGCTAAGAAAGCGCCGGCCAGCAAGGCTGTCGTGAAGAAGGCGATCGCCAGCAAGGCCATCGCCAAAAAGGCCGTCGCCAAAAAAGCCGTAGCGAAGAAAGCTGTAAGGCGACGCTAGGGCTCATTGCATGGCGGGACCGGCTAACCAGTCCCGCCATGCAAGCTACTTCTCCAAAAGCGGCCTTGCTACAACTGCGCGGCACTTCTCGAACAGCTGAATCAGCGCCTCCGCGTACTCTTCCGGAGTCTTCGATACTTTCCCTGAAAAGCCGGCCGCATTCGTCGCGCCCTTCCCATACCCGGTCGTGACCGCAATGAACTGCATCAGCTTCAGTGCCACTTCATCGCGGCTGTGCGCCGCGTCTTCTTTTGCCGCTTCCGGCTTCGTTTCGTCTGGCATAGTGCTCCCGGTTTCCGACGATCACGCCACCCCTCAGGCTCCATGCCGGTAGACGCCGTACGCTTCATCCGCAAAATGAGAGGCGGGGCGCAGGCTCACCTTCTGGAGGCCTCCGATGGCCACTTCTACGTCGTGAAATTCCAGAATAACCCGCAGCACCGCCGAATTCTCATCAACGAACTGATTGCGTCCGAGATTCTGGCCCACCTGGGCATCTCCGCTCCAGCTCACGCCTTCATCAACGTCACCGCCCAGTTCCTGGCAACCCACCCGGAGGTCTATATCCAGACCGGCACTCGACGGCTGGAAGTCGAGCCCGGCTGGCACTTCGGTTCTCGCCACCCCGGCGACCCCGATACCATAGCGATCTACGACTTCATACCCGACGCACTGCTCGGCCAGGTTGCGAACGCCGAACAATTTCGCGCTGCGCTCGTTTTCGACCGCTGGGTGGCGAACGCTGATGGCAGGCAGGCGATCTTTTTCCGCGCTCTGTTGAAAGATTGGCTGGAGCGCCCCGGCATCCCTCCAAGAAAGCTCGGCTTCGTCGCCCTGATGATCGACCACGGCTTCGCCTTTAACGGGCCGCACTGGGACTTTCCGGAGTCCGCGATCACTGGGCTCTACGCCCGGCGCCTCGTTTATCAGGACGTTCGCTCTCTGGATGACTTCGAGCCCTGGCTCACCCGTGCGACCACTTGCCCGGATGCCGTCTTCGACCGGGCTCTCCGGCAGATCCCGCCTCACTGGATTGGCGACGACGGTGACGCCCTTGAGGAGATGATGAGCCGCCTGCGCCGCCGCCAGGCGCGGGTGCGGGACATGCTGCTGGCCTGTCGAGAGGCTCCCGGCAACCCATTCCCGAAGTGGACAGGCGCCTAACCGAGCATCGCTGCAATGCGCGTAGCCGTTTCGGGGGCCAATAGGATGCCGTTCCGGTAGTGGCCGAACGCGGTCCAGATCCTCGTGTTTGCAACGGGAGCGACCAGTGGCAGATCGCCTTCGATAAACGGGCGAAAGCCATTCCACCGTGCGTCGGGGGCCTTCCCGCCGAGGACAGGTAGCAGTTCGCTGGCCCGCTGGACAATGTCCGCAACCGCGTTTTCGTCCAGAGAACGAACGAACCCAACACGCTCTTTCGTGGTTCCCGCCACGAGAGCACCCGATCCGCGCTGCAGCATGTAGGTGGAACCCCGGCGCAAAATCGAACCCAGGACTCCCGGCTCCAGGTTCCAGGAAACCAGGTGGCCTCGAACCGGAATCACTTCGGGCAGGCCGTCGCAGATCTCCGAACTCCAGGCACCGCCAGCCACCAGTGCCGAATCGGCGCCATACTCACCCCTCATCGTGATGGCCGTGCCATCCTGACGGACGTCGATGACAGGCTCGTGCTCCCGGACGTCGACACCGCGCCCGCGGCAAGCTGCTAACAGCGCACGGGTCACCTGGCGAGGGTCGACAACAGCATCCTCGGGGTAGCAGCGCGCCGGGTGACCGTTGTACGTGCAGCTTTCGGAAGAAATACCGAACCCATCTTGAGACTCAGCCCGGCGTTCGAGCGCCTCGGCTTCGGCTTCGGTGAACGCCACTTCTACGGCGCCGGACCGGCGAAAGTCGATCGGCAGCCCAGATTCTTCCTGTAACTCACTGACGAAGTCCGGATACAGGCTCAGGCTCGCCATGGCCAGCCGTGCAAGTTCAGAAGGCTCGCTGAATTCGCCACCGGGCGCCAGCATACCGGCACCGGCCCAGCTGGCTTCCCGCGCCGCTTCCCGGGCATCGAAGATGGTGATCGCTGCGCCACGTTGAACCAGACGCCAGGCGCACGCGAGGCCGATAATCCCCGCGCCGGCAATGTTGATTCGTTCCACTTGTTAAGAGATCACGGCAGACGCCGACTTGTAAGCCGGTTTCTGTACTCCCGCACCCTCACAGGTACGAAAGCGATAGCCATTCATCCAGGCTGCACATTACTGTGCAGCTCCAGCGACCTACCCGGAAGTATGACGGAGCGGGCCGCTCCTCCTCCCCTATTTGGTCTTGCTCCGCGTGGGGTTTGCCCTGCCAGCCGAATTACTCCGACCGCGGTGCGCTTTTACCGCACCTTTTCACCCTTACCTTCAAGCCCTTTCAGGCCTGAAGGCGGTACATTTTCTGTGGCACTTTCCGTAAAGACCCCTTATGAGAGGTCCCCCCCGGCCGTTAGCCGGCACGCTGCCCTGTGGAGACCGGACTTTCCTCCTGGCCTGCTCCACCGAAATGAAGCCGACCCGGCGGCTATCCATCCGGCGCCTGCCAACTTCAGTCTCTCACGCGACTGTTCAGTTCGCCGTGTTCTTGCGGGAGATCCGGTCGACGACCAGCACGTCAACCGGCACGCGCTTTGCGTTCAGTTCCAGGCCGAGTTGTTCCCGCAGCGCCAGGGGAAGTCGTGGAAACGTGTCGTCCAGGTTGGCAGTCGGAAGCGCCAACGAGTCACCGGGCGGGGCTTCGGAAGCGCCAGCACGGGGGAAGTTCGGATCAAAATAGATGTTCATGTCGTACGTTCCGGATAGCCCCGTATAGTCGCCCACCTGGACTTTGAGAATGCGCCCCAACATTTCCGCCAGCGTCGTGACCCGGATCTGCTTACCGGCAAACCTGGCGTGACCGCCAACGCTGGATTCGCCCGGTACCCCCGCTTCCAGGTCGTCCAGGTGCGAGAACTGCCACACCGGATCGCTCCGCTTGACGAATGCGGGTCGGCTCTTTGCGTCGCCGAATCTGGGACCACCCCTGGCGACGACCAGTTCGTACCCCGGTAGAACTCTGTTTTCCACGTGTACGACGGCCCCGAAGCGGTCGGCGAGCATCGTCTGCAGCATGCCGCGCCACTCCCCGGGTGTGGACCCGGCCCTCGGCACGGCCTCGATGTCGAACATCTCAGTATCCAGCCAGTCCGGGCCAAAAACCTTATATGGCACGGTGTTCCATGCGAAGCAGAGGACAGTCATCAAGTTGACCTTCACCAGCCTGATCCGGCTCGGGTCGAACTGCAGTGCGGTTCTTTCGGCGCTTGAGAGGTGGACCGCTACCGCATCAAATTCGACCTTGGCAGGAGTCTGCGCCAGGCTCACAGTCGCGACACATAATGAGAGCCCGATCAAAATCCAGAATCGCTGCATCGGTATGTACATCGTAGCTCCGATGCGACTCCTGTCAGCGATGCCACGCCCGTGGACTTTCGCGCGGGCGGCAAGATAGTCGTCCAAATTAACGACTGCTCACGCGTTCTGTCGACTTCCCGCAGATCGTGCTGATAGGTTTTACCGTGAATGACCCCGATGCCATCGAGCACGCCGTTCGCCGGCCCAAGCATCTGCTCCCATCCCTCGCGGACAGCAAGACCGCAGCAACCCATGCCCAGTCCGATTTCTTCGGGCTCGGCCGGAACTACAGCCAGCGCCGGAAGAACGTCTCGACTGTCCCAAAAGTAAACGGCGGCGCCTCGGAAATGATTGGAGGTTCTCCCCCTCGGCACTCGTACTTCTTCACCCGAGGGAAATCCCCCTGATCAAAATTGTTGCGGCTCATGAACCGGTGCCCCAACCTCTCCACCAGACACATCGTCACTTCATTCCCCGCCACGCCCAAAGCATCGAACAACAACTCCGTCCCTGCCGCCGGACGCACCGCATCCGCCAAACCATGCACCAGCAAGATCGGCGGCGCACCCGACTGTTTCGCGGCATCTGCCCCGTCGCTCTCCGGATACGCCGCCACAACCACCTTCACGTCGTTCTCCGGTGCCAGCGCCGCAGCCAAAGCCAAACGCCCCCCCGTACCTAACCCCCACAACCCAATACGCGCGGGGTCAAACCCATACTCAGCGGCAGCGCCTCGCACCCAGGCGATCGTCTGCCGTACATCCCCAACATTGGCCGACGAGCAATCCACGCTCACCATCGCAAAACCGCGTTGCGCAAAGAACCGACGCAGATCAGGCCCTGACTTCCGCCCGCCCTCCTCGTCGTCATGCAAATACATGATGACGGCCAGAGGCCGCGCCGCCTCCACGGGCAGATAGAGATCGGCCAGCAGTGCCTTGCTGTTCGCCGACCCGCACACCACGTCATCGACGCGCGTCACGGTTCCGGGGAAGCCCCGCAGAATGATTGGATATTCCTGTGGCATCGGCTACTGTTGTGACGTCTGCAGAGGCTTCGTCGTCTTTTCGAAGAACTCTTTCTGCAGCCGCGGTGCCGCCTGATCGGCCTTGATGGCCCGTAACGCCGCCACGATTCTCGCAGTCGTCTGCTGCGCCAGCGCCTGTCCGCGCACCGCACTCGCCGCCGCTGAATCGCCCTGGTAATGATTCGGGTACATCGAATACCACGAAATTGAAGTGCCTACGCCTGCCGGTAAATCCAGCCGGGCCAGATTCTTGCCCGACTGCGTTCCCGACCTCTCCGTATGCACCAGTTCAGGCCGTGCCGCCATCACCGCCGAAATCTCGCTCTCGCCCGCGTGTCCATCCACCCCGGGCTTCGAAGGCGCAGCCGCGGCGGACGGAGTGGCTCCCGGCGCGCCCCCGCCCAATCCGATCGTATAGAGAACCCAGTCCTTCGGCTTCTCCAGTTGCGTCATCGTGAAGTACGAAACCAAGCCGTTATTCCCGCCATGCCCCGAGTACAAAACGATCTTCGTGCACCCGTTCCGCGCCATCTCGGACGTCGTCTCCTGCAGGAACTCCATCTGCAGGTGCGAACCGTAGGCAACCGTGCCCGGCTGGTGCTGCGCCTCGAAAATCTGCCCCACGAAGTACTCCGGGAACACCACGGCGTACTCTTCCTTCACCGCGTTCAGCACCGCAAATCGCGCATCGAACAGATCCGTTCCGATTGGCCCCGCAGGACCATGTTTCTCCAGAATCCCCATCGGCAGGATGCACGTCCCCTTTGCCTTCTCGATCGCCTTGACGAAATCGCCGGCCGTGAGTTCATCCCACTTCGGAGAAAGGTCCTGAGCGGTAGCCGCCGCAGCTACCGCCAGCGCAGCCAAAATCAATTGCCTCATTTTGCAGGTCCTCCAACGACCCAGTGAATCACCAGCGCGCCAATCAAACCCACGGTGCCGACCGTACACTCCATCGCCGTCCACACCTGAAACGTCTGCTTGACCGTGGCGTTGTAATACTCCTTGAACATCCAGAACCCAGTGTCGCT
>JAOAPO010000203.1 GCA_025462945.1 Bryobacterales bacterium
GTATGGATTCTCCCTTACGTTATGATCGTTCCACCCGCACCCCAGACCGTCGCCATCCGAATATCTAAGTCGAAGTTTGTCGCTGGGATCCAGTGCTTGAAACGGCTTTATCTTCAGGTTCACCAGCCTGAACTCGGTGAAGCAGCGGACGCCGAGTTCAATCAAAGCGGTATGTTTCTCCGGGCTCAGCCGCAGAAGAGACGAGATGTGGCCCTCGGGAAATCTCGGGGGGGCCGTGGCTGTGCAGCCGAGGTGACGGAGCGGGTTTGCTGCGGCATGGAACTCGATGCCAAGTACGTGGATGTTGTAGTTCGGCGATGGGAAGGACTCAGCGGAAAGAGCGCAGTTCTCGAAGGAGACGGACGCACCTTCGACGAGGTTTCTTTCGCCCGCTTGGGAGCGACTGCCTCCCCGAGCTTAGGAATGGAGAGTTAATTACGTGAAAGGAAACAGAGGCGGCAGACCATCCTATGAGCCCACACCCGCCGATCGGGCCACGGTTCAGAACCTTTCAGCAGTGGGTGTTTCCCACGCCGAGATCGCCCGGTGCATCGGCGCCTACGGCATTTCGGAACCCACTCTGCGCAAGCACTTCCGCCGCGAGCTGGATGTCAGCCTGACCGAAGTGAAAGCCCTCGCCATGAGCGGGCTCGTAAAAGCCCTCAAGAGGGGCGATGGGTGGGCTGTCGGCTTCCTGCTGACTTGCCGCGGGGGCTGGCAGGAAACAACCGCCCAGCGTTTTGTGGACCTCGGGGGGCAGGATCGACCGTTCACATTGGCCGACGCCGACCGGCTGCTGCACGGACCTGACCCGAAGGAATCGCCAACAAAGTGGTAATTAACGCTTGGTATCGAAATCCCGGCGCCGTGGCGCGCCACCCCACTTCGATCTCAGCGATCGAAACGTAGCCGCCTCGCTCATCCCGGGCCCAAACTCTGTAGCAAGTGGGACAAGGGGGATCTGCGCCCTTCGCCAGGGACTCTCGTCTGCTGCCCAGATCGTACTCCGCCATCTCTCGCGCCTCGCGAATTGTGGATACGGGTGCGACTGGCTGGTAAAGACCGCCGTCGGCTTCGAGAACCAGCAGTCCGATTCCCAGATCCGCCGACTCTTCAGTGCTGCGCTTGCTTGTTTCGTTTTTGCTCATCGTGATCACATTCATCGCTTTCCTACGAAGCAAGATCAAGTGGAAAGTGGAGATTGCACGAGAAAAGCCGCCGGGGACGAGCCCGGCGGCTGGAACTCTCGAAGCGATCTGACATCAGGCCTTAATCGTGTAGGTCCGTTCCCCGTTTTCCCCCTTGGCCGAAACTACGCTCAAGCCCATCTTCTTTGTGAGCGTTCCGCTGATGAACCCGCGTACGGAGTGCGCCTGCCAGCCAGTGGCTTCCATGATGATCTTCAGGCTGGTCCCGCCTGTCTGCTTCATAAGGGCCAGCACCGTCTCCGTTTTCGTGCCCCCGCGTGTTTTCCGGGCAGGGGGCTTGGGCGCGTCCACTTCTGCCATGGCGGCGTTCTTCGACGGCGCCTCCTCCGGCGCGACGTTGGGCGACTGTGGCGCATCCGGCGTATCGTCTTCCGGTTCGTCGAGGGTCTCGGTTGCGCCGTCGGGAGAAATCTCGCATTCAGCAGCTACGGCAGTCTCCCCGTCAGGTTCCTTCTCGGGCTGTTCCGTTTCGTCGCCCAGGAACTCCGCAGGCACGCTGTCCGCCAGGTTCTGCATGGCTCTCCAGATCCGCGAGACCGCCGTGATCCGATCCTTGAACTTCTTCACGGGGGTCTCGCCGGGCATGGTGTTCCAAATCTCGACCAGCCGGGCTGCAGGCCAGTTCGCGGCCAGCTTCCCAAGGTCCGCTTCGCTGCTAAAGCCCTCGCTGTTCTGGGCTGCCTCGGCCTCTTTCGCAGATCCGTGCAGGGTGATGTTGTTCGTTTCGTTCTCGATGGTGAAGGTTTTCATGGTGCTGCTCCTTGTGCCGCGTCTGGCGCGGTCAGGACATTGATCACTCCGTCCCCGAACACAAGCAAGCGGATTCAGAGCATGGATGCAGGAAGTGCCAGGTGGTAGGGCACGGGGCCAAGTTCAGTCGAAAGAAAGAGGAAGCGATCGCCGCGTTCCTCACTCAGCGAAACATTGAAGAAGCGGCGAAGACGGCCGGCATTGGAACTCAGACACTACTCCGCTGGCAGAAGATTCCCGAGTTCGATAAGGCTTATCGGGAGGCCGGGCGGGCGGCATTCTCTCAATCGACCGCCCGCCTTCAGCAAGCTACCAGCGCAGCCGTGACAACACTCCTGAAAGTCATGGTCGATCCTAATTCGTCGCCTTCGACTAAAGTGCGTGCCGCAGACAGCGTTCTGAACCACGCGAGGCAGGCCATCGAGATGGAGGACATTGATGTCCGCGTGGCAGCCCTCGAACAGGCCGCCGAGCTGATGAAACAGGGAGGGTGCTCGTGAAGCTCGGGCTATCCAGAAGAGTCAGACGGCTGGAACAGGTGTCAACGGACCACACCGGGCTGCGTCCCCATAGCGAGCCATGGTTCGCTTTCTGGGAAGACAAGCTTTACCGACTCATGGCCGGCGAGAACATCGGGAACGTGATGATTCCGATCGCGGTGACGGATCGAATGATTCATGGGCCGGAGCCCGATCGGCAGGCGAGCAAAGCCCATCCAGCTTCCCCCGACGTCAAGCACTGGTGACGAGCAGCGAAGCCATCTCTCAGCGGCTACCCTGGAGGGAAGCATCTGCGAAATCAGGCTCGAACCGCAACTCAGCACTGAAAATTTGGCGCCATCCGGGCACAAAACATTGTCACCGACCGTCCCATACTCGAATGAAGGTCATTTCCGTCTTGATGGTGCTCGTTGGATTGGTCTTAGGTATCGGAGCTGCGCTGGAATTCCAATACTTTGGTCCGTCGTCGACTCAATTCTGGGTTGGGGTATTCACAACGCCAGCCTCTCTTTTCTTCGTGGCTGCCGGTATCGCCCTCTGGCTAAGAGGTACGGCAGTCCTAGGCGTCGTGCTAACTGCGAGCGTCGCGATGGCGGCCGCGACCGTAGCCGCAACCTTCCTTCGGGTCATGGGTCCCCCGGCGACGATCCTCGGCCTTGCTGGTGCGGGGATCGCGTTTTGCTGGGCCCGGCGTGAACACAGGTCTTGCGGTCTCGGCTGACGTCTTCCGTTCTGTCGCCAAGCTCCGAAACAGCCAGGCTGTCCCCTAGCAGCCGCGCGGCCGAGATAGCTGCCGATATTACCTGATAACGGCGCTTGCCTAAGGCTGACTTGCGACTTGCTGATGCCAGCGAGTGGGCGGGACCGGCCACATTCCGGTAAGTAGGACATCACATGCGCTACATACCAGCAAAGGTAAGAGCTGAATAGCGTCGAAGAACCGGTCCGCCCCACGACTGCACCGACAGGAACACTAATCAGTGCCCCCTATTTTGTTTGTTTGAGTGATCTCTCAAGCGATCTGGATGCCTCGAGTCGGAGTCCTGACCTTTCGATAGGATGAAACGAATGAGTTGGGGGAGGTGCAAGTGGCGGTACGTCAACAGCGGCAGGAGTGCCGGGTGGTGGTGGACAGTCCTGTCCATCGGTATCTGATCCCCTAGCCAGTTGAGTCCGTCACGGCCCACGGTTCGGCTCAATCCGGCGTTCCTCATCGGAGATGTGAGCGCGTTGATTCGAACCGCTCATCCGCTGGCTTACATCAGCGCGCATCTGGTCCGACTGCCTCCGGCTGAATGTCAACACCCCCCTGAGCGCGTCCTTTTTTTCTTTCGGCCCCCAATGAGCGCTCATGATGCCGGTGACGGTGTGTGCCTGACTGGCAAGAAGCAGGTGCCCCACCTCGTGGGTTATGGCTGCACCCAGCAGGGGCGGCGCCGGACCGCTATCTTCTTCGGCGAATACGCCGACCCGTCCGGCAAAAACATAGGCGTCCACTGGAAAAGTACCGGGGGAAGTGGGCAGTGACATCCCCAGCACTTTCGTAGAGGCGGCGAGCTTGCCGGCCATTGGCTCGGACAGAAGGCGGACGTATAGATGAGTTACACCGCCGGCCGAGGGGGCGCACTTGCTCAGCGCCGTTCCCGCCCGAGAAAATCGGCAATTGCTCCACTGCGTCCGAAGCCCCACTTCGTGGAGGATCCTGGCCGCGAATGCTTCCGCTTTGGCTAGTTCACCTGGATCGATTCCGGCATAGTCGTAAACATGAATGGTCATTTCGAGGTTCGCGCCCGCCTGGCCGTACGCAAAAGTCCAAGCAACAGCAAAGAGCAGGCATGTTTTGAGGAGGTGTCGAGATCGCATAGGACCCCGACTTTGGCCGATATGCGGTTACGATTCCATGGACGGACGGTGTCCTGCCGCCGATCCGCCGCGGGGGCGACCTGACCCGCTAAGTCCTTTGCCAACTACCGCTACTGACTGCTTCTGAACTCGTGTCCAGAACGCGTCCAGGCGTATAATGGCCGAACTACGGTCGAATTCAGGAACTATGGAGAATCGGAGCCGCCGCCTTTTTCGCTTCGGAACCTTTGAAGCCGATCCCGGCACAGGGGAATTACGGCGCGCCGGCCGCCCAGTCAGTTTGCAGGAGCAGCCATTCCGCCTGTTGCTCGCACTGCTCGAGCGCCCGGCCGAAATCGTGACACGAGCCGAGCTTCGCGAGAACCTCTGGGGTGAGACTCACGTAGACTTCGAAGAAGGGCTGAACACGGCGGTGCGAAAGCTCAGGGACGCGCTCGGCGATTCGGCATCGAATCCCCGGTTCGTCGAGACTCTGCCCCGCAGAGGCTATCGATTCATCGCGCCAGTGGAGAGCGTAGCGGATCCGGCACTAGTGCCCGAGGCGTTGAAACCCGAGGCGTTGAAACCCGTTCGGGCTCGGTCTTGGTTGCTGCGCTTTCTTGGCGGCACTGTCGTGTCCTTCGCGGCGGCCGCGATCTTGTTTTACTGGTTCTGGTTTCGCGAGAAGCCGGAATGGACGGCATCGCCCCCGACCCAACTGACGCGCGACTCCGGAATCACCTCAGAGCCTGTAATCTCGCGGGACGGTAAGTTGCTGAGCTACACCTCCGACCGCGCGGGACAGGGTAACACCGACATCTGGATGCAACTCATCGCGGGAGGTGAACCGCGCCGTCTCAGTGACGATCCAGCCGATGATCATGAACCGGATATTTCGCCCGACGGAAGCACGATCATCTTTCGATCTGAGCGCGATCCGCCTGGAATCTACGCGGTCCCGGCGCTTGGCGGCAAAGCAAGGCTGATCATTCGCGATGGGCATGTGCCCCGTTACTCTCCAGATGGCTCGCGAGTCGCATTTTCTGTGGGGCACTACGGTTCGGGCGGCTTCTCGGGAAGCTTACGCATATACGAATTCGCAACGGGATCTACGAAGCGCGCAGCGCAAGATCGTTACGTGGGTGGGCCCGTTGCCTGGTCGCGCGACGGATCGACCTTGATATTTGCGGGATGGAGCAATCTGCAACTGAGGCCTCTTCACCTCTGGTCGTGTTCAGCCACTGGGGGCATATCGACGCAACTCACTGTCGAGCCGGTCTCAGAAGACCGTACAAGTTTCGGTCAGGTCAGCTCGGTGTCGGTGGCTTGGCTGAACGACCGGATCATTGTCTCCAGGCTACAAGGCGACTCCGCAAATGTGTGGGCAGGAACAGTCTCGACCGGAACGCCACGGCTGGTGGGAGGATTGAAACGACTCACGTTCGGAACAGGAAGCGAGGTGATGCCGTCGGTGTCATCCGGGGGGCGACTTGTCTTCGCAAACCACACGTATGCGGCGGGCATTTGGGAAGCCACTGCTGGCAAGGACGCAACGGCCACAACTATGCGTCCGATCACTAACGATGGAGCCATAAACTACAGGCCCTCCGTCTCCGCGGACGGCTCCAGATTAGTGTACGTCTCCAACCGGACGGGGAACTTCGAAGTTTGGATCAAGGATCTGCTCCAAGGCAACGAGGTTGCTCTCACACACACCGGCGTGCAAGAGAATTCCGCGGCGATCTCGCGCGACGGAACCAAGGTTGCGTACTCGGACGGCGTGACCATTTGGCTCACCGCTTTCAGCGGCGGCGAGCAACGGCCGCTCTGTCAACGTTGCGGCAGACCAGACGACTGGTCTTCGGATGGGAAGGTCATAACAGCTGGGGGGCCACGGATGTACACGAACGGGATCAGTTCCGTCGATCCCGCGACCTCGAAGTCTATCGAGATCGCAAATCACGGCATCCTGGTTACAACAGCGCCGCACCTGTCCCCAGACGGGAGGTGGCTCACCTTTCACACTTCTGACAACACCCGTGCGGCAAAGCTAACGATTTCATCGAAACGTCAAGTATTCGTCGCACCTTACAACGGTCATCTGGTTCCCCCGGCAAACTGGATCCCCATCACAGATGGCGACGCTCTCGACCGGGAAGCCCGATGGTCTTCAGACGGCAATCAGATCTATTTTCTTTCTGATCGCGACGGGTTCCGCTGCATCTGGAAGCGGAACTTGAACCCTGCAACGAAACAGCCTTCCGGGCCAATCCACCCCGTATTGCACCTCCACAACTCTCACCTTTCGCTAATGCACATACCGGACACTGGGAACGTCAGTATTTGTCCCGTCGGGAACAAGCTGATATTCGCGATGGGCGAACTTAGCAGTAATCTATGGATGACGGATCTGAAACAGTAGCGTCCGCCGGGAACCAAGTCGTTCCCTTTTCAGTAACTTACGGCATCGGTCGAGGCAGGGCACGCTGGTTCGGATGCGGCGGGCGCGGCTGGTTCCGTTCCTTGCTGCCTAGCAGGCTGCTGAAAAACAAAACGAGTAACCTGGGCGCACAAAAAGACGCCTGGATACTATGCGCGGCGCAGACATACACCAAAACGAGTTGTTCAGTTATGGCTCATTAGAAGAGCGGATCC
>JAOAPO010000214.1 GCA_025462945.1 Bryobacterales bacterium
GCAATCGTGTTTGTGGCGATCACGGGTATGGTCTGCATGATCGGCTATCGCTTCTACGTGCGGCCCGCCACAATCAAGGTCCGCCTTGGCCAGCCGGCGTACGCTGTTCGGGCCGTGGAGGAGAAAGCGCAGCCGATCTCCGAACGCATCGCGGTTCTGCTCAACAAGCTGGGTGGCATACTCCCGATGATCGGAGCGGGAAACGAGGTTCGTCGTGATCTGAGCATGGCGGGGTACCGCTCGGCAGGCGCCCCGCAGGTTTTTGTTGGAGTGCGGTTGACGGCACTCGTCCTCCTGTCGCTCGGAGCGCTTGCAGTACCGATCGGGCCAGACAGTAATCCCGCGCTCCGGATGATCATGCTGGTTGGGGGTGTCGGAATTGGCTGGAGAATTCCGGGTTTTCTTCTCAAGAAACGCATCGCCGCACGGCAGCAGCGCCTTCGCAGCGCACTGCCGGATGCACTCGACCTGATCATCATCTCGGTGGAGGCTGGTCTTGGCCTGGATCAGGCTATCCAGCATGTCGCCGGTGAACTCCAGGGGCGCGAGAGCGGCGAACTGGGTGAAGAGTTGCAGTTGATCGGTATGGAAATGCGAGCCGGCATGCGCCGCGCCGATGCCCTCTCGTCCTTCGCCGAGAGAACCGGCGAAGAGGAGATCCAGAAGCTGGTCGCCATTCTGATCCAAAGTGACAGATTCGGGACCAGCATGGGGGAGGCGATGCGTAATCACTCTCAGTATATGAGGGTGGCCCGGCGCCAGCAGGCCGATGAGCGGGCTGCCAAAGTGGGCGTCAAGCTGGTCTTCCCGATCTTTTTCTTTATCTTGCCGTCGATGATGCTGATCGCGGCTGGCCCGGGGCTTCTACAGATTTTCAAGTATCTGTTCCCCATGATGAAGCAAATTCACTAACCGCGAAAGGAGAGTCCAAAATGAGTCATATATTCGAAACCGTAGCGTTTATGTTGGCCGTAGGCACGCTGATGATGTTCCTGGTGCGCAGGCGTCGCCGCCGTGCGGACAAAGGCAGGAACTAGAAACCTCTCTGTCCAGTGTTCTTGCGCGGTGCTTCAATCCATGGAAGCACCGCGCATGGGAGCGTTCCCTGACCGGGAGGGTGCTCGGCCCGGACCACTCCGGTGTCGCGTTTCTGAACACTCGTCTCAAATGTTGCCATGACGGGGTAGCCGCAGGGACGGGCTCGGCACGTTTATCCTTTCCCCTTAGCTGTTTAGAATGCCTGTTGGTGTTTACCAATCGGGCATGAAGTTGCGTTGTTACCGCCGAACGTTCGTGATACCAGACTTCTATGCTGATACTCGTTTTCTTCCTGTGGTGCGATGCGGGAATCGCTTTGACCCTGCTGCTTCGGCATCGCAGACGCCCAATGGGAGCTCCGTTTGCGGAGTTCAGCTGAAATGGATCGCGGCGACCTGATCGCCAGTCAGAACCCCGATGGCGGCTGGCCCTTTCACGGCCGCCTGTCCTGCACGGAACCAACGGCGCTTGCGGCGCTTGCTCTTTCCGCGACAGGCTCACCCCAAAACAGCTACGAACGGGCGCTGACGTGGCTCCGGGCGCGGCAGCGGGCCGATGGTGGATGGCCGCCTATGGATTCGGTTTCCCGAAGTACAAGCGTCACTTCGCTGGTCCTGATGCTTCCGTCTGGTCACCTCGGCCCCCGCCTCAGCGAACGCGGCGCAGAATGGCTCCTCAGCCTGCAAGGTCAGGAAACGTCTCCTCTCTACCGGCTTGGGCAGAGACTACGCGGACGGACCGCTCCGGCAGAGGAGACCCACGCGGGATGGCCGTGGTATCCGGGTTCCGCAGCGTGGGTTACACCCACAGCAATGGCCCTGCTCGCCCTCAGTAAGCACCCAGGCGCGGCTGAGCGTTGTCTGGACGGGGAAGAGTTCTTGCGCGCCCGCATGTGCGCCGACAGCGGCTGGAATCACGGTTCTGCCCGGGCTCTCAACATCGAAGCCGACTCCTACCCGGAAACGACCGGAATTGCTCTGCTTGCCCTGCCGCGTTCGAAGTCAGGACAGCTTCAGCCCTCCTTCAGGACGGCGCTGAGGCACCTCGGTACGTGCCGGTCCGCCGAGGGCAACGCCTGGCTGCGGCTCGGTTTGCACGCGCACGGTGTGCCGGTTCCAGGCTCTCCCCCTGTCCGGTGTCACGACACCCGTGACATCGCGCTGCAACTACTCGCCGACGCGGCTCTGGATGGAAGGAATATCTTCGCGTGAATACGTTTTTCAACCGGCGTGAACTGTTGGGCGTGGCAGTGGCCTCCGCTGCGTGTTCGCGCCCTCTTGCTCGGCAGGGCAGTGCGCCTGCCGAACCTCCGAAGGTGTCGATCGTCCGCCAGGAGGCCTACACCCAGGATGTCTACGATGCCATGCGGCGACTACTGGCCGAACACCATACGCTGATTCGTGGGAAGCGGGTGGTGCTCAAGCCAAACCTCGTGGAATTCGATCCCCATCGGCCGGTCAATACCCATCCCATTCTGGTGCATGCCGCTCTTGAGGCGTTTAAGGCGCTCGGCGCGGCGGACGTCAGGATAGCCGAAGGCCCCGGACACCGGCGCGCCACCATGGATATGGCCGAGGGAGCAGGCTATTTCGAGACGATCCCGAAGTTTGAAGACATCTTTACGGACCTGAACCTGGACGATGTCACCCTGATCGGGCTGCGGAATCCTCACTCGACGCTCAAAGAACTCTACTTGCCGAACACCATTCTGGCTGCGGATCTGCTGGTCTCGATGCCTAAGCTCAAGACGCACCACTGGACCGGGGCCACGCTCTCGATGAAGAATCTCTTCGGTGTCGTGCCCGGCGGTGTCTACGGCTGGCCAAAGAATGTGTTGCACTGGGCCGGGATTCACGAGTGCGTCGCCGACCTAGCCAAGCTGTTCCCTCGCACCCTGGCAATTGTCGACGGGATCGTGGGCATGGAAGGCAATGGTCCAATCCAGGGCAGCGCGAAGCCGGTCGGACTGATCGTCGCGGGCACGGATCTGGCTGCTGTCGACGCGACCTGCTGCAGGCTGATGGGCATAAATCCGCTGAATGTCGGCTACCTCACCCTTTCGCGCAGCTCAGACGCTCTGGCCGCATCCGCTATCCGCCAGACCGGCGAGGCTATCGCGGGTACGCGAACCCTCTTTGAACTCCCGCCCCGGTTCGAAGCTCTAAGAGGAGCCTGAGCGCGCCGGGGCGGTACACGGGCAAGTCGTCAGCGGCCAGCCTGCATCGATGGAGTTGCCAGACTTCGGCCGAACAGCTTCCATCTTTTCGCCTCATTGGGCACGATTCCCGTGAGGGAGGCCGCCACTTTCGAGATTTGCTTCCCGAAGGAACTGTGCGCCGGCTGCAACTCGCCGGAAGCGTAAGCGTGATCGAGCTCGCCGCCTGAATCCGGGAAGCAGAACCGGACGGGAGTTCCGATGGTTTTCTCCAGGTCGCCTTTGCTTATGTCGGACCTTGATGCGCGGTTCATAATCAGACTCAGCCGGTCGGGATCGTAGCCGGTCCCCCGCAGCTTCTGCACAATCTTCCTGACTTCCTGCAATGAACTCACGTCGGGAGTTGTGACCAGCGCAAGTTCTCCCACCTCTTCGAGAAGTGCGAGCGAAAGCTCGGTTAGACGTCCCATGTCGAGAATGATCCACGCGTACTGCATTTGCACCAGGCGCAAGAGGTGGCGGACCCGTTCTTCCCTGAGCTGTTCGCCGAATCGGATCGAGCCCGCCGACTGCAAAACGTCCACTCCGCTCTCATGTCTCGATACGAAGGACTGCCATAGTGCGGCGTCAAGGCGGTGCAGGTTCAGGGAAGCGTCCTGAAGCGTGTAAGGCCTGTCGACCTTCATGAGGAAGCCAACAGACCCGCCGCTGACATCAAGATCAACCAGCAGGATCTCCTTTCCGGTCTGCCGCCTGATATCTACGGCCAGGTGAATCGCGACCGCCGTGGTGCCTGTGCCTCCTTTCGCGCCCATCAAGCCGATGACACGAGCTCGGCTCGGACGGGTCTGATCGTTGGCCTGACCGGGATCCCGTTGAGCCCGAAGAATGGCGTAGCGCAGCGAACGGGACAGGCTGTTGCCGTCGAACTGCCCTTTTACGATATAGTCCTGAGCACCATGGGCGAGAGCGTCCTTCGCCAAAGAGTCGCTGTCAGAAGCCGTGAGCACGAGCACCGGAACATCGGGCTCATGGGTTCGAATCGTTGTCAGGGTTCCGAGTCCGTCACTGTCGGGGAGACCGAGGTCCAGCAGGACCACGTCTATGCCCCCGGAGGCGAGCCTGTCCAGTGCCCCGATGAGCGTGTTGGCCGATTCAACTTCGAACAGATTATTGTGTGCGCCGGCTAGAAGTACCCTGACCAGTTCAGCTGAAACGGGGTTGTCCTCAACGGACAGTACTCGGTAGGTTTTATCTTTCATATCTCCGGCTTCGGCGAATCTCCGCCAACCTACCTGATTGCAGTTCGAAGGCCCCGACCGGTTCCTCACGGCAGCTCGCTCGCGGGCCGCGTAGGTTGTTGAAAGCGTGCCATTTGCGGTAGCCTCCGGGCGGAACTCGGAATCCGCACCGGATCGCCCCCGCAACATCTGCTGTCTCGTTGGCCGCGCGAATCTCAGGACGATACATGGGAGAAAAGACGAGGGCGGGGAACCGGATGAAATCAAAGGGCTGTTGGGCGGCATTACACCTGCCCTCGGTTCTCAGGAGGCTGAACCGTGAATACGCCCCTGCAAGCCGCAGCTTACAAGACATGCGACCACCGCTGGCGGTGCAGCAACAGCCCGTCTGGGCTTTTCCGGAGAACTGAAGGCGCTCGAGCGCATGCCCGAGATGACCGCCGAACTGCTCCGGCTGTACCTGTAGGACACAGACTCGAGGATGTCGGCGATCAGGCACGCTCTTTCAGGCGGTGACGTGGTCGAGATGGGACGGCAGGTGCACGCAGTGAAAGGCGCCAGCGCACAGATGCTTGCCGAGTCTTTCGCGTTAGGCTGCAAGGCACTGGAAGCCGCGGTGAAAGGCAGCCAGGGGGACTACGCGACGCTGTCGATGAAATGGTTTAGTGAATTCGCACGCGTTCGGCCTGCCATCGAGGCGTACCTGGTCGAGCACAGCAGTTGAAATTCAGGAACTCCACCAAGGGTTCGACACGAATGTGACTTGCTGATGTAATCGTCTATTCCGCTCCGGATGCCGCGCTCGCGGTCGCCGCGCATAGCCTGAGCAGTCATGGCGATCGCACTGAGTTCTTCGACTGCGGTCATCGGAACTTGTCGCGGTCCTTCACTGGCGACCAACAGCTGGCCAGTTTTTTCGGACATCTGTGATGATTTTGGCCTTGCGCAGTTCTTCCTGCAGCCGCTGATTCTGGCGACGGAGTTTCTCGTTTCGGCGGTGAAGGGATTCTGGGCGGGCACTGGCCGCCCCGCTTCTTCGAGAACGCACTGACTAACGCTGCTTGAGGTCAAAGCCAGCCTCAACGCAGTCCCACTTGCCAGGCAGATCTCCCGTGGTCATGCTCAAGCGATGGTTGAACACTGACCCAGAGCACCGCTGAAATGGTCTTTCCCTCATTGGCTTGTCTGTAGCGCCATGAATGCGAACGATGGCTCTACAGCGCCTTGCGGACAGAAGACCGAACCAACTCCGTGGTCAACCCAAAGACCAGATGAGACGCCAAAGCCATAGCGTGAGTCGACAGAGAATATCCCGAAGACCACTTGGAAAGGCCGAGAGCGGGTACCACCCCTTCGTCTGCCGTTGCCCAGACGAAGGCGCCCATCGGCAATCCGGCACTGGCGGTTACACCGGGGGTCCACTCCGCCAACATGCCATAGGCCGCTCCGGTCACCGTCCCAAAGCCGTAATGCATCAGGGTTCCCGCCGAATGCTTCTCGGGTTGGGTTAAGTCCCTGCCCAGTACGCCCGCGGAGATCGCATTGCTAAGCCGCATCGTGGCATCGTCCTGCTGAGCGTCGCTGCCTCGTTTCTGCATCTGCAGTGCGATACCTCGTCCGGGCGATCCTGGTTGGTTCGATT
>JAOAPO010000239.1 GCA_025462945.1 Bryobacterales bacterium
CAGCGTGAGTTCATCGAGCGTACCGCGATCACCTGGGCTATGGCCGGAGTTTTGCAGGCTCCGCCCACGACGGCCCTGTGGGACCGCATGAAGAAGGAAGGCAGGCTGTACGAGAACAGCGAAGCCATCACGAATTTCAGCGCGCCGAACTTCCGCACGAACCTGCCGCTACCCGTGCTGCTCAGCGGCCTCAGCCAGTTACTGTTCTGGCTCTACGAACCGAAGGCATTTTTCGACCGTGCGTTCCGCTCTCTGGAAGTCTGGAAGACTCAGCCAACGCAAAAACCGCCGGCGCTGCCCCTGTCTTATAACCTGCGGATACTGGCCGCGTCGATGTGGACGCAGGGCGTTCGATCTTCGTACCGAGCCGATTACTGGCGTTTTTTAGGAAAGCTGCTGAGGAACTACACGACCAACGACACGAAGCTTTGGATGGGAGTGATGGTGCTGCTGTCCGCTCACCACTTCCTCATCTACGCGAATGAAGTGGCGAGCGAACTGGAAAGAGAAAGTCGGCTTCACGAAGCTGCCGCGCAGCCGACCCACGCAGCAGCCTGATCGGACGGTTTAGCCGTCCGCTAAAGAACCCTGAGATCCCGTCCTGACATTTCACGAGGCTGACCTTCGCCAAGTGCCGCCAGAATGGTCGGTGCCACGTCCTGCAGCGATCCGCCGGGCCGCAACTTGCCGCGGTATTCATCCACAAGGATGAACGGAACAGGGTTGGTTGTGTGATATGTGTGAGGCCCGCCAGAGATGGGGTCGATCATCGTCTCGGCGTTGCCATGGTCAGCCGTAATGATCCAGCGGCCGTTCTTTTCTTTCAGCCGCTGCCAGATACGGCCCAGGCATTCATCGACCTTCTCGACCGCGCGAATGGTTGGCTCCAGGCGGCCCGAGTGACCGACCATGTCAGCATTCGCGAGGTTCATGACGATCACGTCGAAGTCCCGCTTACCCATCGCGTCAATCACGATGTCGGTAACTCCGTCGGCGCTCATCTCCGGCTTCAGATCGTAAGTGGCGACCTTCGGTGAGGCCACCATCTCGCGCTCTTCGCCAGTGAACGGTTTTTCAATGCCGCCGTTGAAGAAGTAGGTTACGTGCGCGTACTTTTCGGTCTCGGCGACGCGAAGATTCTTCCAGTTCAGCTCCTGACAGACGTAACCCATGATGTTGACCAGCGGGTCCCGCGCCAGCACGATCGGCACTTCGAGAGTCTTGTCGTACTGCGTCATGGTGGCGAACTTCAGGTTCTTCGGAGCCAGAGAACGCGCCGGCTGTGGCAGTGTTTCGCTGAGCAGTGCTGCGCTCATCTCACGGCCGCGGTCCGACCGGTAGTTGAAGAAGAAACAGGCGTCACCGTCACGAATCAGGCCGATGGGTTCGTTCTTTCCGTCCACGATGGTGACCGGTTCAATGAACTCATCGGTCTGCCCTTTGGCGTAGGCACGCAGAACGACCTCTGTGGGGTTGGTAGCCTTTTCACCTTTGCCGAGAACCATGGCGTTGAAGGCGGCTTCGATCCGCTCCCAGCGCTGATCGCGGTCCATGGCATAAAAACGCCCGGAAACGGTCGCAACCTTGCCCAGACCGATCTCAGCCAGCTTGCTCTGCAGAGCCTTCATGTGGCCGAGGCCGCTGTCAGGGGGCGTGTCGCGCCCATCCATAAACGCATGGATGAACACGTTGTCCACCTTCTCGCGTTTCGCCATTCGAACGACAGCGTAGAGGTGTTGGGCGAGCGAGTGGACGCCGCCGTCGCTCACCAGACCCATAATGTGGAGCCGGCGACCCTGGCGGGCGTACTGCATCAAGTCGAGGAGCA
Organism: Bryobacterales bacterium; assembly: GCA_025462945.1. Lineage (GTDB taxonomy): Bacteria > Acidobacteriota > Terriglobia > Bryobacterales > Bryobacteraceae > BOG-234. Next base: position 1,829 of record JAOAPO010000239.1, read on the forward strand.
CGGGATTTTCGAACAACTCCCCGGTGGCAATCATCGTGTCGATTCGCGTCATGTCCATCTGGACGACCCGGCCCGCCCCAATATTGAGGTGGCCGACTTCCGAATTGCCCATCTGTCCGTCCGGCAGCCCGACCCAGGGTCCGGAAGTCTGTACGACAGTGTTGGGGAAATCGCGCAGCAGCGAGTCATAGACAGGCTTTCTCGCAAGCGCGATGGCATTACCGTCGACGGCCGGGGAGTAACCCCAGCCGTCGAGAATGGTGAGAATCAGTGGCTTTGTACGCGACATGATTACTGGCGGAAAGCCTTCCGGCCCGGGAACTTCGCTCCTGCGCCGAGCTGCGCTTCAATCCGGAGCAACTGGTTGTACTTGGCGAGGCGGTCGGTACGGCTGGCAGAGCCGGTCTTGATCTGGCCGCAGTTGGTGGCAACCGCGAGGTCGGCGATGAACGAATCTTCGGTTTCGCCGGACCGATGGGAGGCAATGGCCGTATAGCCGTTGCTAAAGGCAGTCTGCATGGCGTCCAGCGTCTCAGTCAGCGTGCCGATCTGGTTGACTTTCACGAGGATCGAGTTCGCAGTGTGGGTATCAATGCCGCGCTGCAGGCGAGCCGTGTTGGTCACGAACAGATCGTCGCCGACCAGCTGGGTGTTGGCGCCGATGGTGTCCGTCAGCAGCTTCCAGCCGTCCCAATCATTCTCCGCCATGCCATCTTCGATGGATACGATGGGATACTGGCGACGCCAGTTTGCCCAATAGTCGACCATCTGCTCACTGGTGCGAACGCTCTTGTCGGACTTCTTGAAGACGTATTTTCCGTCCTGGAAGAATTCACTGGACGCGGGGTCCAGGGCGATGCCAATCTGTTCGCCCGGCTTGTAGCCCGCGAGGGTGATGGCTTCGAGAACAACTTCGATGGCTTCATCGTTCGACTTCAGGTTCGGGGCGAAACCGCCCTCGTCGCCGACAGCTGTGGAGTAGCCGCGCTTCTTGAGCACCGTCTTGAGGTTGTGGAAAACTTCCACACCCATGCGAAGGGATTCAGAGAAGGTGGTCGCGCCATACGGTACGACCATGAATTCCTGCATGTCCACCGAACTGTCAGCATGCGCGCCGCCATTGATGATGTTCATCATCGGGACTGGCAGCGTGTTGGCGCGGTTGCCGCCGATGTAGCGATACAGTGGCGTCTTCTGCGAGACGGCGGCGGCGCGAGCCACGGCCATGGACACGGCAAGGATTGCGTTCGCGCCGAGGTTGGATTTGTTCGGGGTCCCGTCCGCATCGATCATGGCCTGATCAACCGCTGCCTGCTGCGTTGCGCAAATTCCGACGACTGCCTCGGCGCATGCACCATTGACGTTGGCTACTGCGTTGAGAACGCCCTTGCCGAGGTAACGGCGCTTATCGCCGTCGCGAAGCTCGGCGGCTTCGTGCTCGCCGGTTGATGCGCCGCTGGGGACTGCCGCACGGGCTGTGGTGCCGTCCGCGAGGACGACTTCAGCTTCCACCGTCGGGTTGCCGCGGGAATCCAGAATCTCTAAACCGGTTACGCTTGTGATCGTTGACAAATGCTCTCTCCTGTTTGCTGTACTGCGGTTGCCCGAACTTCCGGACGGAATGAATGCTGTGGTAAGCTCAAGATTCTGCGGCACTTCTTGTTTTGAACTGAGCCGAACGGCTTTTACAGTCCCGAACTTGAGTGCCCGGAGTGCTAGATGGGCTTGACTTTCTTGTGCAAGTCCATATGATATCAATACCTTGTTTGCACAGTACCTGGGTAACGCCGGGTTCGCGCACGGGTAGAATCCATGATCGGTTGGGGGGTGTTGTTCGTTGGCTGAAGTCAGACTCCAGGAAGGTGAAACGCTGGAAAATGCGCTACGCCGCTTCAAGCGGAAGGTGCAGCAGGAAGACATCATTAAAGAGGTCAAGCGTCATTCCTTCTATCTGAAGCCAGGGGAGAAAAAGCGGGTTAAAGCCGCTCTCGCCCGTAAACGGAACCGGAAGAAGAGCCGCCGGGAACCTGAGTAAACAATCAACAGGGGGCGAAGCGATGCAAATCGTTTCGCCCCTTCTCTTTGGGGTGGTGCCATGGTTGAATTCGCGGATCGGGTACTGAAATGTCTGGATTGCGGAACTGATTTCATCTTTTCCGCTGGTGAACAACAGTTCTACCGGGAGAAGGAATTCCGGAATGAACCGAAGCGTTGCCGAACCTGTAAGAACAAGCGGCAAACAGCTTCGTCCGATCGTGGTGGATTTGGCGGTCGCATCGAGACCTCGGCAACCTGCCACCAGTGCGGCCGCGAAACAACGGTTCCGTTCCGCCCCACGCAGGGACGTCCCGTTCTGTGCCGGGACTGCTTCCAGGTGAACAAGCCGGTACGTGTCGGGGCAACCTAGCTCGGGCCTGCAGGGTCAGCCTTGTAGAATAGCCGCAGGGCTCAGACGCTGTCGCTGAGCACCCGCCCCCCAATGGATCTCAGCGAACCTTCACTCGAACGGCTCCGGCTAAAACTTCGCTACAAGGTGCTCTATCACGTCGGCCATAACTGCGCTGACGTGGATGATCTGGTGCAGGAGACACTTTCTCGCTTCATACGGGCGGCTCAGCGGGACCAGATCCGTAACACCGAAGAGTTCGGCGCTTTCATCAACGGGGTGTGCCGCAACGTGATCCTGGAGCATCGTCGCCGCGTCAAGCGGGAGCCGACTCTGGACGACGACACGAAAGTACCGGAAGTAGGTGTCCGTCCGGAAGCGGAAGTGCTTGAGATGCGAGATGCGATCGACAACGGTCTCGCTGGACTGGCGGACCGCGACCGGGCGGTCCTGAAGGCGTTGTATCTCGATGGCCGGGATAAGGAAGAGATCTGTCTTGAGTGGAAGATGTCCGATGCGCAGTTCCGCGTTGTGCTTTTCCGCGCGAAAGAGCGGTTTCGGCGCGTCTATTCGGGCGAAGTGAAACGAAGCAATGCGACGATGCACTAGGTGGGTGGAAATATGAACTGCCGAATGGAACCTATACAGCGGGAACAGGTGATCGCGAAATATCTTTCGCGCGTGCTCGAAGCCGATGCCGTAGAAGAGTTTGAAGGCCACTATCTCGGCTGTGACGAGTGCTTTGACGAACTGCGAGTTAGTGAGAAGATGGCGGCGGAACTCCGTCGCTCGAATCTCACGTGGCGGCGTTCCGGTGGCATATCCGTCCTGCAGTTTAGCCACGATGCCGAGTTGACTCGATCAGCAGGCGAGCTCGATGAGTTACGCCGCGAAGTGCTCGAACAGAGCGATACACGCGTGATTATCGACTTAAGCCGCGTCACACGCATCGACAGCGCTGGTCTGGGACAGTTGATGAGTTGCTACTCGCACCTGGTCCGCAACCATGGCTCCATGAGAGTAGTCAATGTCGCGCCTGAAGTAAAAAAGGTGATGGACATGACTGGAATCAGCTCGCTCATTCCGGCCTTCAGTGACGAACAGGAAGCTGTTAAGAGCTTCAACTAGTCTTTCGTCGGCAAGTAATTGAGTGATTAGCCAACGCCTCTGCGCGTGGTTCGCTCTGCTTCGCTTTCCTCCCTGATCAGCGCGCCCAGCCCGGCGCAAGCCGCCTGGCTATCACGCAAAACAAACCTGGTTCACTCTGGAACGCACGTTCCGTAGCAGTGTTCCCATTCGGAACACAGCGCCTGAAGACAGCGGATAAATAGCAGACAACCCCTTTGTAGTCAGCAGTTTATAGGGCTTAGAACCTTTGGTTCGGACCGTGCATTAAGGGGAGGCAGATGACCTCCTCGACAGCAGCAGCCCCCGCGCTCAACGAATCCGAACGGGATCGCCTTGTTCTACAGCATCTGCCGATGGTTCGCGCGATTGCTGTTCGTGTTTACGAAAATTTTCCCGTCCACGTCGATTTGGACGACATGGTTCACGCCGGCATCATGGGGCTCTTCGACGCCGCCGTGAAGTACGACGGCAACAAGCAGGTTACTTTTCAAAGCTACGCCAAGCACCGAATCAAGGGAGCGATTCTGGACAGCCTGCGCGATCTGGACTGGGCGTCGAGAGACCTGCGGCGCCGTCACAAACTGCTGGAACAGATCACGCGAGAGATGCAGGCCGCCCACGAACGCAACCCCACTGAACAGGAGATTGCCGAACGGATGGGCATGGACGTAGACCGCTGGCGCGTGGTAGCAGCTGACCTGCGAATGATTGGCCTCATATCAGCCTCGGCCCGCGCTCCCGAGAGCGAAAACCAGGCCGTGCCCGAGTTCCCGGCAAATGACGACCTGAACCCGGACGTGCTCGCGGGAAAGCGGCAACTCGAGGAGTTGCTGTCATTTGCGGTGCAGACGTTGCCCGAAAGGTACCAAACCGTGATCCAGATGTACTACACGGGCGGGCAGACAATGCGCGAGATCGGTGACTCGCTGGGGATCAATGAGAGCCGCGTTTCACAGATTCACAAATCGGCGCTCGAGAAGATGAACGAGAAGCTGCAAGGCGCGGGAATCAGCAGCAGCAACAGTCTGCTGTAGTCAATGACGGGCTGCGCTTGAGAACGGCCACTGTTCGGGGCTTGCGGCGAGGCCCAGAGAAACAGGCGATGTCTCTATGTCGCGGGCGGTTTTCGCGCAGTCCTTCGACTGCACCCACCGAGTAGCGATCGGCTGCGAGTTGGTACCCCAAATCGCCGTTGCGATGCGGTCTAAGGTTGCGGCAGGCGAAAGCAGTGCCTGTACCTCGCCTCCGACGATCACCCAGGAGCGCAGACGGTAGAGATGCTTCGTCTCACCGAGAGCGAGGCGGCGCTTCACCTGGTCGACAGATGTGATATCAGCCGACCGCAGCCGCCAGGATAAGTAGAGTGCATCAGGCTGGGAGGAGCCATCCGAGGTGTGCATGGTCCCTAAGTTGCCCAGATCTGAGCTTTTTCTCACGTCGTCTACCACAGGTTGCTGAGTTTCGCTCATCGTCTTGTTATTAAGAGCCGATGTTGGCCAGCCGTGTTACAAAAGATCTGATGACTCCCCGACAATTTGCGGCCACGCTGACTGGCGTCTTTGGGTTCCCGGTGACCCCTTTCAAGAAGGATCTTTCTCTGGATCTGGATGCTCTTGCCCGAAATGTGGACGAGATGGCTCGCTATCCGTTCTGCGCGATTGTCGCGGCCGGAGGCACGGGCGAAGTCTATTCCATGACGCCGGACGAGATCGAACAGGTGGTCAAGGTATCGGTCGATGCTGTCGCCGGTCGTATGCCAGTGGTGGCCGGTACCGGGTTCAATGCGGTGCTCGGTGCCGACATTGCGCGCCGCGTGGAGCGCGCCGGAGCCGAGTGTGTTCTGGCCTTGCCCCCCTACTACTCGCATGCACCGGAAGAAGGCCTGTTCCAGTATTACGAAGCGATCGGGAAGGCGACTCCCCTGCCCCTGATGATCTACAGCCGCGATTGGGCGATCTTTTCGCCGCAGCAGGTGGCAAAACTGGCCGACCGCGTTCCAACGCTTGCTGCCTGGAAAGACGGCCAGGGCAACGGCCGCGTCTATCAGCGCATCATGAACTACAACGGCGACCGTTTGGCATGGCTGGGCGGTCTGGGCGACGACTGCATCCCCACTTACTTCGCGGCGGGCGTGCAGGGCTACACGTCAAGCATTTCCAACATTGCGCCGAAACTTTCCCTGGAACTGGCAGACGCGGGCATGAAGCGCGACTTCAACCGCCTCGATAAGCTCATGGCGAAGTTCGTCAATCCGCTCTATTCGATCCGCGAGCGAGCCAGGGGCTATGAAGTCTCGGTCATGAAGGATGCGATGGAGATCCTCGGCATGTCTGCCGGCCCGGTGCGACCGCCGCTGATGAACACGAGACCCGCTGACGTGTCGGACGTTCGGGAACTGATGGGCGTTTACCGCGAGTGGATCGAAGAAGGCACACCCGCTGCGGTTCACGCCTAAACTGTTCACAACAGAGCAACAGGCTGACATATACTGAAGCCCGTATGCTCCGTCACTGCCGCCTGCTCCCCCTGTTTGGGTTCGTTTTTTCCGCTGCCGCGTTGCTTGCCGACGACGGCCAAAAGCTACTCCGCCTGGACCACTACGTTCGGGTGAAATCAACCGTGCCTGCCATCGCCGGGCAGATGTCGACCATCTACGTACGGGAGGTGGTTCGCGCCGGCAATATGCGGACCGCAAGCTCCGGCCGGGTGGTTTTGTTCATCCACGGTGCCGGGACTCCGGCCGAGGTCGCCTTCGACGAGCGGTTTCAGGATTATAGCTGGATGGGTTATCTGGCGAACGCCGGGTTCGACGTCTTCGCGATGGATATGACCGGCTATGGCCGATCCACCCGTCCTCCGGCCATGAACGATCCCTGCAATCTTTCAAAAGAACAGCAGGCGCTGTTCGTCCCCGGCCTGATTTCGGCACCATGCCGCGCGAACTACGCGCAACAGATGACCACGCTCGGCTCGGACTGGAACGATATCGGTGGCGTGGTCGACTATCTGACAGCCGCGAGGCGTGTTCCGAAAGTGAGCCTGATCGCCTGGTCTCTGGGTGGTCCCCGCTCGGGCGGGTATGCGGCACAGCATCAGGATAAAGTGGACAAGCTGATTCTGCTGGCACCAGCGTTCAACAAGAATGGAAGCGCCGCGCCGCCGGCAAAGGTTCCGGCAGACGGCACGGCCTTCAACACGCAGTCTCATGCCGAGTTCATGGCGAACTGGGAGCGCCAGGTGGGCTGCCCGAATCAGATCGACCCGGCTTCAGCTGACGCGGTTTGGGCCGCGATGCTCGATTCTGATCCTGTCGGCGCGACGTGGGGAACGGGTGTTCGTCGCGCACCGCAGGTGACGGGCTGGGGCTGGAACGCCCAGGTGGCCGGGTCCCTGAAGGTGCCTGCCCTGGTGATCCTTGGCGCGCACGACAAGCAAGCGCAGGCTGTCTCGGTGAAAGGTCTTTACGAGGCGCTCGGTTCGGAGAACAAGGTCTATGTGGAGCTTGCATGCTCGTCACACAATGCCGCCTGGGAACGAAACCACCTGCTGCTCTTTCAGGCTTCGCTTGACTGGCTAACGAAAACGCAGGTGAACGGGATGGCTAAGGGCGAAGTGCGGCTCGGGTACTAACAGGTATTTCTTCCGTGACGGATTGGGGAAGGCTGGCCTGGTTGTCGCTCTCGATCTCGTCAGCCATCTCTTCGACAGCCAGACCGCGGTAGTAATCTTTGAGGCTCCAGGCGCCGAACTGAGTACCAGCGGCAGCGAAGAGCCAGACTTGCCAGTGTGAGAGGATGCCGGAAGTGAAGATGAACTCGCCGGCGAGGTCGAGGTCGCGGAAGAGCCGCCAGAACCCCATGAGAGTGAGGCAGATCGCTACGAGCGTCAGAAGGCTGGCGGCCAGCAGTGCCATGCGGGCGTTTTTTCTCTTCCCGATCGCGACTGTAGTGCCGCTTCCGAAGCGGATTCGAACCACCATACTCGAAAACCTGTCTCTCACTATAGCGTTAACGATGCATGAGATACCCTGGAGGAAGCATGAAAAAGCTAAAGACGGTAGTTTTCGGCACAGGCTTTATGGGCCGTGTCCACACGGAAGGCATCCGGAGACTGGGAAACGTGGAGGTCGTCGGGATCGCCGCCTCCAGCGCGGAGAAGGCTAAGGCGTTCGCCGAGGAGGTCAGCGTTGACCGTTCGACGGGCGACTACCGTGAGCTGCTGGCCGATCCCGAAGTGGATGCTGTGCATGTCTGCACGCCGAACGCTTTGCACTTTCCGATGGCGAAAGCTGCGCTGGAAGCGGGGAAACACGTTGTCTGTGAGAAGCCGCTCGCTTTGTCGTCGGAACAGGCATCCGAGATGGTTCGGCTGGCCAAAGAGAGGAACCTCGCCAACTGCACCTTCCACAACTTGCGCTATTACCCGCAGGTGCAGAATATGCGGCGGCTCCGCGAGGCTGGTGAGTTGGGCGAGATCTATGCCGTTCAGGGCACCTACTCGCAGGACTGGCTGCTGTACGACACCGATTACAACTGGCGGATCGAGTCGGCCGCGAACGGGCCGTCGCGCTGTTTCGCCGATATCGGTACGCACTGGTGCGACATGGTGGAACACGTTACGGGGCTGCGGATTTCGTCCCTCTGCGCCGATCTGCAGACCTTCCACAAAACCCGGAAGAAACCGAAGGGTTCAGTAGAAACCTTCAGCGGGAAGACGCTTCAGCCCGATGATTACGCGGACGTCGCCATCGATACCGAAGACTTCGGCTCGATGATCATGAAGCTCGGCGATACTGCACGGGGCGCGATGACGGTGAGCCAGATCTCCGCCGGGCGGAAGAACCGGCTGTGTGTTGAGATTTACGGCACCAAGAGTTCCGTCACCTGGGACCAGGAGAAGCCGGACGAGCTTTGGATCGGTCATCGCAACAGCCCGAACCAGCTGATCGTGAAGGATCCGTCGCTGTTGCAGGAAAAGGCGCGGAGCTATGCCGATCTTCCGGGGGGACACAGCGAAGGCTACGATGACACGTTCAAGCAGCTCTTCCGGCGGTTCTACCGGACCGTGGCGGACCGGTCAGCACCGGTGGAGTATCCAACTTTCGAGGACGGTCTGCGGCAACTGCGAATTCTGGAAACCGTGCTGGAGAGTTCGGCGAAACAGGCCTGGCTGCCCGTAAAGTAAGGTCCTGAACCCAGACCAGGCTGCGGGACGTCTTATAGATATAGTGATTGATCAGGTTTTTAAGCTCGGCTCCACGGCGGTGCGGATGGCTCCGCTCCTGTGGGAGCGATATCAGCGGGAGCTCCGGCGCGGCATCATTGCCGCGCCGTTTCGACCTCGGCCGGAACTGTGGGACGACACGGGACTGCATGCGGCGTGGCTGGGTCACACCACTGTTTTGCTCAAGATCGAAGGCATCACGCTGCTGACGGACCCTGTATTCAGCGAACGCGCGGGAGTCGATCTGGGCATCGCGACGTTAGGTCCGAAACGGCTGGTTCACGCGGCACTACGAGCTAATGAACTGCCGGGAGCGGATATTCTGGTCTTGTCCCACGCGCATATGGATCACTTCGATCTGCCGAGCCTGCGAGCTTTGGAATCGAGGAAGACTTCCGTCGTGACGGCTTCGCGGACGAGCGACCTGCTGCGCGCCGGGAGGTGGAAAGCCGTGCACGAACTGATCTGGGGCGCGGAAGTCCGGATCGGCGACATCTCGATTCGCGCCGTCGAAGTGAACCATTGGGGAGCTCGGGTTCAGACGGATACGTTCCGCGGATATAACGGGTATTTGATCGAATCGCCGAAATACCGGGTTCTGTTTGGCGGCGACACGGCGATTACGAGTGTTTTCCGCCAACTGCACACCGCGCGCGGCGTCGACCTCGCAATCATGCCGATCGGTGCGTACAACCCATGGATACGCGCGCACTGCACGCCGGAGCAGGCTCTGTCGATGGCTGAGGCAGCGGGGAGCGAGTTCATCCTTGGCGTTCACCACCAGACGTTCGAGCTGAGTCAGGAACCGAATCTGGAGCCCATTCACCGGCTGCAAGGCGCGCTGAACGGCGCAGACGGGCGGCTTGCGCTCTCTTCGATCGGCGAGGAATTCCACCTGAACCGGTAACACTCTCGCATTTGAATCCTGAGATAATTGGGAACTCACGTGACCCACAAGCGAATCGCAGTTCTGTTGATTTTGGCGGCAGGTCTTGCGTCCGGACAGGTCCGCACGGCGGCTGAACTGGGACGGCAGGTGGCCTCGGCGGGGCTCGATATCGAGAACTGCTACCGCGTTCGCGACATTGAGATCACGCACGACGAGTTGCGAATCTCGCTCACCGATGGTTACCTGATGTTCGGTAAGCCCGTGAACGGGATGCCATTGACGGCCGTGTTTTCGGGCGACACCGACGGCGGCGATGCCGAGATTCTGCTGCTGCCGCCTGATCGATCGGAACGGAAGTCGATGGCGGCTTACGTGGGTTCACCCAACCTGAACGAGCATTTTGACCAGGCGGCGTTCCTCTTTACTGACGACACGGCGAAGTCGCTGCTGGAGCAGATTCAGGCGAGTGGCGCGAAGAAGGTTCCAGAGTTCGGCGCGCTCATGGACGAGCGATGGAGCCGGGTTGTCTCGAATCTGATGACCGGTTTCGAGTCGCGTGTTGTGCTGGATCTGCTGACGCCGGGGGGGCGCGGCGGCTTCATGCAGGCGATGATCCAGGGCCGTAAACACGGAAATTTCGATGTGTTGTTCGATCACCGGGCTTACGAGCAGATCGTCGTAGGTCAGATCACCACGCGCAAAGAGCAGATGTGGTGGGATACGTGGGCCAGCTTCGCCAGCCGGAGCAATCGTGGACGACAGCCGGCTGAAGCAGAGGTGAAAATCCTAAGTTATCGGATTAACGCTGAAGTGGATGACACGCTGATGATGCGTGCCGTCAGCCGCCTCAAGATTCGCACGGGGCCGGATTCGAGGAATGTGATCGCCCTCGATTTGTCCGGACAGATGAAGGCGATGTCGGCCAAAATCGATGGCGTCGACGTGGAGATTTACCAGCGCGAGTCGGTGCGAGCGGGGCTGGTACGAAATACCGGGAACGAACTGCTGCTCATATTGCCACCGAAGCCGCTGGAGCCAGGAACGGAACACGAAATCGAGGTGGTGCACGAAGGCAAGGTGATCGTGGAGGCAGGCCACAACGTGTATTTTGTGAGCGCGCGGGGTACGTGGTATCCGGGGCGTGGCCTGCAGTTTGCCGAGTTCGACGTGACCTACCGGTATCCGCTGGGGCTGGATTTGATTGCGGCCGGCGTGGTGAAAGAGGACAAGCAGGACGGGCTGGTGCACGTGACACGCCGGGTGACGGAAGGCCCGGTGAGGCTGCTGGGCTTCAACCTCGGCAAGTACGAGAAGCGCGAGGTGTCTCGCAACGGGATCACGTGGCAGATTTCAGCCAACCGCGAACTCGAAGATGCTTTGCGACCGCGGATTCAAGACACCGTCATGCCGCCGCCCGACAGGAGCATTGTGCGCCGACGGCCGGGTGCGGCAATCGTCGATCTGCCCCAACCGGTGGTGAATCATGTTCCGAATCCGCTCAATCACCTGACGCGGATCACTGACCTTGTGGTGGAGGCGACCGCGTTCTACCGGTCCAGATTCGGTGAGCCGCCGCTCAAGCGGATCGAGGTTTCGCCGGTGCCTGGTCGGTTCGGGCAAGGGTTCGCGGGCATGATCTATTTGCCCACCGTCAACTATCTCGACTCAATTCCCGGGAGCGGTGCGCAGACGCCTGCGGCACTGGCATACTTTCGCGATCTGCTGGTGGCGCACGAGGTTGCGCACCAGTGGTGGGGCAATGTAGTGACTTCAGGGTCGTATCACCACGAGTGGCTGATGGAGGCTCTGGCGAACTATACGGCGATCCTGTTCATGGAGTCGAAGATGGGCCCGAAGGCGATTGAGATGGCGCTGGAGGCGTACAAGAGGTCGATGCTGACGCTGGGTCCGGACGGGGCGACGGCGGAGTCGGAGGGCGCAGTGGTGCAGGGGCGGCGGCTGGAGGGTTCCAACAACCCGAATGCATCGAACGCGGTGATCTACGGCAAAGGCACCTGGATTATGCACATGCTCCGACGCCGACTGGGAGATGAGCGGTTCGTCAAAATGCTGGCGGAACTGCGGCGGCGGTACGAGTGGAAGACGCTGGACACCGATTCGTTCCGGCTGCTTTGTGCCGAGTTTCTGCCGCCGGGGGCTCCGGACGCGAAGCTGGAGTCGTTTTTTGACCAGTGGGTTTACGGAACGGGGGTGCCGGCGTTGAAGTTGGTTTCGTCAGTGAAGGGCAAGCCCGGAGCTTACAAGCTGACGGGCGTGATCACGCAAACCGAAGTATCTGAAGACGTTTCCGTGCAGATTCCGGTGGAAATCCAGGCAGGAAAAAACAAACCCATTGTGCGGCTGGTGAGGACTTCGTCTGAACCAGTGGAGTTTACAGTTGCGGTTCCGACGGCGAACACCAAAGCTGTGCTCGATCCGGGTATGGCAATTCTACATAAGTAGTGTTACTCGATACACGCTTCAATAAGGCGCGGGCCGCCGGTCTTCATGGCGTCAGCGAACTGCTCGGAGAACTCGCGCGCAGTGGTGGCCCGGGAACAGTCGACGCCCATTCCCTGCCCCATCTTCACGAAATCCAGGTCCGGGCGGGAGATGTCGATGAGATCGCTGGCCATGGGTCCGAAGCCGTTGGCTCCGGTGCGGCGCATTTCGATCTCAAGGATCTTGTAGCGCTCGTTGGCCAGGATGACGACGGTGACGTCGAGCTTTTCGCGAACCATGGTCCAGAGAGCCTGGAGGGTGTACATGGCGCTGCCGTCTGCCTCGATAGAGACGACGCGGCGATGAGGTGCTGCCATGGCGGCTCCAACGGCCACGGGGAGGCCCTGTCCGATGGAGCCGCCGGTCACGGGCAGGTAGTCGAAGGCGGCTGCGGACTTCAGTTGAGCGTGGACGGGAGCTGCGGACGAGACCATCTCGTCTGAGACGAGGGTGTTTTCAGGCATCAGGGCAGCCAGGGTCAGGCCGATGTGGTCGAGGGTCAGAGTTTCGTCTTGTGTGGGGGCGACGGGACGGGTGTGTGGGCCTTCGTCCACTTTGGGACAGCCATCGGCGAGGGCCAGCATCGCGGCGGTGCCATCTTCGGAACGCGAGGCGAGAAGAAGGTCGACGCAACCGGGCGCGGTCATTTCGCTGGGGATGCCGGGGTACGCGAAGAAGGAGACAGGCCTTTCGGCCTCGATCAGGATCAGGTTCCGGACGTCCGCGAACATCGGAAGGGCGCCTTCCGGGAAATAGGGAACCTGGAGGATGTTGAAGGAGCCGCGTCCGCCGACGTTGATACCGGCATTGCGGGCGGTGACGATTTTGACGCCGGTCGCGGCGGAGAGGCGTGCGGCGGCGTCGAGGGCCTTACGATTGACGGCGGTGCCGCCGAGCAGGATCGCGGTACCGGGTTGACGCACCAGTTCAGCCGCTTTGGCGAGACGGTCGAGGTCAGGCATGGTGCGGATTTTCGGGGTCACTACGGGACCGGCGGAAGCAGTCTCTGACCAGGAGTGGTCGGCGGGGATGATGAGCGAGGCGACGACGCCGGGAGGTCCCCAGGCCGCGAGGATGGTTTCGGCAGTGGCGGCTCCGATGTCGTCCGCGCTGGCAGAGGTGCGGATGTAGCCCGAGACCGTCTTCGCGAAAGTGACTATATCGGAGGTCAG
>JAOAPO010000255.1 GCA_025462945.1 Bryobacterales bacterium
ATGAGTTCCATGTAGTTGGCCAGGGAAAGGGAGACGCCGGGGTGGAAGAAGATCTCAGTGAGGGTACCGCTGCCCCAGTGCAGGTCCTGCGGATTGAGGGTGATCATGCGGTCGAGCGAGGTCTTGCCCTGATCGACCAGGGTCATCAACTGGACGGCGAACGGGATTTTGACGGCGGAGGCCATCGGGAAGAGTTCCGCGCCTCGTACCGATACGGTGCGACCGCTTTCAATGTGTGTTGCGCTCACGCCGACGACCGCGTCGGTGACTTTGGAAACCAGCTGCAGTTGCTTTTCGAGCCGCGTCAGCGCGGGGTCGGAAGCGGCCCAGATGAAGGACGGCAGTACAGCAAACAGCAGGAGGGCTCGCACCTTTAGAATTTAGCAAGCGCGAACTCCCGCGCTGCGCCTGCTTTGTCGCCGAGCATATCGAGCAGAATTCCGAGGTTGTTGTGGGCGGCACGCAGGGCAGTGGGCGGGCCGATGCGGATCGCCTCTTCCAGTTGCTGCTTTGCTGCCTGGTAATTTCTTTGGACGATGAGCGCGGCGGCGAGGTTGACGCGTATGTCTACGAGTTCGGGGCGCTCGTTGACAGCCTCGCGGAACGCTGCGATGGCAGCGGCGGTATTGCCCTGGCGGAGGAGGGCCTGTCCGGGTGAGGTGTAATCGATTTGGCGCGGCGCCTCGGGTTGCGGTTTAGCTGTGGCGACGGCGTTCGGCGGGTAATACACGACCACGCGGCCGGTGTAGGGAGCTGCGGCTTGTTGCGGGGGGAGTGTGACGGCGCGGGTCCGTGAGATCCGGTGATCCGTCATGTCGACATGCGGCACATCTTCGGTTGCGCGGGTCGGCATGTGGCAGTCGACGCAGGAGCCGGATTTCACGTGGCCGTCGCGCTGGTGGCAGGAGGCGCAAACCCGCTCCGTGGTGGCAACGGTTTCGGCGCGAGTAGCGGCCCGGTGGACATCATGGCAGGCGGTGCAGCCGAGTTTCTCTGGCGCGCTCAGAAAGCAACGCGACTGGCGGAGGCGATAGGCAGAGCTCACGATCTCGAATTTGTCACCGCGGCCAGCTTCCGGCGCATGGTCGAAGTAGATCTGAAAATCGCCGAGCGGCTCGCCTGGGCGATAAGAGAATGGCGCGCGACCGGGCCGCAAAACCGCGCCCTTGAAATCACGACTGGAGGTTTCGAGGTGGCATTGCATGCAGACCTCAATTGCGCGCTCGGGCGACAGGTGCGCCGGGTTCACGATGGACGTGCGAGTGGCGTCTTTAGAGTGCTGCGCGCCGGGGCCATGACAACGTTCGCAGTCGATGCCATTGGCCAGCTTTGTCTGCAGGGGATAGCCGTTGTGGCAGAACAGGCAGCGGTCATTGAGTTCTCGCGTGAAGCCCTGATGATCGGGACGATCGAAGCCTGGGCTCATCTGCCAGTACCCGCCGCTCTGTGCGTACCAGCTGACGGGGAACTGAATCAGGCCTTCATTCGTGCGGTGCAGGTATGAGCGCGCATGATCACCGGAGCCGAGGACGAAATCGACAGGCACGGTGTACGGCGGGAAGCCTCCGATGAACTGTTCCCGAGTGACGCTGTACTTGCCCGCTTCATTCAACGGAGTGAACTTCTGGCGGGAGGCCTGATGCAGAAAGGTGCGTCCATCGAACTCCGGCAGCTGAACGCCGGGCTGCACAGCTCGAAATGAGCGCGCCATGCCTGTTTTGGAGTAACTCTCAGCGATGGCCGCGTGGCACCGGGCACAACCGGCGGACCCGGTGTAACCCGTGTCCGCCAGCAGCGCCAGGAGTAATGCGGCAATCACCACGACTTGTTAGAAACCTCAACCGTTAGAGCTTATCGTCGAACGAAGGTCCGTACATGCCGGGAATGGCGATATTGTTTATTCGAAGATAGACTCCCAGTTGAGCGCGGTGGTGAACCATGTGGTTGAACACCATGTTGCGAAGTACTGTTGCTTTCGGCCGGGTGAACACTGTGTGTCCGGCCATAACAAGACTCCAGGGCTTCATCAAATCATCGTCTGTGGCGGCGGCGAGTGCTTCGCGGGCGGGGGGCAGTTGCTGATCGAAAACGCCGAGGATTTGCTCGCGCGAGGTCGCGGTGGTCGGTTTCATACCCGGCGTGATTTCCAGCTTGTCCTGCGTCAGCGTGGCAATCGCCCACCCAGGCATTTCAGCAACATGGCCAGCCAGGCGCCCCAGCGTCATAGAATGTTCGTGCGGCTTGTAGTCGAAGCCGTCGTCCGGCAGACACGCCAGTAACTTGCGCGTGCCGGTCATTTCCTGGTCGAACTCAGGTAAGAGCATGTGGCTAATCGTCATCTCAGATCTATCTCCTTAGGTACAATAACGGACATCTCCCCACCAGTCCAACCGGCGCGCCCGGCGTACTTACCGGCACTTACCGGGATGCGCTTCATCCTTGCGCTCTGGGTGGTAGTGCATCATATTTCGGGTCCCGGCCTGATGATGTCGGGATTCACGAACACGCTGCCGTACAGTCTGCAGATATTGATCCGGGGCGGCTACCTGGCGGTGCAGACCTTCTTTGTTTTATCAGGTTTCGTTTTGGCCCAGAACTACGGCGCCGCGAAGTGGCATCTGCAGTCTCTGCGGCAGTACGTGGCGGCACGTATCGCGCGGATTTATCCGGTTTATGCGTTCAGCCTGCTCGTCGTGTCGCCCTTCATCTGGGACGCCATGTTCCGGCCGACCCGCCCTGTGGAGAAGAAGATCAGCCTGCTGGTGGACTACACGTTGCTGCTGCAGGGCTGGAAGGGCAACCTGGGAGTCGGCTGGAATACGCCCGCCTGGACGCTCTCCTGCGAGATCTTCTTTTACTTCTGCTTTCCGCTGCTTCTGCCTCTGATTGTGAAGGCTCGTGAGTGGTCGCTGCTTCTGGTGATTGTGCTGACGATCGTCGTACCGTCTGTGTTCGCGCAGTATGGTCTGCCCGGTCAGTGGAAACCGATTTATCACCTGGCGGACTTTGTTGCCGGTGTTGCTGCGTCGCGAATCTTCGAGATTTCGAAGGAAGCATGGCGGGGCAGAGGAGCGTGGCTGTACGTACCCGCAGCCATTGCGGGCGTTGCGCTGATCATCCACCCGCAGACGATGGACGGGACCTACGGTGATCTCTCCACCGGGCTGCGACCGCTGAACGTGTTGGCGCTCGTCGGGCTGGCATGGGGGGGCGGCGTCGTGGCCCGGTGGTTGTCCGGTAAGACGATGGACTTCCTCGGTAAAGCGAGTTACTCGCTTTACATCCTGCATGTGCCAGTGCTTTGGTGGTACAGCCAGTGGGCGCTGCGGCGCGATGCGATGCTGCCTCGGCTGGCGGCATCGATCCTGTACCTCCTGATTGTGGTCGGCGCGTCGGCCATCGTCTTCAAATGGATTGAAGTGCCGATGAACAAACGGGTGCGCAGAGCGCTGAGTTAGGCCGCCGCGCCGCGCTGCTGTGCGTGGTGGAACTTCACGCTTACCAGTTTGGATACACCGGCTTCCTGCATAGTGACGCCGTACATCGCCTGCGCCGCTTCCATGGTCTTTTTGGAGTGTGTGATGACGATGAACTGCGTGCCTGTTGCCATCTCGGTCAGCAGCTTGGTAAACCGGCCGATGTTGGCTTCGTCAAGCGGGGCGTCCACTTCGTCGAGCACACAGAACGGGCTCGGCTGGTACTTGAAGATGGCCATCAGCAGGCTCATCGCCGTGAGTGCCTTCTCGCCGCCCGAGAGCAGGAGGACGTTCTGCAGCTTCTTGCCGGGGGGCGAAGCGATTACGTCGATGCCGCTTTCGTTCACGTTGGCTTCGTCGGTGAGACGCATCTCGCCCATGCCACCACCGAAGAGCGTGGTGAAGCACTGCTTGAAGTTCTCGTTGATTACCTTGAAGGCTTCGGTGAAGCGGGTCTTCGAGAACTCATCGATCTCGTGGATCGCTTTCTCGGTGTCTCGGATGGAGTCGAGAAGATCCTGGCGCTGCGCGCTGAGGAAGTCAAAACGCTGTGACGACTGTTCGTACTCTTCGAAGGCGGTGAGGTTGACGGCGCCCAGGTTCTCGATCTTCGTCTTCGTTTCCTGGTACAGCTTCTCGGTGACTTCGAGGACGGCGGGTGTGATGTCTTCGGGAACTTCGAGCTCGGCTACAGCAGCGCCGAGTTCCTTACGGCTGGTCTCGTCGAGGAACTCGAGTTCGGCCCGGCGGCGGGTTAGTTCGACTTCAATCTCGCCACGGCGCTGGTGTCCGGCTTCCATCCGACCGCGAAGCTCTTTGAGTGAGACTTCGAAGGCGGACAGGTCTGTACGGTGCTTCGCGTCGTCTTCGGCCATTTCGAGAATGGCTCGTTCCGCTGTCGCGATCTCGGCCGTCAGCGTGGTGATGGTGTGGTCGAGGCCAATGTTCTCGTTGAGGATGCGGGCCCGGTTTTCGCCCCAGCGCTGTACTTCGCCAGTGATATGCTGCCGGCGACCTGTGATTTCGCGGTACTGCTGTTCGAGGCGGCCGAGGGCTGTCTTCTCACCGCGATGCCGCTCTTCGAGTCCGGCAAGAGCGGCGCGCATGACGGCATGCTCTTCGCCCACACGCTGGTACTCGCCCTGCGCTGCTTCCAGCTGCTCGCGCAGTGCGTCGGTGGCACGCTCGCGTTCGGCGCGCTCGGCATCCTTGGCTTCCACGATCTGCTGGTTTTTGCCACGGGTTTCGTGGATGCGCTCTTCTTCGCGCTTCAGCCGCTCGATTTCGAGCTTTGCAACGGACATGCGGGAAGCGGCCCGATTGATCTCGTCACCGGCCCGGCGCAGTTCGCCTTCGAGTGCCACTGCGTCCTTCTCACGCGCCTGCTGTAGTTGACGCAGACGTTCGAGGTCATGCTCCAGACCGACCGTCGCCTTCTGCAGTTCATCCTGTCCGGCGATGGCTTGAGCGAGAATCAGTTCCTGCTCTTCCAGTTGGGTGGCGAACTCGCGCATCTCGCGCTTCAGCACAAGAGGACCGCTGGACTTCTTGCGTCCGCCAGTCAGCATGCGGCCGTGATAGCACTGGCCGTCGGCAATCAGGAAATACGCGTGGGGCCAGGCTTCGGCCATGGCGCGGGCCTGCTCGGAATCGTCAGCCAGATAGCAGTTGGCGAGGCGCGGAATGAGGTCGCGGGTCTGGCCGGAGAGGCCGTTGGTGAACTTCACAAAGTCGGCGAGGCGGGGCAGTTGTGAGCCGGTCGCCATGGCGTCGCCGTTGGGGGCGCCGCCTTCGACGAGGAACGTGGCGCGGCCTTCGAGTTCGGAGCGCAGCAGGCCCAGGCTCTTCTCGGCCTGATCCCAGTTCTGGACCACAATGTATTCGAGTTCCTCGTGGAGGAATTCTTCCACGGCTCGTTCCCAGGCGGGCGCGACTTCGACGAAGTCAGCGAGGACGCCCTCAGGACGGAAACCACCGGCGCGACCGTTTTGGAGTGCCGTCAGCAGCTTGCGGGTGGATTCTGTGGTGTAGCTGTGGTGCGACAGGATGTTCTCGAGAGATTCGCGCCGGGCCCGGAGGCGTGAGCATTCGGCGCGAAGTTGATCGATGCGCTGGCGAAGTTCGGCAGCTTCTTTGCGCTTCGCAGCCAGAGCGGCATCCGTTTCGCGGCGGCTGGCTGCAGCGGTGTGGATCTCAGCCTGATGCTGGGCGATGCTCTCGGCCAGTTGTGCTTTTACCCCGCCGAGGCGCGCGATTTCCTGGGTAGCACCCTGCTCCTCGTTGGTCACTCGGGTCCGCTCGCGTTCGATGCCGGCGAGCCAGGTATCGGCCTGCGCGATCTGATTCCGAACGGTAGAGGCTTCGCCCAGCAGGCGGAGGATTACCGTGCGGGCGGCTTCGATGTTGCGCTCGGCTTCACGGACGCGGGCTTGCGCATGGTCGCGGACGGAGTTCTTTTCGAGCAGGCCAGTGCGCGCTTCCTGCATCTGGCGCTCGAGCTCGGCCACGCCTTCAGCCATGCCGGCGCGCTCGTGCTCGTTCTTCGTGATGTTCTGTTCGAGGGTGAGAGTTTCTTCATCGGCGCGGCCCATCCGCTGCTCGATGTTGGCTGCTTCGCGTACCTGCGATTGCAGACGGCCGCGGGTGCGCTCGGCTTCGACGTTCATTGCCGAAAGCTGGGCACGTGCTTCGGTCAGCTTCTGTTCGAGCGCGTAAAACTTCTCCTGAGCGGTGTGCCGCAGGGCGTCCTTCTCTTGCGCCTGAATAGTGGCGTCTTTCAGTTCGGCGGTGGCTTCGTCGAGGGCGAGTGCGACCCTCTTTGTTTCCGACTGCAGCGCCACAAAACGGCCAGCCAGGACGGTGCGAAGCTGGAATTCCAGTTCACCCTTCAGTTCCTGGTACCGCTTGGCGCGCGCGGCCTGCCGCTTCAGAGAGTTAACCTGGCGGGTGACTTCTTCGAGGATGTCGAAGACGCGCGACAGGTTCTGCTTCGAGCTTTCGAGACGGGCTTCCGCCAGACGACGGCGGCTCTTGTACTTCGTGATGCCGGCGGCTTCTTCGATTACGGCCCGACGATCGGCGGGCTTGGAGGAGAGAATCTGGCCGATGCGGCCCTGCTCGATAATCGCGTAGCTTTCGGGTCCGAGACCCGAACCCATGAAGATGTCCTGAATGTCACGCAGGCGCGCCGTGCGGCCGTCGATCAGGTACTCGCTTTCGCCGGAGCGGAACAGCCGGCGGGTGATGGTGATTTCGCCGTTCTTGTTGGTGCTGGGGACGCCGTGACCGCCGACCGTGCTGATCTCGGTTATTTTGGAGGCCGCGATGGCCTCAGCGCCGTCTTGTGGAACCGAGGCGGCTGCCGCCGCCTCAGGTTCGCCCTCGGGGGAGGTAGCTTGTTCGGCGTCGGCTTGCTCGCCAGTTGCTTCCAGCAGGGGCAGGGAAGGCGGGGGGGCGACAGGCACCACACCGTGCATGGGGTCAACCAGCACCATCGTCACGGAGGCCATGCCGACGGGTTTACGGGCCTTGGTGCCGGCGAAGATGACGTCTTCCATCTTGCCGCCGCGCAGGCTGCGGGCATTTTGTTCGCCTAGCACCCAGCTAATGGCGTCGCTCAGATTGGATTTGCCGCACCCGTTCGGGCCGACAACGGCTGCGATGCCGTCCCCGTTGAAACGGAGCTCGGTCTTATCGCAGAACGACTTGAATCCCTGGAGTTCTACTTTCCTTAACTTCAGCAAGACAACACCTCAGTTTGGGGGACGCCCGGGGGTGCGGCCCAACAAATTATCCCGGCCTGAACAGGCAGGAATCCCCATACTAGCCCTGTTTTCAGCCAAAGTAAAGTGCCCGGCCCACATCATGGTGGATAAGCTGTGGATTAGCCACTAGATGTAGGGGTAGTGTTGCCCTCTCAGGGTAAGGGCCGACGCAAACGAAGTTCGGCCCGGCGTCCCAATTGCTGAGGGACGCCGGGCCGATTGGCTTCACTTTATTGGGGTGTTGTCTAGAACACGAACTTCAGCGCCATCTGCAGTTGGCGCATGTTGGTGCGCGTGCCGCCGATGGTGCCGAACTGAGACGGGTTGGTGATATTGACGCTGGGGTTGCTCCAATTCGGGTGGTTCAGAGCGTTGAAGGCTTCGAAGCGGAACTGCACATAGCGTGCTTCCGTAAAGTTGAAGTTCTTCAGCAAGGAACTGTCGAAGTTGAAGATGCCGGGCCCGATCAGCGTGTTCCGCCCCACGTTGCCGTAGCTTCCGAACGGCTGCAGAACAAAGGCAGCGGTATTGAAGTAACGCGCGGTGCTGCGGTTCGCGATGTCGTTCGGACTAATGCCAGTGGCATCGGGCCG
The DNA here is from genome assembly GCA_025462945.1 of Bryobacterales bacterium. Lineage (GTDB taxonomy): Bacteria > Acidobacteriota > Terriglobia > Bryobacterales > Bryobacteraceae > BOG-234. Next base: position 7,834 of record JAOAPO010000255.1, read on the forward strand.
ATCGAAGCCGGCGCCAGTGTTCGAACGATCCTGAACATAGGTGACAGTGATGGGGAACCCACTCTGCCAGGCCAGGATGGACGAGACCTGCCAGCCGCCCGCGACAGCATTGAGGACGGGGTTGGCAATGGCATGTTGACGACCCTTGCCGAAGGGCAGATCGTAAATAGCGGAGTTCACGAGGCGGTGTGCGGTATGGAAGCTGGAAAGCCCATACTCGCATCTTCTGCAGCCGCTGTTTTGCGGGAACAAGGTGTCGCCGTCGTGCGTACGGATTGAGCTGCCCGTGTCTAGAGTTTTCGACCACGTATAGCCGGCCATGAAGGTCAGACCGTTGCTGTAGCGCTTGGTCAGTTTGCCGGAGAGGGCGTTGTAGTTACCGGTGCCGCTGCTGTCGACCAGTTGGATGCGGCCGAACTCGGGGAACGGCGAACGGGATGCGATCGTACCGGTGGGGCTGGGAGACGCCTCATTGACGGCGCGAAGCTGCTCGATGTGCCGTGAGACGTTGCCCATGTAGCCGATTTCCAGAACCTGATTCTTCGGCAGTTCATACTGCACGTTCAACAGGTACATGTAGGTGCGCGGTGTCTTGCGGTTGTATTCGTTGGCGAACGAGTAGGGCGTGAAAACGTTCACCGTTGTGCCGCCGCTGGCGAGGCCTGCCAGCGCCGTCTGGAACGTGTACAGGTCATTGCCGATGGCTTCCACGCGCGTTCTGCCAGCCAGATTGCGAGCCATATCAAAGCGCGGGTTGCCCGTGTCCTGTGAGTAGAAGATGCCGGCGCCGGTGCGCACAACCCACTTCGAAGCGGGGTTCCAGGTGATTCCGAGACGGGGTGCGAAGTTTGTCGTGTCGGTGGACACCAGGCGGTTGCCCAACTGACCGTTACGCTTCACCGTGATGTTCGGCCAGCGAATGTTGACGCCGGCGTACGGATCACCTGAACCCTGACGGAGGAAGAACGGGTGCAGGCTCTGATCGGCCACTGGACCGCCGCGAATGTCCTGCGGAATCGCGACAGTGAAGAGCGTGCCGCTCTGGTCTTCCCATGGCGGCGTCAGTTCGTAGCGCAGACCGAAGTTGACGGTTATTTTGGGGGTCAGCTTCCAAACGTCGTCGAAGTAGAAGCCATAGCTCCAGGCTTTGAACTGAGCCGAAGCAATCTGGACAGCGCTTTCCGAGCGCTTGGAGTAGCCGAGGATGAAGTCGGCAAAGGCATCTCCACCGGCCCGGGCGGTCGCCGTCGCTCCGCTGACGGCCGTTGCGTCGGGGTCGAAACCGAAGCCGCCACGAGCGAACTGGTTGCCAACCTGGTTGAACTGATCGCGACGGGCCTCGCCGCCGAAGCGGAAGGAATGCTTGCCACGGTTCCAAGAGAAGTTATCCACGAACTGCATCGAGTTGTTGTCGTTGGCGTACGGGCCCTCGGTGTCGTCTCCGAAGCCGCTGTAGTTGGTGATGCCTATCGAGGGGATACCCCACGTAACCGGAGCTCCGCCCTTCACGCCAGGGATGCCGATTTCCGTCGTCACGTCGCGCTTGAACGCGAGTTCGCGGCCCGCCGAGTTGAAGAAGCGCGTGTAGCCGAAACGAAACTCGTTCAGTTTGGTGGCACCGAACACTCTCACGTTCGAGCCCATGTACTGCTCCACGTTCGTCAGAACCTGAAATCCGTTGAGGTACAGGGCCTGGTTGAGCTGGTTTTCATCGCCCCAGCTGTAACGGCCGAACCACTGCGAGTTCGCCGACTCGATGAAGTCTATGCGCGTGATGAACTGGTCCTTATTAATGGGCCGGCTCTGCGCGATCTGGTGATTCCGGACCAGCGAAGCGTTGGGCAGGTTCGGAGTCGGGTAGAACTCAAGCAGCTTGTTCGAGATTGGGTTGATCCGGTTGGTGGGGATGATGTTGCCGGGGAACGGAGCGGCGGAAATACGGCCATCCGCGGCTACAGTTCTGGTCGCGGGATCATAGATGACGATCGGCGAGGTGCGGGCAAGCAGTTCCGAGAAGTTGCCGGTCCGCATGGCGGCCGAAGGCAGGTCGAACGTCGCCTGCACGTTACGCCGCTGACGGAAAGCTTCATAGTTCGCCATAAAAAAGAGCTTGTCTTTACCGTTGAAGAGTTTCGGAATCTGCACCGGACCGCCGAGTGTGAAACCGTACTGGTTCCACTTGAAGGGGTCCTTGGGAGGGCGGGCGGTGGTGAAGGCGTAGTTCTTGGCGTCCAGCTTATCGTTGCGCAGGAACTCGAAGAGCGCACCGTGATAGGTGTTCGTGCCTGACTTAGTTGACACGTTGATCTGTGTCGCCTGACGGCCGAACTCGGCAGGGTAGATGCCGGACTGCACTTTGAATTCCTGCAGGGCGTCGACGGACGGCTGAATGACGTAGCTGTTGAAGTTCGGGTCTGTGTTGTTCACGCCGTCAAGTGTGAAGTTGTTGAAGTAGCTGCGCTGGCCGGCGACAGAGATGT
>JAOAPO010000285.1 GCA_025462945.1 Bryobacterales bacterium
CGTGCCCCTTTAGGGGCACGCACCAAGGGGCCACAGAACAGCGGCGCTATCGCACCTGAGAGAAACCCACGAGGACAAATCGATGAACACCGACACCGTAAAGCAACTCTGCGATGAAGCACTCGGAAGACTCGCAACAGCCCTTGAGCAAGGCCAGAGCGACGCACTGAAGACCTATCTTGCCACTATGTCCCGCTTCCACAAGTATTCCTTGTTATGTTGAGCGCAACATAACTAGGATTATGTTCAGCGCCGGACTATGTGAAGCGATCGCCTGGCGTGTCTCGAGTGCGGTTCTACTTGGGCCGACCGATTTGCCACTGACAACATAGTCCGGCAACATTCTCTCTACCGGCAACCTGCCGGTGAGGAGAGTTTGATGTCGGATTCACAACGCTGCGTTCTCACCATCGCAGCATCTATTAACGATTACGAATGCTACCTTGTCGACGTCCGAGGCTTCGCGGCCAACAGCCGTAAGCTCCATCTGCGAGTCGTGCGCAAACTGCTTGAGGCATGCTTCACACGTGGCAACGTTCGGTGGAGCGACTTGCAGTTTAAACAGGTTGCGGCGTTCCTGACGACGGAGTTCAACCGTCTCCGGAATCAATGGACGCAGAAGGTCTGGCTTGTAGCGGTGCGTGCTTTCATTCGTTATTTTGAGGGAGAAGGACGCATCCCGCGCGGCTGGGGGGATGCGTTGCCGAGAAGAATCTACTGGAAACAGGCGAGCCTGCCTCGGTATCTCTCGACACAGCAGGTGACGGCGCTGAGGGACGCGTGCGCGAGGCAGACGCACCGACATTTGCGCGACACCGCAATGCTGCTCGTGTTCACGAGACTGGGCTTGCGTACAGAGGAGGTGGCCGGCCTCTTAGTTAAGGACGTCGACTGGGAAGGCGGAAGTGTTTTGGTGCGCTCCACCAAGACACGCAGGGAACGAACCCTTCCACTGCCGGAGGACGTCGGACAGGGACTCGTCGCGCATCTCCGCGTCCGGCCACAGAGTTCGTCGGAAATCTTCGGTCCCAGACGGCCTCCATACACGTCAGAGCGCATTTATCAGCACGTTCGGAACGCGATGGCATCGTTGTTCCGGCGGGCCGGACTTCCCCATGCGCGTCTTCATTCTTTGCGCCACACGGCCGCAACCGGCATGATCAACCGCGGCGCGAGCTTCAAAGAAGTTGCAGACGTACTCGGGCACAAGTCCATGGCGACAACATTGATTTACGCAAAGCTGGACATGGTTGCGCTTTCCAGGGTGATGCTGCCCTGGCCGGGAGTCGCTCGATGACTTCCTCCATTCTGCTTAAGCTTGCACAGCAGTACCTTACTTTGGCTCGCTCCGCCGCACGCCGTCATGTGCACCCCGACGATGATGCCCGGGATCGTGCGAAGTTCGGCTATCGAACGAATCTCCTTAACAGCTTCGTCCGGTTCTGGACGGCGAGAAAGTGCCCTTGGCCGATTCGCTCCGCGTTGGTCCTGGACTGGGTCGGTGAGGGCACAAGACCAGAAAGGCCCTATCGAGACCGGCATCGGATGTTGACTATACGTGGCTTTTTGACGCATCTGCGGACCATTGAGCCAGGCACAGAAGTGTCGTGCCACCCGGTCCGAAAGCCTCCTCGCCGAACTCCTCGACTTCTGACCGATCAGGAGGTCGCTTCACTGATGAACGCACCGGCGCACCTTCGAACCTGCAGGACATTCCGTCGAGCGACGTTGACTACCCTGCTCGGCATATTGGCCAGCACCGGCATGCGCATCGGGGAGGCACTGAGGCTAAGAGAAGGCGAAGTGCATCTGGAATCAGACCCTGCCTATCTGACGATTAGCGACACCAAGTTCGGCAAGTCCAGGATCGTAGTGCTGCATCCCACAGCAGTCCTTCGCCTGCGAGAGTTCTTAAAGCAGCGAGCGACGGCGCTGCGCGGTTCTTCGGCCCAGACGTTCTTCGCGAGGGAGTCGGGCAAGGCGCTCGCCTATAATCCCACCCGGATCACGTTCATGCGATTGCTTCGTCACGCCGGGATTGTTCGCGTCGAAGGCGAAAAGCCGGTCACGCTGCATTCGTTTCGTCACGGGTTTGCTGTTCGGCGTTTGACGTTATGGCATGAGGCCGGGGAAAACGTAGCCGAGTTGCTTCCCTATCTTTCGGTTCACATGGGGCACCTCAATCCGAAAGATACCTACTGGTATCTGAGCGCGACCGCCGAACTACTGGACGCCGCTTCATCACGATTTGAGGATCATTACGCGGAGGCGGCGCAATGACCTCTCCCATCATGGTTGGACCTTTGCTGCAGATCTTCTTCACCGACCATCTGCAGGCGCAGCAGCGGGTGAGTAAGCAGACCGTCGCCAGTTATCGGGATACCTTCCGCCTGTTGCTTCGATGGATCGACAAGGAAACTGGTGTTGGCCCGGCAGCGCTTAGCATGTCACACCTGGACGCGCCCCGCATCCTGAACTTTCTCACGGCACTCGAGACGAAAAGAAACAACACCGTCGCATCGCGAAACCTGCGGCTAACCGCGATCCGATCGTTCTACCGGTTTGCCACGTTACGCGAACCGGAGATCGCTGGATTGGCTACGCGGGTACTCGCCATTCCAACGAAGCGCTCCGATACGAAGGTTCGCGACTACATCACTCGCGAGGAGTTCGAAGCGATCCTGGCGACATGCGATCAACGGCAGTGGCTGGGGCGGAGAAACTACGCTCTGCTGCTAACGATGTACAACACCGGCGCGCGCGTATCAGAGATTGCTTCGCTTCGGCTGGATCAGGTCACATTGACAGCCAAGGGCCAAGTGGAGCTATACGGCAAAGGACGAAAAGAGCGAAGAGTGCCCCTCTGGTCACGAACGAGCCAGGTGCTCAAAGCATGGTGTTCTGAGGCTGCGCCCGGGGGAGCGACCGCGGTATTCCCCACACGGCGAGGAGCGCCCCTTAGCCGGTTCGCGATCAACCTTCTCCTCCGTAAAGCCTCGGCCCAGGCAACCGAAAAATGCCCCAGTCTCCTAAAGAAGTTGGTGTCTCCGCACCAACTTCGCCACGGAACAGCCATGGCATTGTTGGAATCGGGAATCGATATCGCGGTCATCGCGTTGTGGCTCGGACACGAAAGCATTGAGACCACCAATGTCTACCTGCATTCGAGCTTGGCCATGAAGGAACGAGCTCTTGGAAAGCTCGCACCAGCCGGGCAAGGCTTGCGCCGGTTCAAAGCCGATGATTCACTTATGAGCTTCCTCAACGGCCTGTGACTATGTGAACGGTCGTGGGCGCAGAGCGCGCCCAGGACGGCAGTGCGCCAGATCGCTTCACATAGTCCGGCGCTGAACATAATCCTGGGGCAACGTTTTGTTGATCGCCACCCAGAAGCCCAATGCCTCTCATATGGCAGGTTTCCAGACGTGGCGCAAGCTGAAACGCTTCGTCCGCAAGGGCGAGACGGGAATCGCGATATTCGCGCCGATCGTGGTGAGGAAGCGCAACGAGGGGGACGAGAGTGAAGACGAGCAGACCCGGGTATTCGGCTTCCGGACCGCGTACGTCTTCGATAGATTATCGCGAGATTTCCGAGAATCCTGCTTGACCGGGTGGATCTGCGGAAGCTGGTATCGTTTTGGCGGCTGACGGAAGGAGGGCGTAGCCCGACTGGAGTTAGCCGCCAAAACAATGCGCCGCCAGTAGCTTGGCCGCGGCCAGGAGACTGATGGCTACCAAAACCTTCCGTGTGCAAAAGCCGGCCAACGGCGAGTTCCACCGAATCCTCGACCCACTTGGGTTCTCCGATGCCGGCGCCAATGAATTCCTAGAACATCTGGAGATCCGCGGGCGCTCACCGTATACTCTGCACTCGTATGCGGTCGCGCTCGCGGATTTCCTCGGGTGGTTGCACCGCGCGGAGATAGCCATCAATGAGGTTACTCGGCATGTCGCCGAGCGGTACATCACGGATTTCGGGAACGGTCCCAAGGGAGGTTTTGCCGGAACTGTGCGAGCAGGGGCAAAACGTCAACCTCGGACGGTGAACCATCGCCCCAGCGTATTGACCTCCTACTTCGCCTTTTTAATCCGCAAGGATGATGAAGCGGGCGCAGGAGCGTGGTTTCAACGCCCCAATCCAATCTCGACTGAGATCGCGAACCGCCGTCCCGGCATGACAGGCCGCGATGTGCCTACGCGCGCTCGAACGTCCGAGTTCCGGCGGCGAGTGCCACGGCGGATTCCAGCGCAGATTGATCCCGCTACTGCCCTAAAGCTGATCGAGGCAGCGCGTTCGTGGCGTGATAAACGCATTCTCACTCTTCTCTTCCGCACCGGCCAGCGAATGGGCGATTGGAAGGATGGCACTGGTGGGCACGGCGTCCTCGGTATGACGCTCGCCGACATTGATCCAAGCCGCAGCATGATCAATGTGCGGTTAAAGGGAGCACGCGATGAGCACCGCGTTCCAGTTACGGAAGACTTCTGGCAGATGCTCCGCAGTTATCTTGATCGCGAGCGGGTGGCAAACAGCGGATCGCAAGCATTGTGGATTGGCCTCCGGCGTGGAAGCGGCGCGCCGTTGACCTATGCCGCGTTCGAAGCCTCGCTGCGATACGTCAGCCGCAAAGCAGGGATTCGAGTACACGCGCACATGTTCCGCCACCTGCTCGCGCAGACCATTTTAGAGGTGACCGGCAATCTGAAAGCTGCCCAGGACATGCTCGGCCACGCTCATATCAGCACCACGGCTGACCTCTATTTGCACGCAGATCAGGCGGCAATGGTGAACGCCGTGGCGGCCGTCAGGTTTTGCTTCGACAAAGATCCAGCCATTCCAGGCGGCAAGGCACCCGCACCGCCCTTGAAATATGCATTCCCCTACGACAGCGAAACCATCTGCCCTGCGACACGACTGAATGCTCTTCAATCGGTCGTCCGTCTATCCTGACACTTGTCACCCGGGCCAAT
>JAOAPO010000319.1 GCA_025462945.1 Bryobacterales bacterium
GGCTGTTGAAAGCGTTTTCATGGCCTGAACATTCTCAAATCACCGGAGGTGTATACTGATTCGGGTTTACCTGCAGGCAAAATCGCGCAAGCCATACACGGGAGCTTCAAAATGCTACGTTGCAGACCTTCGCTACTTCGCTTACTCACGTCCGTTGCGTGTCTCACGCTCTTCCTCTCTTCTGCCTCGGGCCAGACGTTTTATGGCTCGATGGTTGGCATTGTCTCGGACGCATCCCAATCCGCCATGCCGGAGTCGAACGTCGTTCTCACCAACAACAGCACGGGTGAACGCCGCACCCTGGCGACGGGCACCGACGGCCAGTATCGGTTCGTTAACCTCGTGCCTGGGTCCTACAAGCTGGACATCGAGAAGTCGGGTTTCCGACGGTATGTCCGCGATCAGATCACGGTCGAAGTCGAAGCCACCGTTCGCATCGATGTGGCCATGCAGGTGGGCGACGTCACGCAGACGGTGGAGGTGACGGGGGAGACTCCTCTCATCCAGACCGAGAACGCCAGTCTCAGCCAGGTTGTCGGCACGCGCGCCGTGCAGGAGCTTCCCCTGAACGGACGCAACGTCCTCAACCTGGTCAACCTCGTGCCTGGCGTGGTGCCCCAGGGTGCATCTGATGGTAATCTGACCGGCAAGAATGTCTTCGCGGCAGGCAACTACCAGATTGGCGGCGGCACCGCCAACCAGAGCTCAACGCTTTTCGACGGTGTGACCGTGAACGACACCTACGGCAACATCGTCGCGCTGGTGCCCAGTCCCGATGCCGTTTCCGAATTCCGCGTCCAGACGAATAACAACAGCGCCGAGTACGGTCGCTTCACGGGCGGCGTGATCAATATCGCGTCGAAGTCGGGTTCGAACGAGTTTCATGGCAGCGCCTACGAATACCTTCGAAATCGTTCACTGAATGCCTCCAACTTTTTCGCCAACGCCAACGGCGCAGGCAAGCCGGCCTTCACCCAGAACCAGTTCGGTGCGAGCACTGGCGGTCCCGTGCGCAAGGACAAAACATTCTTCTTCTTCAACTACGAAGGTTTTCGGCAGCGACAGGGACAATTGTTCCTCAATACTGTGCCCACAGCGCAGATGGTCACTGGCGACTTCTCTGATTACCGCAATGCATCGAACGCAGTAGTGCCGATCTACGATCCGTTGACCAATTGCGGCAAGTACGCGAACCCCGCCTGTGCCGGCACCGGCCCCCAGCGCACCCAGTTCCCGGGAAACGTGATTCCGGCCAGCCGCATCAATCCGGTGGCGGCAAAGTTCCTGGCCCTGCCGTATTACGCCCTTCCAAACGTACCCGGCCAGGCATTCACCCGGAACTTTAACTTCGCAAAGAATGCAACTACCGGGGGAGACAACGACCAGATCAACGTTCGAGGCGACCAGAACGTTAATGAGAAGCAGCGCCTCTTGGCGCGCTACTCGCGCTGGCACTCCAAAAACGTGCCAATCGACCTTTACAATAATGGAATTATCACCGGCGGCCCGGAGGACTTCGTGACGACGCAGGCGGTTCTGGCCGATACCTACACGCTGAATCCGTCAACGATTCTGGACGTGCGAGTCGCCTACATGCGCTGGTCTTATGCCCGCACACCCGGGCGGCTTGGGATGAAGCCGTCCAGCCTTGGACTCCCGGCCTACTACGACACACTGCCGACGCTGGATGGCGTCGATCCCGTCGCAACAGTCCCACAGCTGAGCCTCAGCAATCCGACCTACAACGCGATCGGTACCGGACTTATCTACGCTCGCGACAACACTTACGTTCTGGTGCCGAGCCTGACAAAGATCAGCGGCCGCCACACCTTGAAGTTCGGTGCCGAACTGCGCCGCCAGGATATCAACTACTTCCAGAACAATCAGACCGGCGGCAATTACGTGTTCGACAACCTGTTCACGTCACAGAACGCTTTAAGCCCCGGAGCTTCGGGCAACAGCTTTGCGTCTTTCCTTCTGGGCTACCCAGCCTCTGGAACGCTGCAAACCTCGCCCTTTACAGCCGGCGGCATGCGGTATCAAGGCTACTACGCGAACGATACGTTCCAGCCGACGACCAAGCTGACGCTGACGCTGGGCATCCGGTGGGAGATTCCGGGTGTTTATACCGAGCGCTTCGACCGCCTCGTGACCTTCGACCCGACGGCAGCCAATTCAGCACTGCAGGGTATCACCGTGAACGGCGCGGCACCGAAGGGAGCGTTTGCGTTGGTCAACACCACGGAACACCCCGAACGTGGCCTGCGCCCGGAGCACTACGGTCTGTTCGCGCCTCGAGTCGGAATCGCCTATCGCCTCACGCCGAGAACTGTCATCCGCGCGGGCGGAGGCGTCTTCTTCTCGCCTGCTAACGTGCAGTTCCCGGAAGGGCCCTACGGAAATCCGGTGAACTACTACAACAACATTATGGTGAGTACGATCAACAGCAGCGTGACACCACTGAATACCTTAAGCAACCCGTTCCCGAACGGCATTCTTCCGCCGACCGGACGGGACCCCGGCTTCCAAAAACTCCTGCTCGGTGGAAACGTTCGGACACCGCTGCGATTTGCCCGCTATCCGTATGCCGCGCAATGGAACTTCACGCTGCAGCATGAGTTGAGCCAGGGTATTGCCATCGAAGTAGCGTATGCGGCTCTGCGCGGCCTGCACTTGCCACAGGGTGCATTGCAAATGAATCAGATCTCGCCGCAGTATCTCTCGCTGGGTAGCCAGTTGCAGCAGCAGGTACCAAATCCCTTCTTTGGTCAGATTGCCAACGGCATCCTTTCTCAGCCCACCGTGCAGCGCGGACAGTTGCTACTGCCGTTCCCGCAATACACCTCGGTCCCCGACGTCGGCGGCTATGTCGGCAAGAGTGTTTACCACTCGCTTCAGGTGAAAGTGGAGAAGCGCTTCCATGCCGGCGGCACCGTACTCAGTTCGTATACCTTCTCGAAAAACATCACCGACGTGGAGACTCTCACCACCTGGCTCGACCAGGTCGCGGGCGTTCAGGATTTCACGAACCTGAAGGCTGAGCGCTCTCTCTCCAGCTTCGATGCACGCCAACGCCTGACCGTGGGCTACGCTCTCGACCTGCCTTTTGGTAAGGGTCAAAAGTTTCTGTCGGGCACCCACGGCGTTACCGATCGGGTTATCTCCGGTTGGGGGATCGACGGCGTCACCACGTTCCAGAAGGGCTTTCCTCTTGGCTTCGTAGCGACGCCGAATTTGACCGGCTTCAACACCGGCCTGCGCCCGAACGTGGCAACCAACTGCCAGAAGACGGTCGAGGGGTCCGCGCAGTCCCGAATCACGCGCTGGTTCAACACTTCATGTTTCTCGGTACCGCCCGCTTTCACCTTCGGCAGCGAGGGCCGCCTCGATCCCAACATCCGCGGGGCGGGCATAGCGAACTACGATTTTTCGATCTTCAAGAAAACGCAGCTACGCGAAAATATCAACATGGAGTTTCGGACGGAGTTCTTCAACCTGTTCAATCGGGTGCAGTTTGGTAATCCGAATAACACCGTGACCTCAGCGGCGAATGCGACATTCGGGGTGGTAACGACGCAGGCGAACACTCCACGCGTTCTGCAATTCGCACTTCGCTTAAGGTATTAGCGCCACTTACAGATGATTCAAAAACGGCGTCGTGCTCTGAACCATCCAGACACGCCGCCGTTTTTGTTCGGATGGTGCTGCGGCTATTTCGGCGGGCTGTCGCTCAGAGGCGCAAAGCGGACTTCGTCGGCCGCCAGGTATTCGCCATCGCGCGCGCCCGAGAACTCAACGTAAGCGATGCGTTTGGCGCTCACGGTCATGTTGAAGATGGGAACCGGGTCGGCGGGCGACTTGCGGCCGGGTACCGCTTCAACTTTTGCGCGGTCGACGACATTGCCGTCAGCATCGAAGGCTTCGACCAGAGCCAACGTTCCGGTAGACCCCCAGAGCGCGATGGTTACAGACGAAACCGGGGAGGGGAAGGTGGCTCGCACGGGTATGGGTTCTGTAGCCATGGCGCACACTATTCCTTTGTGTCCGGATCCGATGTGGGGGAAGAACATCAGCAGTCCCTTGGTTTTCGACTTTTGGGGCTCGTGAGCCAGCTTAAATACCACGCCTTGCTCTACCCATTGCTCGACTCGGTTAGCCTTATCTTCCGGCTTGAGGAGCACAGCGGCCTCGAAATCGACCACGCGTTGGGGTGCATCGGCCGCGTGCGCAGGCGCAGCAGGCAGCAGCAGCACGAGGAGTGCCGCCGCCAGCGTGCGCTGACTGTATGCAACTGGGGCGGCCCAGATCATGCGCCCGTCATTTCGAGGCCCGGCATTGTCCCCGTGGAAGACGCGAACTTTTGGTCTTCGATCCCCATGCGCTGCAGCATGGACACGAACAAGTTGGGCAGGGGATAGTTGCGGTCGCGGTCGAAGGCGAGATGGCCCGCGTGCCGGAAACCTCCGCCAGCAAGGAGCGTCGGCATGTTGTTGGTTGAGTGCGCGTTGGCATCGCCCAAATTCGAACCGTAGAGAATCATGGTTCGGTCGAGGAGTGTTTCTCCGCCTTCGTGCACGCCCTGGAGTCCCTTGAAAAGGTCCGCCAGCAGCCGCATGTGCCAGGAGTCGATGATGCGGAGTTGGCTGAGCTTGTCTTCCGACTTACCGTGGTGCGAAAGGTTATGGTAGCCATCATTGATGGTGGCGCCGGCGATCTCCACAACGGGAGTTGCGACGCTGTCGAGCATCAGAGTGACCGAGCGGGTGGAATCAGTCTCAAAGGCTAGCCTCACCAGACCGTACATCGCGGCCACCTTCGCCATGTACTGCGCCGGGTTGGTCAGGGCTCGTGGCTCGGGTTCCTTGACGATGGGCTTGGGCTTGCTTTCCCAGCCTTTGGATGCCCGCAGGCGGCCCTCGAGGTCGCGCACGCTGGTGAAGTACTGGTCCAGCCGTGAGCGGTCGCGGGGACCGACGTTCCGTTCCAGGTCACGGGCCTGGTCAGCGATAGCGTCGAGGATGGAGCGGCCCGTGTCGAGCTCGGCGATCTTCGCTTCCACCTGACGCGGAGTTCCCTGGATGAACATCTGCCGGAATACATCGGTGGCGCTTTGCTCGGGCGGGATGGCAACGCCGCTGCCGGTCCAGGAGAGTGAGCGCGCGCCGGTGTTGACGGCGAGGGTGAGAGAGGGGAAGCGGGTTTGATTGCCGATGCGTTCGGCGATGTACTGGTCGAGCGAAATGGTGTTGCGGAACGAACTGCTGGCTGGGTGCGGGGCGGCCGTGAGAAAGCTGATGTCGGAAGGGTGGCCACCGTCAACGTTGGGGTGCGAGACTCCCGAGAATACGGTGAAATGGTCGCGGTAGTCCTGCAGGAGTTTGAGATACAGCGAAGGCGTGTACTCGCGGCCAACGCCTGAGGGGAAGAAGTCGCCCGGAAGCAGACCGAGGTTGTTACAGACGCCGAACATGCGGCGCGGGACGGCGGTGGCTTGCGCGCGGGCTGCGACGGGAGCCATGACATCCAGCAGCGGCAGCGAGAGGCTGACGCCCGCGGCGCGCAGCAAGGTGCGGCGCGAGATAGCGCGGCGGAATGCGTTCTGGTTGTTGCCGGTGTTTTTGGTCATGGCCGTTCCTTTCTGGTGTTTCGCTGAAGCACGGATTCAGTCCCGCGGATCACTTGAACTGAAAGAGATCGCTTTGGACAATACTGTGAACGATGCTCCGGACGCCGTGGTTCGGACCCGAATTCGCGAGGATCTGTTCAACTTGCTTACGATCGGTGAACCGGATGGGGGCACCCGTGGCGTAGGTGGTGAGCTGGCTGGCCAGGTTTCTCGCTACGGTCGGCTCTTCACGTTCGAGCAGCAGCTTCTTGAACTCGCGAATGTCTTTATAACTGCGGCCATCCGGGAGCGTGCCGGCGGAATCGACAGGCAATCCGTAGTGGAACGAGTAGCGTTGGCCGGAGAGCCCAATGCCCGGTTCCGGTTTTGCATCTTCTGAAACCGCGCGGTAGCGCTCGCGCCAGCCGCCCATGATGTCGAAGCTTTCAAGGGCGAAGCCCGGAGGGTCAATCTTACGGTGGCACGTCGCGCAACTCGCATCGGCGCGGTGGCGTTCCAGTTGTTGCCGGATCGTAACCGCACCGCGGATGTCAGGTTCCACGGCGGGGACCGCAGGCGGCGGGGCGGTCTGGAAGCCGAGAATTCGCTCCATGATCCAGACGCCGCGGAGAACCGGCGAGGTGGTGGTCCCGTTGGCGGTGACCTTGAGCACGCTGGCCTGGGTGAGCAGGCCGCCGCGGACGCAATCCGCGGGAAGGGTCACGCGACGCAGGGCGACGCCGTCGACGTGCGGGAGGCCGTAGTGATTG
>JAOAPO010000371.1 GCA_025462945.1 Bryobacterales bacterium
TGGGCAGAATCTTCGCGAATCTTCAACTTCTTCAACAGCACGCCTACGGTGATGAAGTCGCGATAGATGAGGCCCTCGGCTATGGCGCGAACACTGGACGGAACTTCGCAATCGAGCGCCGCGACCAGTTCCTTCATCGGCATCGTGGAGAAGAAGTAGTCAGCTTCGATCCGTTCGATAACACCGGTCGCCTGGTCCATAGCGTCGATCGCCAGAATGCGGAAACCTTCAGTGTGAAGCTTTACCACATTGAGCCCCTGTCGGACGACCGCTCCGCGCTGCGACACATCTTCAGCCACGTACTCCCACAGTTGACCCGGGCCATATTTCGGATACAGGAACTTCTCAATCAGCGAAGTTTCGACGCCTTTTTGCGAAATGTCGCCGCTGGGCTTACCCGCAAACGCCTTTTTGACGAAATGCGAGATCGCCTTGGTGATGGAGAGGCCCTTGATGCGCTGAGCACCCCACTCGGCTGAGATCTCGTCGCACGGAACGCCCCATACCTTTTCGGTGTAGGACTTGAAAAACGTCAGGTAAAGCTCACGTCCGAAACGATTGATCAGGAACTGTTCCAGCGAGAGTTCGGGCTTAATCTGCCTGGCCATCGCCGCCATGTAGCTGGTGCCGATGCGAACGGTCCGCATCGCCCCGAGCTTCTTCAGCGTGTCGCCGGTCAACTGTATCGGATAGTCAAAGAACTGACGCAGGAAGTAGATGCGGGACTTGCGGTTCCGCACCAGCATCACGCGGTCTTCACGAGAGGAGTCGATGGGGCCGGAGCCTGCAACTTCCCGCGTTTTGCCCTGATAGGCGATCGAGTGCGCCTCGCCTTCGACGGGCATCACACGCTTCCACCAGTTCATTACGCGGTCCGACTTCGAGAAGAAGCGGTGGCCGCCGATGTCCATGCGGTTGCCTTTGTAGCGAACCGTGCGGGAGATTCCGCCGAAGGCATCGCTCTTCTCGAGCACAATCGGCTGCACCTGAGACCGCTCTAACAGTTCGAAAGCGGCTGTTAATCCTGCAGGACCGGCGCCAATGATAAGGGCCTTCTTTCCGGCCTGCTGCTCCATGGTTTAGTGGTGTCCCTGCTGCGGGACAAAGTCCGGGGGCAGCGCCGCGCCGGCGCCGAAGAAATACTGCTCCATCTGCTGGATGATGAACTCCTGAGCTTCTGCCGTGCCGAGGTTCAGGCGGTATTCGTTCATGAGCATCTTCATGTGTTCGACCCACATCTTCCAGGCGTCTTTCGAGACGTTCTCATAGATGCGCTGGCCGAGGGGATGCCCTTCAAACGGCACCTCATCGAGTCCGTCCAGCTCTTTTTGTAACTTCACGCAAAAAACTTTGCGCGGTTGATTGCTCATGAGTCCAGAATAGCAACGGCGTCGAACCCCTCTTCCATCGATGGCGGTAGCAACTTCGCTGCCATTAGATCGAGTACGCGCGGGGGCACCACTCGGGTGCGTTTTGCGTTCCGCTGCTTACAAATGGCGAGGGGGACCTTGAACCAGAGGGCCTCGACACGGCAATCGAGAGAGCGGGCGAGTTCGATCCAGCCGCGCCGGTCGCGGCGGATGAGGTTTGTCGCGTCCAGGTACGTTACAGGACGGCGAAGTTCGAGGCGGTGGCGGACGAGGTAACGCGCCGCGGCGAAGACCCGGCCGTTGATGGACTGGTCCGTCTCATCGTCGGCCAGAAGTATCCGCAGGGCGTCGCTTGAGACGGCATGCGCGCCGATCGATGCGAAGTACCTGGACTTGCCAGACCCGGGGAGGCCCACAGCGACGATCAGCCTTGGCCGGGAGTCAGGTGACGGCAGGTCAGACAACGTAGTGGCCGGAGGCGATCAGCCGGTCGGCGATCGTCCGGCGGAGCGCGATGGCATTCACCGGTTCGAATTTGGCGAAGCGGCGCAGGACGGCCATGTTGGTGCGCAGGCTGTCACCTTCCGAGCAGGCGGCCAGCACGGTGCGCGCGAAGCCATCGACGCGCGTCATGCCGTCCCTGAGGTAGACGGCGGTCATGTCGGCTCCGGCTCCGGTCTTCTCGGTGCGCAACAGGCAGCTCTCCATGGTGAACGTCTCCATCAAAACATCGGAGATTCCCGCCACCACTTCCTGTTCTTTATCGAGCGCCGCGCCGAACTTCTCGAAGGCGAGCGCGAGCAGCAAAAGCCCGATCTTCTTGGCGTTGCCAACCAGGCGGCGTTCTTCCGTGACCGAGTCGCCGCCGAGAGAGGGACCGGCCAGGATTTCTTCCATGACGCCCTTCGCCGCTTTCACCAGACCCAGCCTGCCAGTCTGCGCGCGCTTGAGCATCATGCCGGTGGCGAGCAGCCGGTTGATCTCGCTGGTGCCTTCGAAGATACGATTGATGCGCGAATCACGGTAGGCGCGCTCGACCGCGTAGTCCTGGTGATAACCGTAGCCACCGTGGATTTGCACGCCCTCATCCACGACGTAATCGAGCATTTCCGAGCCGAAGACCTTCACCATCGAGCATTCAGTGGCGAATTCTTCGATGGCCTTCATCATGCGCTTCGCGGCATCTGGTTCCTGCCAGGTGAAGCCTTGCAGATGGCCGCTGATCAGACCCTCCGTGCGGAAAGTCATCGACTCGGCGGCGAAAGTCCGGATCGCCATCTCGGCGAGCTTCGCTTTGATCATGCCGAGCTTTGCGATTTCAGCGCCGAATGCCTTGCGCTGCTTCGCGTAAGCTATCGAGATCCTGAGGACCGCCTTGGCGCCGCCGATGGTGGCAGGCCCCAGTTTCAGGCGGCCCATGTTGAGGATGTTGAACGCAATGATGTGGCCGCGACCGACTTCACCGAGCAGGTTCTCGACAGGAACTTTGACGTTGTCGAGATAGATGGCGGTGGTGGAACTGCCCTTGATCCCCATCTTGTGCTCTTCTTTGCCGCTGCTGACGCCAGGAAAGGCGCGTTCCACGAGGAAAGCTGAGAACTGCTCGCCATTCACCTTCGCGAAGACGGTGAAAAGGTCGGCCACTCCGCCGTTCGTGATCCACATCTTGGACCCGTTCAGGACATAGTGGGTGCCGTCGGCGGAAAGGTCGGCACGGGTCTTGGCGGCGAGTGCGTCGGAGCCGCAGTGGGCTTCGGTAAGTGCGTAGGCACCGATAAGTTCGGCGGTGGAGAGGCGGGGCAGGTATTTCTTCTTCTGTCCTTCGGTGCCGAAGAGAAGAAGGGGGAGAGTTCCGATGCCGGAGTGCGCGCCGATCCAGCCACCGAAGTTGCCATCGCGGCCGAGTTCTTCGGAGACGACCATGGACGAGGCGAGGTCAAGTTCCATGCCGCCGTATTCTTCTGGTACGAGTACAGCGGTAAGTCCAAGCTCCGCGCCCTTACGGACGAGCGATACCGCGAGCTCGCGATCCCCGGCGACTATGGCGTCAAGATTGGGGGCCACTTCTTTCTCGAAGAACTCCCGGGCCGCACGAGCGATGGCGCGGTGTTCCGGAGTCAGGTCTTCGGGCGTAAACGCCTCGTGCACCGGATGATCTTCGATCAGAAACGAGCCGCCGGCTCTCTTAACGGATTGCACTGTCGCTGTCGCCATGGTTTACATCCTCTCGAAGATTCCGGCCGCACCCTGGCCACCGCCGACGCACATGGTCACCATGCCGTAGCGGTGATTACCGCGTTCCATCTCGCGCAGGATGGTGGCCGTGAGCTTCGCGCCGGTGCATCCCAGGGGATGCCCGAGCGCCACCGCGCCGCCGTTGGGGTTTACTTTGTCGGGATCCAGACCGCCGACGCGAATGACGGACAAGGCCTGCACTGCGAAGGCTTCGTTCAGTTCGATCACGCCAATGTCCTGGAGCTTCAGCCCGGCCAGGACCAGAGCTTTCGGGATCGCGACGATCGGACCCATCCCCATGATGTCGGGCGGAACGCCACCGACGGCGAAGCTCACCAGCCGGGCTCTTGGTTTCAGGCCGAGTTCCTTCGCACGACTATCGGACATGACGATCGCCACCGCCGCCCCGTCGCTCGTCTGTGATGCGTTGCCCGCCGTTACGGTTCCGGAAACATGGAAGACGGGCTTGAGCTTCGCGAGCGCTTCCATGGAGGTGTCGGCGCGGGGACCTTCGTCCGCGGCGAAAACCGACTCCGTCTTGCCTCCAGGCAAGACATTCTCTACCTTGACGGGCACCAGTTCTTCGGTGAACTTGCCGGCGGCCTGAGCTTTCAGAGCTTTCTGATGACTCTCGTAGGAGTAGACGTCCGACTCTTCACGCGTAACGCCGTACTTCTGCTGCACTCGCTCGGCGGTGAGGCCCATGTTGATGTAGATTTCCGGGTAGTTGTCGGCGAACCATGGGTTCGGCGCGGGCTTGTTCCCGGCCATCGGGATCATGCTCATCGACTCGGCACCTCCGGCAAGCAGGGTGTGAGCGCTGCCTGCTTTAATGCGGTCGGCGGCCATCGCGATGGACTGGAGGCCCGAACTGCAGAAACGGTTGATTGTGACGCCCGTGGTGGTGACGGGAAGGCCGGCACGGAGGGCTGCAATCCGCGCCATGTTGTTGCCCGACGGTCCTTCCGGAGCGGCACAGCCGAGGATCAAATCTTCGATTTCTTCCGGTGGGATTTGGCGGTACTTTTCGAGCAACGCCTGGATTACAAAGGCGGCAAGATCGTCTGGACGGCTGTTTCGGAGGGTTCCCCGCCCCGATTTACCGACCGGCGTCCGCAAACAATCGACGATGACTGCTTCTGGCATAAACGAACTCCCGAACTACTGTCTCACGAACCTATTGGACGTTTTGAGATCCCTCTGCGATTCGCACGGTTCGCTGACCGGGAACAGCCGTCCAGGTTTGCGTTTCGCCCGAGGGCCACTTGATTTCCAGGCGGTCCACTTTTGTCGCTTTTCCAAGACCGAAGTAGAGTGTTGTGGAGTTCTGTGAGAAGTAGCTGCCGCCGCTCGAGACTTCCTGCATCTGGCGCCTGCCATCGGCTTCTACCGTGACGCGGGCCCCGATCGCGCTCCGGTTGGATTTTTTGCCTTCCAGTGCGAAAGCAATCCAGTTCCCTCGTGGGCCGAGGTTCTTCAGGAGCGCGGGCGGTTCATTCATGTTCACTACGATGATTTCGGGCCTGCCGTCGCCGTCGAGATCGCCGGCTGCCATGCCGCGGGAAGGGCGCATGGGCGCGAAGCCCGGCCCTGCGACGGCGGTTGCGTCCTCGAACTTGCCCTGCCCCCGGTTCAGGTAGAGCAGCGTCTTTTGTTTGTAGGTTTCACCCACTGCGGACCCAGTGACTTCGGGGTAGACGTGACCATTGGCGATGGCGAGGTCGGGAAGACCATCATCGTTCACGTCCGTGAAGACGATGCCCCAGCCGAGCAACTGGTGACGCCACAGGCCGGCGGGCTCTGAGATGTCTTCGAACAGGTTGCCGTTTTCGTTTCGGTACAGCGAAGGGCGGTCGCCTGAGAAGTTCGTCTTGGCGATGCCGAGAAAGCCGGTGCCTTCGAAGTCGGCGACGGCGACGCCCATGCCCGCTTGCAGGCGGCCATCGGCATTGAAGGCTGCTCCGGAGCGGCTGCCGATTTCCTCAAACGTGCCGTCGTGAAGGTTGCTGTACAGCAGGCTCGGCGTCTGGTCACACGCGACGTAGATGTCGGGCCAGCCGTCATTATTGAAGTCGGCGGCGACGACGCCGAGGCCGTAGCGACCGCCGGGTTTGAGGATGCCGGCGCGTTCAGTGACGTTCGTGAACGTACCGTTGCCGTTGTTGCGATACAGACTGTTGTGGCCCATCGGCAGGCCCACGGGACCGCACATCACGCGGAGACCCTTCCAGTCGCAGGCCTTGCCGTTCGCCGGGCTCGGCGCATCTTTCATGTCGAGTTCCACGTAGCTGGAGATAAAGATGTCGACGTAGCCGTCGCGATCGTAGTCGACAAAGGCGCAGCCGGCGCCCCACTGAGGCTTAGGCGTTGTCAGACCGGCGGTTTCCGCAACGTCAGTGAAATGACCCTTGCCGTCGTTGCGGTAAAGGCTGTTCTGGCCGTAGTAGGTGACGAAAAGATCGGTATCGCCGTCGTTGTCGAAGTCGGCCGCGCAGCCGGCCTGTGCCCAGCCGCTGCGGGTCAGTCCTGCCTGTTTCGCGACGTCTGTGAAGTGGCCTTTGCCGTCGTTACGGTATAGAAAAGACGGCGTCGCAGCGGATGCGCTCCCCATCGTGGTGCCGTTCGGCATGAAGATGTCATTCGCGCCGTCTCCATCGAAATCGAAGATGGTCGCCCCTGTGCCGGTCACCTCGAGGATGTAGTCTTTCTTCTGCTTGCCACCGAAGGTGGTGGCCGCGACAAGGCCGGAGCGGGCGGCGATGTCGACGAAGTTCAGTTTGGGGCCGTCGCCCTGCAGGAGCAGCAGAGGAAGCGCCGCACAGAGCATGGTCCGGAGCGGCAGCTTCACCGTGTGCCTTTGCCTTCCTGCAGCACGGCTGTCGACCGAAGGGCGACTGGAGGAAACGTTTCGGCCGTTGTTTCGCCTGGCCACGTGACCTCGATCTTCGCGATTGCGGTAGCTGGACCGACGCCGATGTGTTGCGCGAGGGGTGACGAGCCGAACGATCCGCCGCTGCTGACGGTGCGATAAATGTGTTGCGTTTTGCCGCCCGAGGTTGCGGTGACGTGAATGCGGGCTCCAATGGCTGCACGGTTCGAGCGCGTGCCGGTGAGCTTCAGGTTGATCCAGCCGTTCGTGTTGCCGGGGTTCTGGAAGAGCCTCGCCAGCTGCCGATCACCGAGCACTGCTCCGCCCATCACGACGAAAATATCCTCGTCGCCGTCGCCGTCGAAGTCCGCGAACGAAATGCCATGACCTTTGGGAAGGATGCCGGTACCCGATGCCGCAGTAACGTCGGAAAAAGCCTTGCCCGCCTGGTTATGGAACATGACGTTCGGAACGGGCGAGGCGTAGGACGGGTTGCCGCTGCCAAGGTAAAGGTCGAGGTAGCCGTCGTTATCGATGTCGCCGAAGTTCAGGCCCATTGGCATAAAGACGCGCTTAAGGCCGACTTCGGATGTGACCTCGCGAAACTTGCAGCCGCCCAGGTTTCTGTAGAGGTGGAGTGATTCGCCCTGCTGCGGCTTGCCGAGATAACCGTTCATCACGTCTTCCACGGAGACGCCGTAGCCGGCGACCAGAAGGTCGGTATTGCCGTCGTTATCGTAGTCGAAGAACATGGCCCCGAAGGTCGTCCAGGGGCCTTCCACACCGGCCTCTTTGGTCACGTCGGTGAAGGTTTTGTCGCGATTGTTCCGGTAGAGGAAGTGCTGGCCGTTGAGGGCGGAGACGTAGAGGTCGGGGTAGCCGTCGTTGTCGCAGTCGCCGGCGACGACGC
Organism: Bryobacterales bacterium; assembly: GCA_025462945.1. GTDB lineage: Bacteria > Acidobacteriota > Terriglobia > Bryobacterales > Bryobacteraceae > BOG-234. The sequence continues at coordinate 7,385 of JAOAPO010000371.1, forward strand.
CTTTGGTATAGCCGACCTTGGCCACGCCGGCTTGCATCGCGATGTCCGTAAACGTGCCGTCACCGTGGTTGAGATATAGCTGGGCTGCGGCGTTTTCGTTGCCGACGAACAGATCGAGTTGGCCGTCGTTGTCGATGTCGGTCCAGGCGGCGGTTTGGGTGGCGGTTACGGGATCAAGAAGGCCGCTGGCCGCCGTGACGTCGGTAAAGGTGCCCTTACAGTCGCTGCGCAGGAGGCTCTTGCGGCGACCGTACTCCCAGCCACCCCGCAGAACGAGGAGGTCGAGGCAGCCGTCGTTGTTGTAGTCCGTCTGGATCACGTTCAGGCCGCCGGTTTGCTCGCTCAGCCCGGCCGCTGCCGCGCGGTCGGTGAACTTGCCTTTGCCGTCGTTGTGGTAGAGGCGGAGGGGTTCGCAGTCGTTCACGCTCGAAATCACGATGTCGATCAGGCCGTCGCCATCGAAGTCGTCGGCAATGGCGCCACCAGCCTGGCCGACCCTTTCGATCCCGGCTGCTTTGGCCACGTCGCGAAATGCCGGGGCGGATTCCTTCGATGCAAAGGTGGCGGGCGGGATCAGGAACTTCGGTGGCACGCCGGCCGGGTAAGTTCCGGCCAGCATGTGGGTGAGGTTGAGAAGCCAGCGGACTTCGCCGTCGGCTGGTTCGCGCTCCAGGTAACTGGTGAAGCGCCTCGCGGCTTCGTCGAGATCGGCGTTTTTGGTGCGAGGGAGCGAACGAGGGAAGACGTAGCTCCCGTAGAGAGTGCGGCCGGCCCGTTGCAGGTAGGCAACGCCGAGGGCCTCCTGTATCTGCGGGACGCGGTCGGGAGCATTGCTTTCGGCAAGTTTGAGGGCTGCGGTCCAGTGCTCTACGGAGGCCGCGGTCTCTCCCAGGTAGGAGTTCAGGTCGCCGACGAGCATGTGGGCGTCGCGGGCGATGGCCGGGTTGGCGAGCAGAGGCGTGATTTGGCCCAACACGAACGGGACAGCTTCGTTGCGCACTTTGCAGGCGGCGGAAAGGTCCTGATCCCAGCCTGCGGGTTTGGGCATTTTATCGACGGCGCGGAGGGCACCGGCGAATCCGGCGTAGTCGTAGGTGAGCCGAACGGAGCCAGCGGCGGACACGGCCTGACGGGCCTGCTGGGGAGCAGCCGCGCCGGGGGCAGACTGCAAGACCTTGAGGAAAGCGAAGCCGGACGGAATCCTGACGATCGGGCTGAGGTTGCCGGGGCTGATACCCGCGAGCGCGGCACCGAGTTCCGCGCGAAGGTTGGCAGGGTCCGTGACGCCCATGTAACCGCCGGAACTGGCGGTGGGGTCTACAGAGATGCCCCGGGCGAGTTCCGCGAAATCGCCACCGTTGTGCAGGGCCGCAAGCGCGCGCTCAGCCTCGCCCCGGGTGGGCGTGACGATGATGCTGAGGGGAATTTGTTGCGCCCAAGCAGCCGCGGCCAGCAACACCACAAGGCAGATTTTGATTTTCATCCGAAGCGAGCTTCCACCCAGTTTAGCTGTTTCGCGCAACAATGTTGATTACGATGCGGTTTCTCTGCTTACTTGCGGCTCTTTGCGTCTCGGCTGGCGCGGCTTCGCGGTATGAGGGTCGCGGCCTCGTGGTGGCAGCCGACCCGGAGCACCATACGCTCACGATTTCCCATGAAGCCATCCCCGGCTATATGGATGCGATGGCGATGCCGTTCGAGGTTCGCGGCCGGAGTCTTCCGCCGGGGACGAACGTGACTTTCACCCTGGTAGTGGAGCAGCGCCGGTCGTGGATCGAGAATGTGCGGGAGGCACCGTTTGCCAGCGCGGAGCGGGATCCGTCGCTGGCAAAGCGTCTGGAACTGATCGATCGGGTGACGGGGACTGTTCCGGTGGCGGTGAAGCCGGGTGAGGTGGTTCCGGATTTCAAGCTGACGGATCAGGCCGGGAAGGCGGTGTCGCTGGCGGCGTTGCTCGGCAAGGTGGTGGCCGTGACTTTTGTCTATACACGCTGCCCTTTGCCGGACTACTGCCTTCGGCTGTCGAATAATTTCGACCGGCTGAGCAAGCGTTTCCCGACGTCGGAGCTGGTGCTGCTCACCATCAGTTTCGACCCGGTGCATGACACGGCCGACAAACTCGCGCAGTACGGCGGGATCTGGAAGGCCGATGCGGCTCGATGGCATTTCCTCACCGGTGCGCCCAAAGAGATCGAGAGGGTGACCGGGCTTTTTGGAGTGACGGCCTGGAAAGATGACGGGCTGTTGACCCACTCGCTCCATACCGCGATCATCGGGCGGGATGGCAGGCTCGTGGCAAATCTGGAAGGCAATAAGTTCAGCGCGAAGCAGCTGGGCGATCTGGTGGAAAAGACTCTCAGCCGTTAATTGCGGAGAGGTTTGCCGGTTTTCAGCATGTGCTGGATACGCGCCTGCGTCTCGGGACGACCGCAGAGGCTGAGAAAGGCTTCCCGCTCCAGATCGAGCAGGTACTGTTCAGAGACCTGCTGGCTGCCGGTCAGCCGGCCGCCGCTGAGGACGTGTGCCAGCTTTTCGCCGACGACAACGTCGTAATCGGTGATGTAGCCGCCCTGCCGCGCCATCCAGACACCCATCTTCATCAGGGCGTGGCCCTCGCTGCCAGTCACTGTGACGTCTGTTCGCGGAGCTCCGGGCGCGTGGTTTGGCACGAGGGAAAGGGCGAGTTGTTTGGCGTCGTCGATCAGGCGCTCTTTGTTCATCGAGATGCCGTCGCCGTCGCGCAGATAGCCGAAGTCGCGCGCTTCCTGGGCGCTCGCGGAGGCTTTCGCGAAGCCGATCAGCTCGAAAACCTTCTTGATGTCGCCGCCTCGCGCGATCATCTCTTTGCAGCCGCCGCCGGCCGGGACCAGACCGACACCGCACTCGACCAGACCCATGTACAGTTCGGCCGAGGCCTGAATCCGGGCTGAGTGGAGCGGGGTTTCGCAGCCGCCGCCGAAAGCCATCCCAAACGGGGCGGCCACGACTGGTTTGGGCGCGTACTTAATGGCCATGTTGAGTTGCTGGTAGCGGTGGATGGCGGCGTTTAGTTCGTCCCACTCGCCTTCCTGGGCGGCCAGCAGAACCATCATGAGATTCGCGCCCACGGAGAAGTTATCGCCCTGGTTCGCGATCACCATGGCTTCGAAATTGCTTTCGAGCTCCGTCAGACCAGCCTGGAGCATGCGGAAGGTGTCTTCCCCGAGCGTGTTCATCTTGCTGTGGAACTCGGCGCAGAGAACACCGTCGCCGAGGTCAATCAGGGAGGCTCCGGGGTTGGTTTTGACGACTCCGCGGGCTCGTTTCAGGTCGGCAAGGACGGTAATCCCTGGCCTCGGTTCCAGTTCCGCGTATTTCGTGCCAACCAGGTCGAAATACTCGGTCTTCGGCTGCCGGTTGGCGTCGGCTGCCCGGTAAAACGAAGATGCTCCCGAGGCGAGCATCTTCTGGACGTTTTCAGGCAGAGCCCGGCCTTCCGCTTCGATACGGCGGGCAGTCGCTTCGAAGCCGAGGGCATCCCAGAGTTCGAAGGGTCCAAGGGTGTTGGCGTAGCCCCACCGCATCGCGCGATCGATCTCGACGATGCGGTCAGAGATCTCCGGCACCATGTTGGCTGCGTAAACGATGTGGCTGCTGAGAACCTGCCAGAGGAAGCGGCCTGACTTGTCGTCCAGGGCGATGAGGGCCTTCAGGCGATCCGAAATGGGTTCGATTTTTCGGATTGTCTCAAGCGAGGCGAAGCGGGGCTTGTCGGCGAGGTGATACTCGAACGTCTTCCGGTCTATGGCGTGGATTTCGCGATCTTTGCCGACGCGCTTGTAGCAGCCCTGGCCGGATTTTTCGCCCAGCCAGCCTCGGGTGATCATCTCGTTGAGAAAGTCGGGGAGAACGAAGATATCTCGGGACGGGTCGTTCGGAACGGCCGCGTGGAGATTTCGCGTGACGTGCGCCCAGACGTCGAGGCCGACGATGTCGAGAAGCCGGAAGCTGGCGCTTTTCGGCAGACCAATCAGTTCGCCGGTCAGCAGATCAACCTGTTCGATCGTCAGATCGTGCTCGACCGTGAGTTGCTGGACGATGGAACCGAAGAACGAGCCGATGCGGTTGGCGATGAAGTTGGGCGTGTCCTTACAGGGGACGACGCCTTTGCCGAGATGGCGGTCGCAAAAGTCGCCGATGAAGCTGAGGAGTTCCGGTCGGGTTGCAGGGCCGGGGATGATTTCGGCGAGGTGAAGATAGCGCGGCGGGTTGAAGAAGTGCGTGCCGAGGAAGTGCTGGCGGAACTCATCGGGATAGCCTTCGGCGATCTGAGCCAGAGGGATGCCGCTGGTATTCGTGGAGACGATCGAACCGGCCGAGCGATGGGCAACGATCCGGTCATACAGGGCTCGCTTGATGACCAGATTCTCGGAAACGGCTTCGATAATCCAGTTGCAGTCTTTGATTTTTTCGATATCCGCGTCGAAACTGCCCGTTGTGATCAGGCGGGTGTTCGTCGGGACAAAGAAGGCCGGGGGCCGACCCTTCAGGGCCGCATCGAGACCCTTTTTCGCAGTCGCTGCATCGAGGTCGAGCAGCAGCGAGGGGACACCCGCGTTAGCGAGTTGAGCGGCGATGCGGGAACCCATGGTTCCTGCTCCAAGAACGGCGACACGGCGTATCTGCTTCATCAGGGTACCGAAAGCAGTTTAGCGCGCACGCCAGACTTCTACTGCCCTTGCGCTCCAGCCTTCGGCGTGGCGGCATTCTGGATGCCGGGCTTCAGTTCATGCGGGCGAAGTGTCTCGAGCCTCGCGCGTTGCGTCTCTTCGGCCAGCTTACGGGCGATCTTGTCCGCCACATCGGACATAGAGCCCCGGAACTTCGCCCCCTGGCTCTCCTGGGTCGTCGACCAGATTACGTCGCCCTGTGTATCCACAAGACGGACCGAGGCCACAGCTTCGCGACGGCGCTCGTCGCTGCGGCTGGATTCGCTGTCGGTCACTCCGGCAGAAAGGGTCTGTCTGGACGAGGAGCGAGCACTCTGCGCGGCGCTGCTGGAACTGGCACCACCGCCGGCGCGAAAGCCGATGGAATCAGAAGTCGCGTGGACCTCATGGAAGATCGTCTCGTCGCCCGAGCCTTTGAGAATCGCGTCCGCCCGTTCCCGGTTTTCGGTGATGACGAAAAGTCCGGTATTTTGGACGGCAGCGACGATCATGTCCTGCATCTGGTCAGAGACCCGCCCGCCCCCGAGCTGATCCACATAGATTCGCCGTACTCGTGCGAGAGCTGGTTCATTGGTCTGGATCTCAATAGCGCCGCAGCTCAGCAGCAAAAGAATCACTGAAGTCATCCCCGCCCTGCCTTCCGCGCCTCTTCGTCCTGGTATTCGATCCGCTTGCCGGACTTCGCCTCGATGGAAACCAGCAGTGCACGGATATTGTCCTTATTGACCTCGAGGACCATCGCCTGCGGCCTCGCGTCGCTGTCGACGTAACCGATAGTCAGATAGTGCGTTCGCCGCTTGGCCACAAGAAAGATTGGTGAGATCAGCACGGCTTCCACATACCGCCGACTGACCCGCATCCCGTACTCCAGGTTGCTGATGTCCCGCCAGGGAATACGCAGCGTTCGACTGCCTGCGGTCATCTCCAGCACGTCGTCCTGCAGCACAACAATTCGGG
>JAOAPO010000374.1 GCA_025462945.1 Bryobacterales bacterium
CCTTGCCAAAGGAATTTTTGTGCAGGTGTCCCGCGAAAACGTAGCCAACACCGTACCGCTTCAACAGGCCCAGCACGCGGAGCCTCGTTTCCATCGGTATGTTGAAGTACTGGTCAGGCTCGTCAGGCTTCTCCAGAAAGAAGGGGATGTGCTGGAACACCACGGGCATGGCACCAGCCGTCTCTGCCTTCTTTAACTCGGCTTCCAGCCAGCGTTCCTGTTTTGCCGCTTCATCCATCACGTTCGCGGGCGCCTTGAAGAGACTGGAGTCAAGAACGATCCCGTACACCACGCCTTCCCGGAATGAGTAGTAATCGGCGCCATGGGCCTTGCGGTAGGCGGTGAGGGTCTCCGGGGTAGGGTCATTGCCGACATCGTGATTGCCCGCGACACTGTAAAGATGAACGGAGGGGTCCAGCGCTCTATTGATGCGCTTGTACTCGGCGATCTGCGCAGTGTTGCCCTCCTGATTCGTGAGGTCGCCCGTGACGATAAGAAAGGCCGGCTTCAACCGGTTGACGTTCGCGATCACGAACTCCCAATTGGCGGTCTCTTGCCGGAAATCTTTGTTCCCGGTGAACATGCCGAACTGAGGATCCGACGCGTGGACCCAGAACAGCGGTGCCTGGCCGAACGCGGACACTGCGACGAGCAGCGCAAGAGCGAGACGGCGCTTCATACTTTCAGTTCCCACGGCTTGCGGTACTTGTATTCCAGCAGTGGCTTCGCCTCCGGCTGTGCAGCCGCTTCCTTCGCTGCATCCCAATCGATGCGCAGCCCGGTACGCAGCGCGATGTTCCCCAGCGTAGCCGTGGAGGTTGAGCGGTGCCCAATTTCGACATCGCTGTTCGGCCTCTGGCGGCTCTTGATGCAGTCGAGGAAATTGCGCCAGTGGTCGCGGCCGTGATTGTTCGAGCTTTGCACAGTCGTCTCCTGCAGTCCGCTGCCTTTTTCGGGCAGCAACACATAACTGGCACGATCCACAAAGAGGGTCCCCTTGTCCCCATGGAAGACGGTGCCATACGTTCTGCCCGCCAGCGGTCCGCCGTACAGGGCGTTCGCATTGAACATCCGGTTCTCGTAGGTCGCGATCATCCCATTCGGATACTCATACGTCACCTGCAGCGTATCCGGGGTTTCGCGATTGTCCGTGATTCGATACTTGCCGCCCAGCGCGGTCACCGAGCGCGGCGCCAGTTCATCGAAGGCCATCTGCGCAATGTCGAGAACGTGTACGCCCCAGTCGGTCATCATGCCGCCCGCGTAATCCCAGAACCAGCGAAAATGCGAAAACGCATTCGGGTCCACGCCGAAGCGGTTCTTGTTGAACGGCCGCTCGGGCGCGGGCCCCAGCCACATCTGCCAGTCGAGGTCTGTGGGAGGCGCGGAGTCGGGGGGAGTGCCGATACCTTCCTTCCGGCGCGGCGTTGCCGTAGTTGAAGGTGCGGATGAACGTCACCTTGCCGATAATGCCGTCATGTACCAGCTTCGTCGCCTTCTGGAAGTGGACGCCCGACCTTTGCTGCGTCCCCACCTGCACCACGCGGTCGTACTTGCGCGCAGCCTGTACCATCTTTCGGCCTTCCTCAATCGTCACCGAAGCAGGCTTCTCGACGTAAACGTCTTTGCCTGCTTTGCAGGCCTCCACGGTCATGTAAGCATGCCAGTGATCCGGCGTGGCGATACAAACCGCATCCACAGACTTGTCGGCGAGGACCTCGCGAAAGTCTTTGACGCCTTTCGCTGGCGTGCGCGCGCCGGACTCGTTGTTTGCGCCCCGCGCGCTGCGGGCCTGAGCCTTTTCAAGGTTGGGCTGGTAGACATCGCAGACAGACGCGATCTCCACCTCAGGGTGAGCCATTGCCGAGCCCATGTTGCCCTGGCCCTGGCGTCCGGTGCCGATGAACGAAACCCGAATGCGGTCGTTCGCGCCCTTCACGTTGCCAGTGAAGATGGCGGTCGTGAAGGCGGCTGCGCCCAGCTTAAGAATGTCTCGGCGATCGTTGGTGTTCATTGCCTGCCTCTCAGGCAATTATCTATCAGACGATGGACCCCTGCCGGTCAGCGCATGCGGCGATAGCGCTCAATCAGCGCATTCGTGGAACTGTCGTGGTTGAGTGCTCCAGCCGACGTCAGCTCCGGCTGGATACGAACCGCCAGAACCTTGCCGAGTTCTACGCCCCACTGGTCGAAGGAATCAAGCTGCCAGATGATGCCCTGCACGAAGACGTTGTGTTCGTAGAGAGCGACCAGCTTGCCGAGGATCTCCGGGGTCAACTGCTCGGCCAGCAGCATGTTTGAGGGTCGGTTGCCCTCAAAGGTCCTGTGAGGCACCAGCCATTCCGGCGTCTTCTCAGCGCGGACCTCATCGGCCGTCTTGCCGAATGCCAGCGCCTCCGCCTGCGCGAACAGGTTCGCAATTAGAATGTCCTGGTGCTCGCCGAGCTTGTTGAGGGATTTCGCAAAGCCAATGAAGTCGCAGGGTATGAGCCGGGTGCCCTGATGGATGAGTTGATAAAACGAATGTTGTCCGTTGGTGCCCGGCTCGCCCCAATAGATCGGGCTCGTCTCGTACTTGACCGGCGCGCCCGCGAGTGTCACATGCTTGCCGTTGCTTTCCATGGTGAGCTGCTGCAGGTAGGCGGGGAAGCGCTTCAGGTACTGATCGTACGGGAGCACCGCAATGGTCCCGGCGCCGAGGAAATTTGTATTCCAGATCGTCAGCAGCGCCATCAGCACTGGAAGATTCGCCTCGAAAGGAGCGGTCCGGAAGTGCTCGTCCATCGAGTGGAAGCCACTCAGCATCGCCCGAAAGTTGTCCGGACCGATCGCGATCATGGTCGAAAGACCGATCGCCGCGTCCATGGAATACCGGCCCCCGACCCAGTCCCAGAAGCCGAACATATTGGCGGTGTCGATGCCGAATTCGGAGACCTTCGCCGCGTTCGTCGAGACAGCAACGAAGTGGCTGGCAACCGCCTTCTCGTCGTTGAGCTGTCCCAGGAGCCAGGCTCGCGCGGTGCGCGCGTTCGTCATCGTCTCCAGCGTCGTGAACGTCTTCGAAGCGACGATGAACAGCGTCTCGCCGGCATCCAGATCCCACGTTGCTTCCGCGAAGTCCGTGCCGTCCACGTTCGAGACGAAGCGCAGGCGCAGGTCGCGCAGGCTGTAGTGACGCAGTGCCTCATAGGCCATCACCGGGCCGAGGTCAGAGCCACCGATACCGATGTTCACGATGTTGCGAATGCGCTTACCCGTGAACCCGCGCCAGTCACCCAGACGGATCCGGTCGGCGAAGGCGGCCATGCGATCCAGCACCTCCTGAACCTGCGGGACGACATCGACGCCTTCGACCATGATCTGCTTGTCGCGCGGAGCACGCAGCGCCGTGTGCAGAACAGAACGCTTCTCGGTGATGTTGATTTGATCGCCGCGGAACATGGCGTCAATCGAGGCGCGCAGGCCGGACTCCGCCGCCAGTTGCAACAAAAGTGAGAGAGTCGTACCGGTGATGCGGTTTTTGGAGTAATCGAGGAAGAGGCCCTCTGCTTCCAGTGCGAGCCGCTGGGCACGCGCCGTGTCCGTTGCGAACAGATCGCGCAGATGCTGTGGTTTCATTTCCGTCGCGTGCTGTTCGAGTTCTTGCCAGGCGCGAAGCTCCGTGAGTGATTTCATTTCTTAACCTTAGATGATCCTCCCGGAATTTGAAGTCAGGGCCACCTGAGCGACGCTCGATTTTGTGATAGTTTAGTCACCACCTCACCGGGAGGCGGGGTGTGTGGATGGCGGCTCCTCAGGTTATCTGGCGAAATGGCAGGTTTGGCGCTACATCGCGCCGCGATCACTGGTGGCTCGAACCGCTGCTGGTGTTCCTCGGATTCTCGGCGTTCATCGTTTACGCGACGTGGGCCGCATTTCAGGGTGATCACTACACGTTCGGCCCTTACATCTCCCCGTTTTACTCGCCGGAGATCTTCGGTTCCTCGCCTCACGCGTGGTTCCACGTCGACGGTAAACCAGCCTGGTTTCCGTCGTTCCTTCCCTTCTCGCCCGCGCTGTTTATCCTTTGGATTCCCGGGCTTTTCCGCTTCACCTGCTACTACTATCGGGGGGCTTACTACAAAGCATTCTGGCTGGACCCGATAGCCTGCTCAGTCGGTGAGGCTCGCACGAGTTACCTCGGCGAAAAGACGTTGCCGCTGGTGGCGCAGAACTTTCACCGGTACTTTCTCCGGCTCTCGTACATCGTCTGGTTTTTCCTCGCTGTCGACGCCGTCGAGGCGTTTTGGTTCAACGGGCACTTTGGTGTCGCGGTGGGTTCGCTGGTGTTGCTCGTCAACGTTATTCTCATTGGCGGCTACGTGTTCGGCTGCCATGCATTCCGCCATCTTTCGGGCGGTTCGCTCGATCAGCTTTCAAAGCACCCTGTCCGACATAAGCTTTATAACTGCGTCAGCTGCCTCAACGGGAAGCACAAGAAATGGGCCTGGTTTAGCCTGTTCTCTGTGGGCTTCGCCGATATCTACGTGCGCCTTTGTTCTATGGGCATCTGGTCCGACTGGAGACTTCTGTAAATGATTGAATATCAGACGCACGCCTGCGACGTTCTCGTGATCGGCGCAGGCGGGGCGGGATTGCGCGCGGCGATTGAAGCTGCCTCGAGCGGTGTCAAAGTCGTGGTCGTTTGTAAGTCTCTCCTCGGGAAAGCGCATACGGTGATGGCCGAAGGCGGTGTGGCCGCGGCGATGGGGAATGTGGACGATCGCGACAGCTGGCGTGTCCACTTTGCCGATACGATGCGTGGCGGCCAGTACCTGAACAACGCGCGCATGGCTGAACTGCATGCGCAGGAGGCTCCGGCCAGGGTGCATGAGCTTGAAGCCTGGGGTGCGCTGTTCGACCGCACCAA
>JAOAPO010000375.1 GCA_025462945.1 Bryobacterales bacterium
TCTTAGCAATCGAAAGCTCCTGCGATGAAACTGCGGCGGCCGTGATTGAGGATGAGACGAAGGTCCTGTCATCGGTTGTGGCGAGCCAGCTTGAGGTCCACGCGAAGTATGGCGGGGTGGTGCCGGAGCTGGCCTCTCGTGAACATCTTCGGGCGATCGTGCCGGTTGTCCGTGAGGCTCTGCATCAGGCTGGTCTGCAGCCCACGCATCTGGATGCGATCGCTGCCACCAGCGGCCCGGGGCTGGCGGGGGCGCTGCTGGTCGGACTGACTTACGCGAAGGCCATGGCCTTCGCGGCTCGTAAACCCCTCATTACCGTCAATCACATCGAAGGGCACATCCACGCGGTGATCCTGGAGGCGGCTCTGCAGGGTACGCCCGTCGAGTTCCCTGCCCTCGCCATGATCGTCAGCGGCGGCCACACGCACCTTTTCGAAGCGAAGCAGGCCGGCACCTACCACCTGCTGGGCAGAACGCGTGACGATGCTGCCGGCGAGGCCTTCGATAAGGTGGGCAAACTGCTGGGGTTCGGGTATCCGGGCGGACCCGTCATCGATCTTCTCGCACCTCACGGTAATCCGCGGGCAGTTCGCTTTACGCTCGCGAAGATGAAGGGGAACACTCTCGATTTCAGCTTCAGCGGTTTGAAAACGGCGGTACTGCGGTGGGTAGACAGCCGCGATATGACCGACGAAATTCGGGTACGTCGGGCGTTGCTTCGCGACACGCCTCGTCCCTCTGCCGACCAGTGGCTGGCCGTGACTCCGCAGCCGACTCTCGATCTCGTCGCCAGCTTCCAGCGCACGGTTGTTGAGGAGCTGTTGCGCCATGCCGAAGCCGCTGCAGAGCGGACAGACGGCGTGAGGGCGCTGATCGTTTCGGGCGGCGTGGCGTGCAACTCGGGCTTGCGAGCGGCGGTAAACGAAGGCACGATGGGACTGCCCGTCCACTTCCCGTCGTTTGCGCTGTCCACCGACAACGCGGTGATGATCGCGGCCGCTGCGTTCCCGAAGTTCCGTCGCGGCGAGTTTGCGGATCTCAGTGCTGCCGCCGAACCCAACCTCGCGCTGGCGTAGACGGCTAAACGTCCTGAGGGATGACGAGGGCGGATTGCGGCGACGAGCCCATCGGGAACATCGTCAGGATCGGTTTGGTGCGATTCGCCCTGTCGAGCACGGTCTTCATGCGGACGACGGCGACGTCCCCGGAGTCGCGGCTCAATACCAGCGCGTACTCCTCGTCGGGCGTCAGCAGGACTTCGCCGGGCTCACCGCCCACATGCACAGAGGCGGCCAGCTTCCGGGTCTCGATGTCGAGGATCGTCAGATCGCCGCTCTCCGGGTTGGTAATCAGCAGCAGGTTGCGAGTGGCCGAGACCGCCATCGCATAGGGCTGTCGGCCCGCGACGATGGTCTGATCAATCTGATTTTGGAACGGGCTCACGATGGCCACGGAGTCTTCTCCCGTTGCGATCACAAACATCTGGCCCCCATCCGCGTTGAAGCAGAATCTGCCGGGCGCGAAATGGAGGGGCAGGCGGGCCAGCAGCGCGCCGGTTTGCCCGTCGAGCGTGACGAGCTGCCTGGATCGCGGCAACCCCGCCAGGATCAGTTGCCCGTCTTTGCGGAACCGCAGGGCGCCACAGGGCTCGCCCAGTTGCGAGATGCCCAGAACGCCGCCGGATCTCAGCGATATACGCATGAGCTGGCCGGATGATTCGGAGGCGAGTGCGACGACCTCTCCGTTGATGTCCAGGACTGCGGGGTCGAAGGGGAGGGCGACTTTATATCTGATTGATCGGGAAACGGGGTCGACCAGGACGAGCGTCGCCGGCTGGGATGTTGCAATGACGATCAGCCCGCTATCGGCGACGGCCGCATTCGCGATGCGTCCCGGCATGGCAAGCTTAGCGCCGGGACGGAATTGCCCCTTGTCAATTTCGATGAGGAGCCCGGCCTCGGGGCACGTTACGAAGACCTTGCCACGCGTCTGGAGCAACTGCGCCGGAGTTTCCCCCAGCGGGATATTCGTTACACGACGGAACTCGGAAAGATCGGCGACTGTGATCGATTTATCGGCCGCGCTGGCCACGAACAGCCAGCCGAAGTAGCGGGTGGCCAGCGCCCGGCTGCATGCGGCAGACCCGAGGGCGGTGCCAAACGTGGCGGCGAACAGACTTCGGCGACTGAGATCGGTACTTCGCATCAAGCTACCAGTTGTACCGTTCTTCAGACCAGGGGTCCCCGCGGATGTGGTAGCCGTTGCTTTCCCAGAAGCCGGGCTGGTCGGCAGGCAGAAGCTCAAGGCCGGAAATCCACTTCGCGCTCTTCCAGGCGTAGAGCAGCGGGACAACCAGTCGAGCGGGACCACCGTGATCCGTTGAGATCGGCTGGCCGTCGTGGTTGATGGCGATCAGGGCGTCCTCCGAGAGCAGATCAGGCAGGGGCAGATTGGTGGTAAAACCCAGGTCGTAGCCGTGGGCCAGCGCGAACGCTGCGCCTTCGGAGGGACCCCCGGCAAGATCCAGCAATGTTTTGGTGGAGACCCCCTCCCACACGTTGCCGAGCCGGCTCCAGCGAGTGACACAGTGGAAATCAGAAAACACGGTCACACGCGGCAGGGCCAGGAATTCGTTCCAGGTGAGTTCAACCGGCTGTCGAACCATTCCGAAGATCCGAAGCTTCCAGGTGGTGAGGTCGATCTTCGGTGGTCCGCTGGCATCGAGGACTGGCCATTTTTTCGTGCGTGACTGGCCCGGAGGAATGCGCTGATCGCGGAAAACGTCGGCGCTGACGATTGCACCTGGGGGGGCGTCGACGGCGGTTTGTACGTGGTCCGGCTGATCTTTTTCGCGATCCATGAAGAAGCTCATGTTTAGAGGAAGGCCCTAAGGCTATTATCGACGACGGAGCCGAACGCGCGGGATTGGTGACTGAGTTGCTTTGGTGAGTGGCGACCGAACCACAGCTGGGAAATTTACGATGCGGTCCATAAGCAAATTTCCTTTTGCAGCCGATAGCTTCGGGTGTAGCATAGTTTTCATCTTCCCGAGGGGGAAACGATTGCAATGATTGCGGGTTTCCGGCAGTTACCCGAAGTGGTTTTGAGCGACAGAGCTTCTCAACCACAGTTGCGCCGCGGGCGCAGCCTCTCATTTTTGGCGCTGGTCGTATGCAGCGTCACGCCTCAGGCATTCTCTCAGAGCATGATGTCCGCCAGCTCGGGCGGAAGCGGCGCCCGGCTGCTGACGAGCGATGCCGCCGTCCTTGAGATCGAAGACGTAAAGAAAGACCTCCCGTGTACAGTGACTTCGGTGAAGCCCATGCTTGGCTTCGACCTGAAGTTCCACAGTGGCTACGACATTACGCTTCCGTTGCGCGAAGTGGCTGGCGAAGGCGGGAATCTCACCATCGTTCTTAAGGTCGTCTCCGACACGGCCAAAGATTCACCGGTGTATTTCTCACAGCGCTACACCGTCCCTGAGATCGACGACGAAGCGCGCGGCGACGCGTACCTGCAGGGAAGCTTCGACATTGGCGAAGGCAATTACCACGTGATGTGGATGATGCGGGACAAGATGGAGCGCGTC
>JAOAPO010000389.1 GCA_025462945.1 Bryobacterales bacterium
ACCAGATGCGCGCTTCACTCATGAAATTGAAGCGGGCGCAGTGGACAACGGCAGCCTTCTCGCGTTGTGACTCGGTACCGAAGAAGATCGTGGCGCCAAAGATCCGCTGGAAAGCGGCAACCAGCCGACGGTACTGCGTTCCGCCCTGCTGCATTCCGAAGGAGTCCAGCATCTCTGCCGCGCTTCGAAACTGAATCGTCCGGCGCTGCTGCCGAATCGCCAGTGTTGCCAGAACGATTGGAACGAGCCGATCCTGGCCCCACGGGAGGCCATAGGCCGGATGGCCGGTCACCTGAAGCTGAAAGTGGCCATTTCGCCTCTCATGAAGGAGTTGGCCCGCCGCGGGCTTCTTGACCGGAAGACCACACAGGACGAAGGGCCGCGATGCGAACCCTGGGCTCTGCGTCGCCTCCTGACGCTTGATCCGGACGCACGCTATCGCCTCGGCTCGCCGCAATTTCTGTTTCGACCAAATGAAGTCGTCAGGAAGGCTGGCAACAACCGACTTCTGCAGACTGCAATCCATCGGGATGGTTCGCTGCCGTCTGCCTGCCTGCAATTTGTAATTTGCTGTTCAAGACTCAACTCGCATACACCTCACCGACAGGGTCGATGAGTCGTCAGGCGAGGATTTCAGGGTGGGTGGATCGGAAGCTCAAAGCAAGGTGCCTTCTCGTTACTGCAGGGCAAAAGCAGAAGGTGCTGAAACCATGGTGGTTTCTATGTTCAGTATTTACCGCCATGGACACAAATGTTCTTTCTTTGCAATCCACGACCAGATTCCCAAGCTGGACGTCGCGGTTTCGATCCCCGTCTCCCGCTCCATATAATCAACCACTTAGCAGGAACTTCGGTGCTTTGGCCGACTGCCCGTTGATTGCGCTGGCAGTCTGCGAAGATCTATAAGCCAGCAACTCGCGGGCGCGGAAATTTAAACCCGAAATGATAGGTGAGTAACGACGGGATCGTGCCGAGTGCTTTCCGCGATGCTCTCGGTAGAACTGGCCACGTCGAGGCGTGTCGTATCGCCTTAACATTCTGCACCAAAGACGCCTGGGCTGGCTGATTATCGTGTCGAGGTGAAGAGATCAATCCGGCTGCTGCGCCACCGGAAGCTTCCAGCCGTTTCGAATGGCCAAGAGGCGCAGCACAACACAGACAATCCCACCTACAGCAGCAACCGGGGCTGACTTGGGGAAGACCATGTTACCCACGACGACGACGGCCGCACCCGCAAGTGCCGCGACTGCGTAGAGTTCGGCGGTAAAGACCACGGGGACTTCAGAGACAAGCACGTCGCGCGCCATGCCGCCGCCGATTCCAGTTAGAACTCCCATTAGCACCGCCGCGCCAGGTCCCAGATGGAAGGCGATAGCCTTACCAGCTCCGGAAACAGCAAAGAGCCCCAGCCCCAGAGCATCAAAGATCTGGACGGGACTCTTCATTTTGGCAATGAGCGGGTACCAAAAAAATGTAATCAACCCAGCTACCAGCGACAGCGAGATATACCGCCAGTCGCGAATGGAAGCCGGCGGGATCGCACCGATCAGCACGTCGCGCACAATTCCGCCAGCTGTGGCCGCGACGAAAGATAGTACAAGCACGCCAAAAAGATCGATTCTGTGCTTCACCCCAGAGACTGCCCCACTGACTGCGAAAACGAAAGTGCCAACAAGATCGAGCACCTTCAGAAATTCACTTACAAGGATCTGTTGGTCAACGGCCATATAAAGTCACGTTACCGGCCACGCTTGGGAAAGCCACCGTTTTGCCATCTCTACCTCGCGCATACCAGTTACGAAACGAGAGGCGTGTTTCCCTGGCCCTCAAAGTTTAGACGTCCTTTCAGGACCGCGCACTGTACCCGGTTCAAGCTTCGGCACCGCATCCGGGTCCACTATCTCTACTGCGCGATATTGGAATCTTTACATATGGCGCTCCTGCCCTGGACGCCGATAGATGGCTCCTTCTTTCATTACGAGATCTACCTTCGCAGTAACGGCAATATCGACGAGCGGATCGCCCGGCATGGCGATAATGTCGGCGATTTTCCCGGAGGCGAGCACACCAAGATCTGCCTGCTGAAGCATCTCAGCAGCGACGCAGGTAGCGGCCTTCAAGGCACGGACAGGAGTCAATCCCGCTCCTACCATTGCCTGAAATTCGAGAATGCCATGTTCAAAGGGAAACATACCGCAATCCGTGCCGTACGCAACCTTCACGTTGCTCGCTGCAATCAAGCGCTGAGATGCCACGATCTTTTCGTTGTCGCGCTGAAATTTCCAAACCGCCTGGCAGGGCAGGGTCCCCTCGTGGAGCGAACGCAGATCCTCTTGCGTCATTTGCATGGTGGGTACCACGTATACTCCGGACTTGATGGCCATCGCCAGCCCTTCGTTGTCGATCAGGTACGCATGCTCAAGACTTCGGGCACCATAACGAATCGCCTGCTTGCATCCTTCAGCGGCACCCGTGTGAACAGCGACGGGCATGCCGAGTTGGTGAGCGGCCGAAGTAAGCGCCTCCATCTCGTCATCGAACCACGTTACGCGCGCCGGATCATCGCCGGGGCTGAAGTAGCCACCTGTGTTTGTTGTCTTGATCCAATCGCTGCCGAAAACGTGCTCGCGGCGGACCAACGCTTTCACCGACGCCGGGTCATCGGCAATGGTGGAAACCGGCAGTGTCCAGCGAGGATTGTAGAAGCCGCGCAAATCGCCATGACCCGCACTCGCACTAATAATGTGAGCCGCAACAATGATCCGAGGCCCTCGCACGACTCCGGCGTTGATTGCGTTTCGAAGGTCGATAGTGGGCCAGTCCGGGTCGGCGCTGCCCAAATCGCGTAGCGTCGTGAACCCATAGGCCATGTATGCGCGGGCAAGGCTCAGTCCCTTCAGCGCCTTGCTCGCAGAGGATTCGAGAGTCTGCCGGGCGAGATTAGCAGCATCCATAGTGAGGTGAACATGAGTGTCAATGAATCCAGGACTCACGGTCCTGTCCGAAAGGTCGATTACTTCCGCGCCTGGTGGCCGCTCGACGGTCCACCCCATACTTGTGATGCGATTATTTTCAACCAGGATCTCCATCGGTCCGCTCAGCGTCTCGGAAGCGCCGTCGAAGACTTTGCCGCAAAGCAGGACAACGCTGCTCATCGTCTATTTCGCTCTCATGAAACGATCAATGCCGCAGCTGCGTCATCGGAAGCCTTCGTTTCTCCCGCGAGGCGGCGTTTAGCGGGAGGCCCAGGATCGAACTTTAGCGGAGCGACAGCCGCCAAAGCCGTTCGGACCGAACGCCCCACAATCAGCCACCCCGCCGACCCGACCTTATCTCCTCCAATCCTGGTGGGCGTCGGCAAGACAACCTCCCTTGGCGCCGAATCCTTCAGAAGGAAGGACAGACGCATTCTTCCGACCGGCTCTCTCGCGCACAAGACCGATACCGGTCGATCGCCGCCGGGCGCATCCTGAATTATGAAATTTATCATAAATTCGACTTCTGTTTGCACCACCAAGGCGCGCTTTGAAGTCAACCGCTGTCAGTGCCGCGGTCCGATCAGTGGTGCGGCAGACCCAAGAGGACATCCAGTGCCGCATTCACCTGTAGTCCCACTACGAAGACGTTGGGAATGTTGGGGGGGAAGGTTGGCATGTGCCGGGAGTTGGGATGCACGATGCATTGAAGGTTCGGGCGCAGCACTACTCCAGATGCCAGCGTATAGCCGTAATTCGCTTCGAAGACGACCTCGTGCGACGACACCTGTCCCATTCCGCCACCCTGTACTCTCAACCCGGTGAGACATGCGACCTCTTTCTCTGTAAACGCGATTTCAGACACGCCGTACGCAACCGCGTGACCTCATGCCGGTGTGGAGGATAGCAGAACAAACCATTCTGCGATAGTACCCACGCATCGATCAAAATTAGAGACGACAAATAGCTCTCCTACCGACTGTCCGCGTGCCCGGCCGGTATAGAGACACGACTCGCCGCACACTCCCGCCTTTAGTGCCCGCTCGAATCCGATCTACGGCCTGCCTCGAATAGAAACCACGCCCGCCGTTCCGTTTCATCGATCCAAACTTCGATGAGGCTGGCGCTCGCAATATCCCGATGTTCATCGCACACATCGTGTGCTTCGCGTAGACGCGCGGCGAGCGTCGTATTGTCTTCGCGCAACTCTTTCAGCATGTCCTCCGGCTCGACATAATCGGCGTCGTTGTCCAGGATTCGCCGGGTCCTGTCTATATGGCCGATAGATCGGAGTGTGGTTCCTCCGACCTTGCGGACACGCTCCGCAATCGGGTCCGTCATCGCAAAGATCTGATCCGCCTGTTCGTCCAGCAACAGATGATAGTCTCGGAAATGCGGTCCGCTCATGTGCCAATGAAAGTTCTTGGTTTTCAGGTACAACACGAACACGTCCGCAAGTATCGCGTTCAGAGCGCCCGCGACGTCCCGGGTTGCATCGGGTTTAAGATCCGTGGGCGTATTGAGCGGGGCCTTCTGCTCAGATCGCAGGCGATCCTTCTTTGCATCAGATGTTTTCATCGCGTCCCTTCCAGGTTCCGGTGTTGACACCGTCCGCCAGCCGATGTGCCCGACGGGAACGTCAGCCCTTCAAGCGTAACGCTTTTCCCCCCGTGCGTGGGGCGACTGCGAGCCGACACGTTAGACAGAACTTCAGAAGTTCGCGACCACGGGGCGAGCGCTTTCTGAAATACGCCAGGGAACCTGCAGGCTTGGAGGACGCAGGCGGATACAGACCGGCTTGTAACGTTACGCAAAGCGAAGAAGCGCCTGATCACGCAGAGGCAGGCTGCCGAAGAGCTGGGGTTGAGCGTACGGCAGGTGAAACGACTGATTGCCTCGCTGAAGAAGCGCGGCGATAAGGCCGTGATCCACGGGTTGCGTGGCAAACCATCGAATCAGCGGATCGGGAAGACGGTTGAACAGGAAGCTGAAGAAGGGGCCAAAGATATGGCAAGTGGGATAGCGACTGGAGTGGACCGATCGACGTTGCGTTTTCAAGGCATGACGGAATCTATCGCTCCGATGTGTTCAACGCTTCGTACAAACCTGGCTCGGCCTTACCGCGTTCCGGTCGGGTCCGAGCCAGGTCCAGAAGCGCGCCGGAAGCAAACACGCTTACCCATCGTCGCGACGAGTTCCGACCGGCTATTCCTCACGGGGTTGCTCGTCAGCATTGCCCGTCTCCGCTTCACCGGCACACGCAATTTAACATGCAATTCCACAAGCCCCAGCAAAAGGGGACATTTCTACTTTGCCTTGACATTACCCTGTAACCCCTTGCATCCAGCCGAACGCTGATATATTATTGCTCCACTCAAAATATGGAATCGGTTCCATTTGGACCGATTTCGGAGTGAAAGGGGAATAGAGAACAGAGATGCATTTCAGAAAGTTCACATGGTCAGCGTTCCTGTTGGCTTGCTGTTGCACTGTGGCGTATGGTCAGACGATCACCAGCTCGATCGTGGGCACCGTCACGGATCCCGCTGGGTCGGTCGTCCCGGCTGCTGAGATCCGGCTGACCAACACAGGAACGGCCGCCGTCAACACCGCTACGTCAGATAGCTCGGGGTTCTTCCGGATAGCCAATATCTATGCCGGAACTTACTCCGTCAACATCACGGCCAAAGGCTTTAAGAACCTCACCATCAAGACGATTGAAATCGGGTCGAGCGAGACTCGCGATCTTGGCCGCCAGCCGTTGACTCTCGGAGAAGTGACCGAGTCGATCAGCGTGACCAGCGAGGTCGCCGCCGTTCAGACGGCTACCAGCGAACGCGCCGCCGTTATTGACGGCGCACAACTCAATCAGGTCGCGATCAAAGGCCGCGACATGATGAGCTACATGAGGACTCTGCCCGGAGTCGTCGACACAAACAATGGTCGTGATGCCGCCGGCGGGGCCATTCTGGGCAGCCTGAGCTTCAGCGGCAACACAGGTATCATCGGCATGTCCGTCGACGGCGCGACTGATATCGACACCGGCTGCTCCAACTGCTTCGCGCATTTCGAACCGAATATCGACTCGATCGCCGAAATCAAGGTTCTGACCTCGAACCCTCCTGCCGAATACGGCCGGAACTCCGGCGCGACCATCAGCGTTACGACGAAGGGCGGCACACAAGAGTTCCACGGCAGCGGCTGGTGGACTCACCGTCACGAAGGCTTCAACGCAAACCAGTTCTTCAACAACCAGACCGGTGTTCCCGTGCCCCGGTACCGGTTCAACATCGCTGGATTCAGCCTGGGCGGGCCCGTCTATGTTCCGAAATACTTCAACAAGAACAAGACGAAGCTCTTCTTCTTTGTTTCGCAGGAATATACCAAACAGCTGGTGAACTTTGCGACCCAGACCCGCACCATGCCTACGGCACAGGAACGCGCGGGAGACTTCTCGCAGAGTATTGCTCAGGGTGGCGCGCAGATCCGCATCACCGACCCCCAGAACAACGGAGCGCAGTTCCCCGGAAACATCATTCCGCAGAGCCGCATCAACGGCTGGGGACAAGCTCTCCTAAACTTCTTCCCGCTCCCGAACACCGTGTTCGGCCCAGGCACCGCGCAATACCAGGCTGCCAACTTCCAGACGTCAGCCTCCGGTGCGCACCCCCGCCGCAACGACATCGTGCGCTTCGACGTCAACGCAACTTCCAAGCTGAACGGCTTCTTCCGCTATGGTCATGACTACGACGATCAGGCGCAGTACTACAAGGGCATTCAGTTCAACAAGGGCGTCCAGCAGCACCCGAACCCGGGTACCGGCTACGTGGCCACCGTCAACTACACCTTCAGCCCGACGTTGGTGAATCAGGCGACCTACAATTTCAGCTACAACTATTTCGCCTACTTCGCAGCTGTTCCCGCCGAGGTTGCTCGCTCTTTGGCCAACGGCACCGCCGGAACGCCCCAGTCGGGCCAACCGCTGCCCAGCCTCTTCCCGCTGCATCCGCTTGGCCCTGGCCCAGGCGGCGAAATGCTTTCCGGACCCTGCCAGTGCTCGAACGGCTACGGCAGCTTCCTGCCGCAGATGAGCTTCGGCAGCATCCCGCTCAACACGCCGAGCTACACGCCCAGCGACATCGACTACATCAACACAAACCGCATTAAGCAGTTCTCCGATAACCTGACCTGGATTAAGGCCAACCACAGCATCAAGGCAGGCATCTACGTAGAGTACAACCGCAAATTGCAGCCCGGCAACACCAGCTATGTCGGCAACTACAACTTCGGCAACGACACCAACAACCCGCTCAACACAGGCAATGGCTTCTCCAACGCCCTGCTGGGCAACTTCTCCACATATCAGGAGAACAGCGGGCACTTCGTGTATGACACCTACTACTGGAACACCGAGTTCTTCGTCCAGGACGATTGGCGCATTGGCAAGAAGCTGACACTGAACTACGGTGTCCGTTTCTATCACATCTCTCCGCAGATCGATAAGCTGAAGGAGTTCTCGTATCTCGATCCTTCGAAGTTTTCCAAGTCTGCTGTACCTCGCCTCTACACCCCGTTCTGCAAGAATGGAAGCGTTTCGTGCAGCGGCACAAATCGCGTCGGCATCGATGCAAGCACAGGCCAGCAGGTTCCGGCTTCGAACATCGGCCTGTTCGTTCCGAATAGCGGCAACACCGCCAACGGTATGGTTGTGGCTGGCCTGAACGGCGCGTCGTACGACACTTACACCAACGCTTACCTCGTGGGCGCACCCCGTATCGGTTTCGCTTACGAC
The DNA here is from genome assembly GCA_025462945.1 of Bryobacterales bacterium. Taxonomy (GTDB): domain Bacteria; phylum Acidobacteriota; class Terriglobia; order Bryobacterales; family Bryobacteraceae; genus BOG-234. Next base: position 7,768 of record JAOAPO010000389.1, read on the forward strand.
GTGTTCGGCAACGGCAAGACCGCCATTCGCGGCGGCTGGGGCATGTTCTTTGACCGCCTCGATGGCAACCAGGTCTACAACATGTCTGGTCAGCCGCCGGTCGGTTACGCGCCCACGGTTTACTACGGCAACATCTCCACTGTTGCGGGCGCGGGCGGCCTCTTTGGTCCTCCTAACATCTCGCAATGGTCCGGCCCGTCGGCCATTCCCCAGAACCGCACCGCCAGCCTCGGCATCCAAAGCAATATCGGCTTCGGAACCGTCATCGACGTGTCCTATCAGGGAACGTACGGCCTCAACCGCCCGTACCGCGTGAACCTCAACCCCGTACCGCTGGGCAGCGACTTCAACACCTACGTCGATCCCACGCAGGGCATCAACGCGACCACCCAGCAGGTGAACCACTTGCCGGCATCCTTCCAGCGACCGGCCTTCCCCGGCTACGGCGACATCAACAGCCTGCAGTTCGGCTCGAAGTCGCGCTACGACGGGCTGCAGACTTCCGTCCGTCGCCGCTTGCAGAACGGCTTCCTGTTTAGCGCCGCTTACACCTGGTCACACAGCTTCGCGCTGGCCGGCTACGACCCGCTCGTGGCCGACAACTACAAACGGAACTGGGGTCCGCAGGCTTCTGACCGCCGCCACCTGGCGTCGATCACTTACGCCTACGATATCCCCAAAATCGGCAAGAAGATGGGCATGCGATACGTAGGCGCGGTGACCGACGGCTGGAACGTGTCGGGTATCACCACCATCTCCAGCGGCGCTCCTTTCACTCCTACGTTCACGGCAACGAACGGCATCAACATCTCGGGCACTACAAGCCAGAGCAATACGACCACTTCCGCCTCTGCAACTCAGACCCGCATTGATGTTGTTGGAGATCCCTTTAAAGACATACCTGCCGGCAACGCTGGACTGCCCCACGGCAAATTCTGGTTTAATCCGGCAGCGTTCGCCATTCCTGCGGTCGGCACCAGCGGTAACGCAGGTATCAACGTTATGTACGGTCCTGGCTACGCGAACTATGACATGACGGTGAGCCGCAAGTTCCGTTTAGGCAGTTCGGAACGGCGCACACTCCAGGTGAGGATGGAAGCGTTCAACGTCTTCAATCACACGCAGTTCACTGGTGTTAACAGCGCGTTCACCTTTGCTCCGGTGGATTCCAGCCAGCCATTCGGCGCTTATCGCAACACCAACGCAAACATCGGCGCACTAACCGGTGAGCGCGGTCCTCGCATTCTGTCACTGGAAGCTCGGATTCAGTTCTAGCCCACCTTCCTCAAACGCAACCGAAAAGGCCGCCCGCCTCAAAACGGGCGGCCTTTTTGCGTGTGTGCCGCAGTCATCGAAGCTCCGCCTAACGACCCAGCCTGCGCAAGACCTCCAGAGCCGCAGCGCGTGCCTGCGGATCGCTGCTCACACTGGCCGCCTTCAGTTGCTCCGCCGCGGCGGCACGCTGGCCCATTCTTCCCAGGGCCAGCCCTAATTCGTAATGCGGACGACCCGCCTGCGGATTCGATCGAAGCACCGTCCGCAACTCACGGACGGCCCCGGCCAGGTCGCCTCTTGCGGAGAGCAGATACCCGAGTAGTTCGTGTGCTTCGTTCAGGTTGGGATCGCGGGCCAGCGCGGCTCGAACCTGCGCCTCGGCCTCTGGCGCGCGGTTCCCGTTGGCCAGCATCTTCGCGTAATCCAGGCGGCCCGCCAGGAACTCCGGGCTAAGCCCAATACTCTGCTCGAACTCCCAGGCCGCTTCGGCCAGATTCCCTCGCGATGCCAGAAGTTTCGCCAGGTTGTCATGCCACTCCGGAACTCCCGGGTCGATCCGTATGCCTTCGCGAAAGGCTCGTTCGGCGCCAGCCACGTCGCCACCGCCCATGAGGATCGCCCCCAGGTAGTTGTGAAGGTCTGGAAGGTCCGGGTTTAGCTGAATACCCTTCTCGATGGCAGCTCTGGCTTCGGTCCCCTTGCCCTGCTGCCAGAGTGCCCACCCGAGAAGTCCCCAAGCCGCGGCATCGTCATCCTTCATGTCCTTAGCGCGACGGAACGCCGCCTCTGCCTTGGCCCACTGCCCACCCTCCAGCAGAGCATTGCCCAATTGAAGCAGAAGTAGCTCCGATGCAAAAGTCTGACTCGCCGCCAGTTCCAGCAGAGAGATCGCCTTCTCTCGTTCGCCGGTCGTCAGCAGGGCGGTAGCCAAAGTGGAATAGTGATACGCGGTCGGCACCGGGTACTTACCGATCAATGCTGTCAGGCGTGGCGTTCCAGCGGCAAGATTACTGCCATCCATCACTTGCGCCATGGCCGTATACACATCGTTGTCAGCGGTGGCAGGCAGCTTTTCAGGATAGTAAGGGACTACTTCACCCCGGTACGACGTAGCTGGCGACTCGTACCGCTCCACCTTAGCCGCCAGCAGGTTCCCGGCGGGAGGGCGGCGCATGATTCGGTGATCGGTCATCACCATGTGAACCGCATCGTCGGTACGCCGGCGTGGCATATGACAACCACTGCAGTCGGCCTTCGCCGAATGAATGGCCGCCGGGCTAAGAGAACCGGCATGGCACGAGCGGCAAACCTGGTTGTAGTGAGTCGTCGCGGCCTCACCCCGCGGAACGTCGTGCGGGTCGTGACAGGTAGTGCAGCGAAGTTTACCTTCGCTCTTCAGATAGCACTCGCTTCCGCGGAGACGGTACGCCGCCATCGCGACTTCGAACTGATCGTTCTTACCCGGTGCCCGGTCAAACGCAATCCGAAAGTCACCCAGCGCCTGCCCCGGTACCCAGGAGAACGGTCCCCGGTCCACTCTTTGAATGGAATGCGGCAGTTTGCGGCTGCTTGTTTCCAGATGGCACGCCATGCAAACTTCCATCTCGCGTTCGGGGGACAACCGCGCCGGGTTCACGATCGCTGCCCGAACATCGGCTTGCTTCGCGCCTGGCTTTCCCGCTGCCTCCACGTGAGCTCGCCCCGGACCGTGACATCGCTGGCAGTCGATCCCTTCGGGAACGGTCTCGTACTGTGCTTCGGCCCCGGGCTCGTCATGCCCCGCAGGAATGGTTGGATAGCCGTTGTGGCAGAACATGCACTCGTAGTGGATGTTGCGCGTCGACCCCTGATACGACGCCCTGTCGTAGCCGGGGTTCATGGCGAAGTAGCCCCCGTTCTCGGAGTACCAGCCAAGTGGCAACTGCTGCAGAGTGTTGCGCGCCGTAAGGTGCAGGTAAGTCCGTCCGTGATTGCCCGAGCCCATGACGAAATCAATCTGCTTCTCGTCCACATTGGTCTCTTTGCCGTCGAACCGGACCTGCCAGCGCCGCTGATAGTATTTCCCGGCGCGTTCCAACATGCTGAAGTAGCTCTTCGAAGGCTCGTGATAGAAAGGCTTCGCCGCAATCAGGTGATCCGCGGCATGCTTTGCGTCCATGCGGTAGAAAGATCTGCCCATGCCCGTCTGTGCGTACTTCTGCGCAATTGCCGCGTGGCATTGCCCGCACACTCCGGGCTTGACGTATCCGGCCAGCTTTGGGTCGACAGGTGCGCCAGAGGCCCGTGGAGCGCGATCCGTGAGCCCATACCTCCAAAAGACGAGCCCCGCTGCGAGCACTCCAGCGATGACCACGACCGAGCGCAGCCGGACCAGAGCTGATGGTGTAAGCATGGAAGAATTGTCCTCCTGTGATCTCAGCGCCCGGCGTTAAGGGACGATTTGAGTCGACCGATCTTTTCGCGTCAGCCGGGCGATAAGCATTCCTGCCCCGGGCAGCGCCATGGCTACCGCAAAGGCCCAAAGGGTAGACACGGCTTTGCTTCCGGCGGCCGCGTAGATTACCGAGACGGCCATGTTCGCGACCAGCGTCCACAGAGTGTAGCCTGCGATCGGAACGCGAACGATACCGGCAATGATGCAGGATGCCTCCGCAAGAACCGGGACCGGACGCATCAGCACCAGCCACACGAACGGTTTCGACTTCAGTCGCCCCGATATGACGACGAAATCGGACGGGTTGATCATCTTATTGGCCACTGGCTCGCCCAGTCGCGCTCCCATCCAGTAACCAATCGCGCAGCCGAGCGTTAGCCCGGCCGTGGACGCGAGCAGACCGCCCCAGAACCCCAGGAGGTACCCTGCGGCCGTCGATACAAAGCTGGACGGGATGGGCAGAACGACGTCGGCGGCCAGCAAAGCGATGCACAACGCGACGGCGACAAGCGTTGAAGGTGGAGCGGCCAGCCTGCTTTCGGTGAACTGCGTAAACTGGTCGCCCCAAATCAGGAATGGAACAATGATCAGGGCCATCAGCCCCATCAGGAACAGGGCTGACCTTGCCGGGTGTTTCACTGCAGCCGGAACGTGTAGAGGTTTTCTCCACCCGCCACCACGACATACTGATGACCATCGAGCATGTAGGTGATCGGAGCGTTACTGGGGTTGGAGATAAGACCGGCGTGCCACAACGGGTCACCCGTCTTTGCATCGAAAGCGATGAAGTTACCAGAACCGTCACTGCCGAATACCAGGTTGCCGGCGGTAGTCAGAAGACTCTGGGCACCGATGTTCGTAGCATGTTTCCAGGCGATCTTGCCTGTTTTGACGTCGATCGCGCGCAGTTCTGTCTTCAGAGTTGCACCGCCACGCTCCGCCCCTGAATAGCCTTCGGGCTGGTCGTCGGTGTCTGTCTTGTAGAAGATCGTATAAGACTGAGAAGTGCCTACGTAAAACAAACCAGCGTCGGGATTGTAAGCTGCATTCGGCCAGCCGGTCGACCCATTAGAGTTCGGGGAGGTTAGCGCCCCTGCAACCTGCGGCTCCTTCATCGGATCCCGGATTGGCTGACCGTTCGGCGCAATGCCCTTGTACCAGTTCAGGCCTTCCACAAAGGGCGAAGTCAGGATACTCTTGCCGTTCGTCCGGTCCAGAACGAAGAAGAGGCCGGAGCGGTGGGCCTGTCCCAGAAGCTTGCGAGGTTTGCCGTCAACCACTCCGTCGAACAAAATTGGGGTCTGTGCCGCATCCCAGTCATGCGTATCGTGCGGTGAGTATTGGAAGTACCAGGCCATCTTGCCCGTGTCGGGGTTAAGCGCAACCACTGAGGCTGTGTAGAGATTGTCGCCTTCACGGCTCTGCCCCGCCATCACCGGATTTGCGTTGCCCGTGGGGATGTAAAGCAGATTCAGCTCCGGATCATAGGTGGGGGGGTACCAAACGCCGCCGCCGCCGTGTTCCACAGCGTTCTTGTTCGGCCATGTTTTGAAACCCGGATCGCCCTCGTGTGCCGTGGTGTAGAACCGCCACTGCAGTTCTCCGGTCTCCGGATCGTGTGCTTCGGCGTAGTTCGGGACATCGAGAAAGTCACCACCCACTCCCGTAATCACGTGGTTCCCGATTACCAGCGGTGCGACAGAGGAGAAGTAGTCCCTCTTCACGTCCGCCATTTCCTTGTTCCACCGCTCCTTGCCTGTCTTTATATCCAGGGACACCAGGTGATTGTCGTAGGTTTCGAAGAACAGCCAGTCGCCATACATCCCCACGCCTCGGTTCCCGAGAGCGAACGCCGGCAGACCCTTCCAGGTGTATTTCCAGATTTCCCGGCCCGTACGCGCGTCGATCGCCAGCACGGTGTTCGGTTCAGTGATGTAGAGAATGCCATCCACCATCAGCGGCGCACAGCGGGTGTTCGCAAAACCTGTGGTAGTGGGGGCCGGTCCGGGCCCGCCCATATTCGCCCCAGGCGTCATGCTGATTTGGTTCACCCACGCCAAAGTCAGGTTGTGCACATTGGCTGCGTTGATCTCTTTCAGCGGACTGTAGTGTCGGCCAGAATAATCGCCGTGGAACGTGGGCCAGCTGTCCGGTTTCGGATGGACAATCGCGCTGGATGGCAGTGTCTGTCCCAGTGCCGTAGTCGCCAGGCCGGCAAGAGCGGCCATGAAGGGGAGTTTCGAACTCATTCTCGTCCTCATTTGAGCCCAGCCAGATAGGCAGTCAGATTGTGCATGTCGGAATCGGCAAGCCTGGTCATGATGTCGATGTGTGACTGCAGGGGATCCGTGATCTCGACTTTAGGAATGCCTCGATTGCGTGCCCATGTTTTCGTGGAGCCGTCCGCCAGTCGCAGCGTCACGTCGAAATCCGTCACCCGCAAAGGCGCGCCTTTGATAGCCTCGCCGGAAGCCAAAGTGACCGTGGCGAACGGTGCGGTTGGGTTGGGAGCGGTGGCCCCGCGTCCGAAGCCGCCTCGGCCTGCCCGGGGCATCACCAGCCTTTCCTGCAGGGTGGCGACGTCGTATTTGCCGGCCACGCCCTTCAGATCGCCCGCCGGGGAGTGGCATTTATTGCAGCCGCCCGCTCCATTGAAGTACTGCTCGCCGGCCTTCGCGTTACCCACCAAAACTTCCGCCATTCGGATGTCACCCCGTCCGGAAGCGTAGATCACGCGTGAATGCAGGTACGAGGCGATATCGGCAATCTGGGCATCGGTAGCGTCAACTTTGCCCGCCTTCGCGTGCTGCTCGCCTCTCACGAACTTCGCGATCTCGACACCGTCCTCGTCGTGAAGGGTGGTCACCGAAGCAATCAGATCTGGCCCCGCCTTGCCACCTTTGCCGCGTTCGCCGTGACAATAGCCGCAACTGGAGTTGTAGGCCGCCAGCCCCCGGCTCACTGCTTCCGGAGTGTAGACCTTGAAGCGACCGAGGCGTCCGCCACCACGCCCCGCGGCACCTCGGCCCGCCGCTGCGGCCGCGGGTGCCTGAGCCTCCATCCTGGTCATGATGGCAAACAGGGCAAGGCCGCCCGCGAAAACCACTAATATTCTTGAACGCACTGGAGACAACATATTGAATCCTCAGACGAGCCGTGAATTTGAACGAAGAAAAAGCAGCGCAGCCGAACAGGGGCGGATTCAATAACGAATCAGCAATCTCGCTTCAGCTCCAGCTCGCGAACCGCTTCGTTCCTGGAAATGCTGATCGGCACGCGTTGAAATCTGGCGACTTCCTCGCAGGGCAGTCTATCGAACCGGCTGGCTGATTGCAAATGCATCTGAGCATCTTCCTTAATGATGGCCATCACCGGCTATTTGGCTTGCACGCCGCGCAGGCTTTCGCGGCGGATGATGCCCGAGCCCTCGCGGATCACCACCAGCTGATTCGGAGCAACGTCCGAGATCTTTTCCTCGCGGCCATTCGGCCACCGGATGGCCAGCGCGGCGCTGGTTTCCCGACCCAACCCGAAATGAAGGCGGCGGTCATTGACAGAAAGATAGGACGATTGCGCCATCACGGCCTGAAGCTGCCGCCTCGCCCCGTACGTCACCGTCACCTGTGCCCCGATAGCGCTCCGATTCGACTCCGTGCCGATTAACAAAACCTTCAACCAGTTGTTCCTGCCGGTGACATCGTTACGGAACAACGAAGGCGGTTCGTTGATGTTCATGATGAGGATGTCGATATCGCCATCATTATCGAAATCGCCAAACGCCGCACCGCGGCTGGAGTTCAATTCCTTCATCGCCGGCCCGGCCAGATCCAGTAGTTCCTCGAACTTCCCGCCGCCGAGATTCCGAAACAGGACGCTGGGAGTTCGGTAAGGTACGTCGGGGATCTCTTTCTCCACTTCCGGAGAAACCATCCCCGTGGTGAAAAAGATGTCGGGGAGCCCGTCATTATCGAAGTCCAGAATGGCAGCCCCCCAGCCAACAAAGCGGGTCTCGACGCCCAGTCCCGACCGGACAGTGACGTCACGGAAAGATCCCTTGCCGTTGTTGCGGTACAGAACATTGGTATCGGCGCTGAAATGCGTCTTGAAAATGTCAAGGTGTCCGTCGGCTTCGAAGTCGCCGATACCCAGACCCATGCCGGCCTGTTCCTTGCCGTCTTCGTTGAGTGCGACACCGCTCTCGAGACCTCTCTCTGTGAACGTGCCGTCGTGGTTGTTACGAAAGTACAGGCTGGGAGAACTGTCGCAGGCTACGTAGATGTCTGGCCATCCATCTCCATCGAAATCAGCCGCGACAGCGGTCAGTCCGTAGCCCGCGCCGGCGGCCAGGATGCCCGACTCTTCGCTGACGTCCGTAAACGTGCCGTCCCCATTGTTGTGATAGAGGCGGCAACGGTCTTGCGGAAGTCCGGCGGGTCCGCAATACACCGGAACACCCCTCCAGTTGCAGGCCGGATTCTTGCCGCGGGGCTGGATCTTCGCCTCGTCGAACACCACGTACTGCGCCACGAAAAGGTCGAGTTTGCCGTCGCGGTCGTAGTCGATCCAGGTGCAGCCCGAACCGAAGCGAACGCCGGGATGCAACAGTCCTGCCTTTTCGGTTACGTCGGAGAAAGTGCCGTCCCCATTGTTGTGGAACAGTATGTTCTGGCCCCAGCACGTAATGAAGATGTCATCGAAACCGTCATTGTCGTAGTCGCCGACGGTGATACCGGAGGCCCAGACGGTTCGTCCCAAGCCGGACTTTGCCGTCGCATCGCGGAACGTACCGTCGCGGTTGTTGTGATACAGCCGGATTGTTGCGCCCGGCGGGGTGGGCCCGGTCCGGCGCTGACCGGTGAGCACGACCACGTCAAGCCAGCCGTCGTTGTCGTAGTCGACGAAGGCGACACCGCAACCCATGGATTCAAGGATGTAGTCGTCCCGCCCCTCGTCTCCGTAAATGACTGGCGCAGTCAGGCCCGCCTCACGCGCCACGTTGACGAACTTCGCGTTGAACGGCAGACCCGAGGGCTCGCCGCGCGGCACCGGCGTAACGCCCCGAGAAGCCATCCCGCCCGGATTCTGGGCTTTCGCGGCCAGCACCAGAGCAGGCAGCGAAAGAATTTGCCGGCGCGTCATTGCTGGGTTGAGGATATCAGGGTGGCAATCCACACCGCTGTAATATGCTGTCTGTGGAACGGGTTCCATAAACAGCGCGGACTTCCACATGGCGAGAGCACTGGCGATATTTTTTTGGATTCTGGCGATCGGCACCGCCGGTGTGTTCATCGCTCGTCCAATCTGGCTCCCCGAAGTGATCTCCCTCCACGGTGTCGAGGTGGACGCCCACATGAACTTAACGTTCGCCTTCGCCGGCGGCGCCTTCTTTTTGGCTCAGGTATTACTCGGAGTTTGTCTCTGGCGTTTTGGCGGAAACCGCAGCGGCCCGGCACTCTACTGGCATGAAAGCCCGCGAATGGAAATCGCCTGGACGCTTGTCACTGCCGTGATCTTCATCGGGTTAGGTGTAAGAGGCAGCGTAGTCTGGGCCCAGACATACCTGACAGACGCTTCTCCGAACGCCCTTGAAGTGGAAGTCACCGGACAGCAGTTCGCTTGGAACGTGCGCTACGCGGGTCCGGACGGAAAGTTCGGCCGCACCCGTCCCGACAAAGTGAATGACTCCGAGGGCAACTACATCGGCGTGGACGAGAACGATCCGGCCGGTCAGGATGACGTCACTACGCAGAACCTCATCGCCATCCCGGTCAATCGTCAAATCAAAGTCATCGTTCGCTCACGAGACGTCCTCCACAGTTTCTTTGTGCCAGCCCTGCGGGTGAAGCAGGACGCGGTACCGGGCATGGGTATCCCGGTCCACTTCACGGCGACGAAGATCGGCGAATATGAGGTGGCGTGCGCGGAGCTCTGCGGTATGCAGCACTTCAAAATGAGGTCGCGCTTTTTGGTGATGAGCAACGCAGATTTTACAGCGTGGCTCAAGGCTCGGACACCCCAATGACACCGGACACCGCACTCCACGTCGACGCCCCAAAAAGCTTTCTCCGTCGCTGGATCTTCAGTACTGATCACAAAGTGATTGGCATACAGTACATACTGCTGGGCCTTTTCTCTGCGATCCTGGGAACCAGCCTCTCCATGCTCATGCGTCTGCGGCTCGCCTGGCCGGAGACCCACTTCCCCCTGCTTGAGAAATTAATGCCGGAGGGCTTCCCCGGGGGCGTGATGTCACCGGAGTTTTACCTCGCCGTGCTGACCATCCACGGAACCATCATGGTCTTTTTCCTGCTGACCACGGTGCCCCTGGCTGGCTTCGGCAACTACTTCCTGCCCATCCAGATCGGTGCCCGCGATATGGCTTTCCCGGTGTTGAACATGTTGTCATTCTGGACCACATTCGTGGCGCTCCTCGTCCTGCTGGCGTCCTTGTTCGTCGAAGGTGGCGCACCGATTTCAGGGTGGACCGTTTACCCTCCGTTGAGCGCTCTCGGTAAGATCGCCGGACCGGGCCTCGGAGCGGGCCAGACACTTTGGCTCTGCAGTATCGCCACCTTTTGCGCCGGTTCGATGATGGGGGCGCTCAACTTCATCGTTACGACTCTGAACATGCGGACCGCCGGCATGAGCCTGATGAGAATGCCGCTGACTGTGTGGGGCTGGTTCACGGCGGCCTCCGTGGCGCTGCTCGCCTTTCCTGTACTCCTCGGCGGCGGCATTCTGCTTCTGCTCGATCGCCTGGCCGGTACCAGCTTCTTCCTCGCCGCAGGCATGGTCGTCAGCAGCAAAGTCATTACTCGCAGCGGCGGCTCTCCCATCCTCTGGCAGCATCTGTTCTGGTTCTTCGGGCACCCCGAGGTCTACATCATCATTCTGCCCGGCATGGGGGTCACCTCCCATATCCTTTCCACGTTTTCACGTAAGCCTGTTTTTGCATATAAGGCGATGGTGCTGGCGATCTTCTCCATCGGCTTCATCGGCTTCATTGTCTGGGGACATCACATGTTCGCCAGCGGCATGAGTCCCGTTGTCGGAATGGTCTTTTCGCTCCTCACGCTGACGGTTGGAGTCCCGTCGGCAATCAAAGTCTTCAACTGGCTTGCCACCCTGTGGGGAGGCCGGATCCAATGCACCGCCGCGATGCTCTATGCCCTCGGCTTTGTGTCCTTCTTCGTCTCCGGCGGCGTCACCGGATTACTGCTGGCGCAGCCTGCCATCGACGTCTACTTCCACGACACCTACTTCGTCGTCGCCCATTTCCACATCATCATGGGCCTGGCCGCCGTCTTCTCCATCTTCGCTGCGCTGCAGTTCTGGTTCCCCAAGATGTTCGGCCGCCACATGAGCGAGACCTTGGGCAAGCTTCACTTCTGGATCACCATCGTCGCCGTTTACGCCATCTTCATACCCATGCACTTCCTCGGCATGGCCGGGGCCCCGCGCCGTTACGCGCAGTTCACGGAATTCGTCTATCTGCGGAACCTGCAGGGCCTCGCCACCCACATCTCGTGGGCCGCCTTTCTCGCCGGGGCCGCGCAGCTGATCCTGCTCTTCAACATCTTCTATAGCCTGTGGAAGGGCAAAAAGACTATCGACAACCCCTGGTCAGCGACCACTCTGGAATGGGTGATCTCGTCTCCCCCGCCCCACGACAACTTTGGCGATACCGACCCCGTCGTCCACCGCGGACCCTACGAATACAGTGTTCCTGGCGATCCCACGGACTTCACCCTGCAGACCACCGCCCCCGACAGCCGGAGGCCGCAATGACCGCGACCGTCTCCCGACGCAACACTCCGGACAAGGCCTTGTTCATGGGCATGTGGCTGGTGATCGCCGCCAGTTGCATGATGTTCACGGGCCTGACCAGCGCCTATGTTGCCAGCCAGGGTCTCGGTCCGGCCTGGGAACAGCTGTCGATCCGGCCCCTCGTGTTCATCAACACGGCGATCCTGTTGCTCAGCAGCGCCACCATGGAGCACGCCCGCCGCCGGGCGGCGCGAGAACCCGGTGTGCCATCAGGCTTGCTCGTCACACTCACACTCGGCATCCTCTTCCTTGCCGGACAAATCGCGCTCTTTCGACAGATGGGCCGTGCCGGCTACTACCTGAACACGGGCCGGCAAAGTTCGTTCTTCTATGTCCTCACCAGCCTCCACGGGCTGCACGTGATGGCTGGCCTCGTAGCGCTTGCCTGGCTCGCGCATCGGCTTCGCGGTTCGAATCCCAGGCGCGCCGTCCGAACCAACATTGTTTCGCTGTTTTGGCACTTCATGGGTTGCCTTTGGATATGGCTGCTGCTGGTGCTGTACGCATGATCGCAACGCCCCCTGCAGCGCATCTCTGGAACGGCGGCTCTTCTCCCTACGGAGTCGGGCACAAGAAGCTCGGCATGTGGTTGTTCCTGGTCTCGGATTCAATCACGTTCGGAGCCCTGCTGATCTCCTGCATGTATGCTCGCGTTTCGAGCCCCAACTGGCCCACGCCCTTCCCCGCATGGCCATCGATCGCCTTCGCCAGCCTGATGACGCTGTGCCTCCTGACCTCCAGCCTCACCATGGTTTTCGCAGTCGATGCGTCGAAGCGAGGTGACCGCCGCGCCGCAGTCAGAAACATCCTCTGGACAGTCCTCGGCGGCGCAGCTTTCATGGTGCTCCACGCCAACGAGTGGCTGCGCCTGATCGCGGAAGGCGTCCGACCGTGGAGCAATCCGTGGGGTGCCCCGCTCTTCAGCGCCGCTTTCTTCACCCTCACAGGCCTGCACATGGTCCATGTCTTCACCGGGCTCATCTATCTGTTGATCGTGGCAACGGGCACCAGAAGTGGCAAGAGGACGCACGAAGATGTCGAAATCTGCGGACTCTACTGGCATTTCGTCGACTTGGTCTGGATGTTTATCTTTCCGCTAATCTACTTAATGTCGGTGTCGCAATGAACTCCGAGCACAGCAGCAGCCGCACCTACGCCTGGATCTGGATCTACCTTGTGGGTCTGACAGGAATCGAACTCGTCCTCGCCTATCGTCATGTGTTCACCCCGGGCCTGATGATGGTCGCGCTCATGGCACTCTCCGTCGCCAAGGCCGGCATGATCATGAACTGGTTCATGCATCTCGGCACCGAGCGCCTCACCTTCGTGCTCACTCTGCTTCCGCCGCTCATTCTCGTGCTCGCGCTCCTGTTTGGCTTCTTCCCCGATGCCTACCGGCTGGCTCAGTTGGGGGCCCATTGAGCCTGCGGGTGTCCGCTCTCGCCTTGCTCGCCGCATTGCCAGCCGGCGCGCAATGTGCCATGTGCAAACTCGCCGTCGCGCAGGATGCATCCCTTGGCAAGTCCTTCAACAAGGCCATCCTGATCCTGCTCGTTCCCTCCCTCGTCGTCTTCGGAGGTGTCTTCCTGCTCGCCATTCGTTCTCAGAAAGGCAAATAGCCGTGCCTGCAAAGGTCCGCGTCCAGAACCTTCGGAAAGCCTACGGGAAAGTGCAGGCGCTGGCTGGCATCAGCTTCGAAATTCGCGAGGGAGAGCTGTTCGGGCTTCTCGGGCCGAACGGAGCCGGTAAAACCACCACCGTCGAATGTCTCCTCGGCCTGCGCGAACCAGACGAAGGCCAGATCGAGATTTTCGGCCTCGACGCCCGCCAGAACGCGGCCCAGGTCAAGGAAAAGATCGGAGCAGCCCTGCAAACCACCTCCCTGCAGGACAAGATCACTCCGCGCGAGGCGCTCCGCCTCTTCGGAGCCTTCTACCGCCAGCCAGCCGATCCCGCGGCTCTGCTGCAACGCTTTGGAATTGCTGAGAAGGCAGACGCCCCCTTCGACACACTCTCCGGCGGTCAAAAGCAGCGCCTCGCTCTCGCCCTCGCCTTCGTAAACAATCCGGACCTGATCATCCTCGATGAACCCGCCGCCGGACTCGACGCACAAGCCCGCCGCGAACTCCACACCGCAATCCTCACCCTCAAAAACGAGGGCTGCACCATCCTGCTCACGACTCACGATATAGCCGAAGCCGAGCAGCTGTGCGACCGCATCGCCATCGTCGATCACGGCACCATCGTTGCCTCCGGAACACCCGCCGAACTGGTCGGGCAATCGAAATCCGCCCTGACCGTCCACCTGATCACCAACCCTCCCCTCGACCCCGACGCACTGGCCCATTTCCCCGGCTTGAGCGAACTGGCTTCGGATGGCGAAGCTCTGCACTTCGTCAGCTCAAACTTAAACCGAACCCTCACCGAACTGGCCAGCCTGCTCGACACCCGGCATTGCGCCATCGTGGATCTCCGCATTCAAAGAGGCACGCTCGAAGACGTGCTCATCGAGATGACCGGCACCCGACCATGAGGGCTTTTCGAGAGCAGTTCGTCGTCGGCCTCCGGCTCTACTACCGCAACAAGATGGCCCTGTTCTACGGCTATCTCTTCCCCGCCATCTTCCTGCTGGCGTTCTGGGTCCTCTACCGCCATGACTCCGTTCCACTCGTTCGGCATATGGGCCAGCTGCTGACCGTGACCATCCTCGGCGGCGCCTGTCTCGGCATGCCGACCACCATCGTCAGCGAACGCGAGAAAGGTGTCTGGCGCCGATACCGCATGACGCCCGCGCCCACCCTGGCCCTCATCGCCAGCGCGCTTGCCCTCCGCTTCTGCCTCCTGATAACAGCGGGCCTGCTGCAACTGGCCCTCGCCATAGCGATCGGCATGCCGCTGCCGGACCGCCTCGCGACCCTGTCCGCCGCCTTCGTCCTCGTCGCCTTCGCCTTCCTTGGCCTGGGCCTCGTCGTGGCGGCGCTGGCCGACAACGTCCCCTCCGTGCAGGCTCTAGGCCAGTGCATCTTCCTGCCGATGCTGATCGTCGGAGGCGTTGCCGTCCCGCTCGAGAGCCTCCCGAATTGGGCCCTCCACCTCTCCGCCTTTTTTCCCGGACGCTACGCCGTCGCCGCCCTACAGGCCTCCTTCACGGGCCCCGCAGCCTGGCCGTCGTTCCTGAACTCATCCGCTCTCCTCCTGATCGGCGCAGCCAGCCTGACCGCCGGTATCCAAATGTTCCGCTGGGATGCCCAGCAGCGTTTTGCATCACGAGGCGGCAAACTCTGGCTCGCCTTCGTTTTCGCCGCCTGGGGCGCCGCCGGCCTCCTGTCCGAAACCCATTCCAGTCGACCGTCATCGGCCCAAACGACCCCGCCTCCCCCTTCCCCGCCCCCCGCAGCTTCCGTCCAGCCCCCAACGCCAGCCCCGACTCCGGCCATCCTGCCTGCACCGAAGACCCCGTACGCCGGCCCCCCGAACTGGCAGGCCGTCACCGTCGCAGAGATCAATCGCGACGTCGACTTTGCCGGTCTCCCGCCCGACAGCGGCATCGTGACCCCCATCGCCCGCCCCGGCGTCGAAGCGCCTCCGGAGATTCAGGAGCAGTTGGATGTTCTCTCCGCCGCACTCCCCTCCTGGCCGCCCGGCAACATCACCGACCCCGTCCAGCGCGTTCGCAACCTGATGTACGTGGCCGCCGTTCCCGACGTCCTGGAGATGG
>JAOAPO010000448.1 GCA_025462945.1 Bryobacterales bacterium
GATCGCCACCCAGAAGCCCAATGCCTCTCATGTGGCGGGTTTCCAAACGTGGCGCAAGCTGAACCGCTTCGTCCGTAAGGGCGAGACGGGGATCGCGATATTCGCGCCGATCGTGGTGAAGAAGCGCAACGAGGGCGAGGAGAGTGAAGACGAACAGACCCGGCTATTCGGCTTCCGGACCGCGTACGTCTTCGACGAGTCCCAGACCGACGGAGAGCCGTTACCACCATTCGCAACGGTGAAGGGCGACCCCATGCAGTTCACGGCAACTCTCGAAAGGCTGATCGGTGAGCGGGGCATCGCGCTCGAATACACAGACCGGATTGCACCCGCCAAGGGCATGTCCAGCGGAGGCCGGATCGAAGTGCTGCCCGGGCTCCCTGCAGCGGAACGATTCTCAGTGCTGGCACATGAACTCGCCCACGAACTGATCCACAAGGGCGAGCGCCGGAAGAACACCAGCCAGACCGTCCGCGAAACAGAAGCCGAAGCGGTTGCTTTCGTGGTCTGCCACTCGATCGGGCTCGACACGAACACAGCGGCCAGCGACTACATCAGCCTCCATCAGGGCGACCAGGCAACTCTGGCAGAATCGCTCGAAGTCATTCAGAAGACTGCAGCGGAGATCCTGCGGGCCATCAAGCCCGCTCAGGACCCGCTGCGGTAAACCCACACTTATCACCCAAGAAGAAAGGACAAGACGAAAATGCAACAGCAGACCATAACAGCCGACTTCCGTACTCTGGCAATTGACCAACTGCGAGAGTCCCCGACCAATCCACGGCGCAGCTTCGACCCAGACAGACTGCAGGAACTTGCCCAGAGCATTCGCGCACAGGGCGTGCTGGTTCCGCTGATTGTGCGGAACCAGGCAGCAGACGAGTTTGAGGTAGTCGCAGGCGCGCGACGCTTTCGCGCTGCGCAAGCCGCCGAGATGTTCGCCGTGCCGGTGCGCGTAGTGGAACTGACTGACGACGAAGCGCTGACGCTTCAGTTGGTCGAGAACGCTCAGCGTGAAGACGTTCACCCACTGGAAGAGGCGTTCGCCTATCGTGCCCTGCTGGACATGCCGGAACAGAAGTACGATGTGGCCTCCATCGCTCTAAAGGTTGGTAAAAGCATCGGTCATGTCTATGGGCGGCTCCGCTATGTGGACCTGATTGAGCCAGCGGCACGTGCCTTCCTGGAGAATCGGTTGACCGCCGGGCACGCTCTCCTGATTGCCCGGCTACCTCAGTCTCAACAGCCGCAAGCGCTGGACGCGGCGTTCAAGACTCATTGGGGATCGACGGAGAAGCAGGTTGTACCTGTCCGCGAACTGGCTCAGTGGATTCGCCAGAACCTAATGCTCCAGCTTGAAGACGCCATCTTCGACCGCGAAGATGAAGCCCTCATGGTCGAGGCAGGAAGTTGCCTTCGGTGCCCGAAGCGAACGGGTTTCAATACTGCCCTGTTTGCTGACTTCCAGAACGATGATCGCTGCCTCGATTCTGCCTGTTATGAGGCGAAGGTGGCAGCGTGGTTGAAACGGCAGACAGAGCAGAATCCCTCTTTGGTCCAGATCTCTGAGTACTATGGCACGGCGCGTGACCAGCCGATCATCCCGAGGAGCGAATACGTCGAGATCAAACCGCTTGAGAACAGCGAGGAACCCGAGAGGCCCAATCAGGTGGTTTGCGAGAGCGCCGCCACCGGAATAGTTGTGGAAGGCAAGCACGTCGGGAGGACCGTCCAGATCTGCGCCAACCCGGAATGCCCGATTCATCATGCTCCGGCGCAGCAAGAACGGGAGGAGCAGGACGAAGAATATGAACGTGCGCTGGAGGAGCGAGCGAGGAATCTGGCGGAAACCGCAAGCTGCTCGACTCGGTTCTGGCGAAAGGGCCCGCTGTTCTGGGCCGAGTGGAACACGAGATGATGATCGCCGCATGCATGGAGTCGCTCGACTACGAAGATTTCGAACGCCTTTGTGAACGGCACCAACTTCCTTTCGAGGAGACTGATCTTGAGGACGACATCCGCGAAAGCTTCCGCCAGTACGTATCGAAACTGGCCGATGCCGAGCTTTCGCGGTTCCTGATGGAGCTCGCGCTTCTGCCGTCTGGATACAGCTCGAATCAACTTCAGGAAGACAACCGCTTGCTCGCAGCGGCAAGGCTCTACAAGCAGTCTGGAAAGGAATGGAAGAAACCCGCCGCCCGAACCATCCCGAAAACCAAACTCGCGACTCGAAGAAAGGTGGCGAGAAGTTGAGCTAAAGGGCGGCAGGTAACCGCCGCCCTCCTGAACCCACTCGCCACTTTGAAGGCGCATCTTAGCGGCCGCCGCGGGTATAGCCTGTCGCTCACACGTGCATGGCCCAAGATGTCAGCCGCGCAGACGCCACGATACCTTGGAATCGCCGCCAAAGGTCTGCTGATCGCGACCTCAAACCTCCCGGAGAGCCTAGACGTCGCGTTATGGCGTCGGTTCGATCTCGCGATCGAGTTTCCGAAGCCCATTCGCGCCGCGCTCGCTCGTTTCGCCCGAGGGAGGCAAAAAACCTACGGCCTGAGCCTGAGTCCCAAACTCCTGCAGCAGGTCAACAGCTTACCGAGCTTCTCGGACGCAGCCCGGTTCATCGAAGACGAAGCCCGCCTCCGCGCCTTGTCGCAGAGCGCTCATGCCACAAGACTTCGAGCCGCGAACGTTCTACCTGAACGAATACCACGAACTTTCACGCGAAGAGAAAGGCGGGGGCGCTCGGGTGGCCTGTGTCCGCTTTATCCAATGTCACCTGATGTTGAGATTCCGGAGAAAATGCTTTCCCGCCTCGGTGAGCGCGGGAGATTGCGCAAGCGCTCGGGCTGTTGAAATTTCCTCGTCAATTTGTAAAACGCGTCGGAGCGCAAACTCGCGCTCCTTTCGGCAGCGGGATTCTTGCGAGACGCGCAGCCATAGCCAGCGAAGAACGCTGAAGACGTACAGACCATGTAAGACACCTTGCGCTGGCCTTTGCTGTTGCTTCCAGGGCGAGTAGGTGGACCACACAGCGTCTGCATTTGTCAAAGGGCACAAACTCTCGAAAAGGGTGAGTTGCAAGTGCATCGTCTCATGTATAAGGCTTTCAGCCACGCGCAGGACCGAGTTTGGGACATCTCGATCAGGCACCGAAACGAATACGGAAAAGGGGATCGCGGGATGGCTGAAACTCACGTCGTAATCGGCGTTCAGAGCGAGCACGATGTGGCATCGCCACGCGAGTTCCGAGACTGCGGACCATAGGCACGGAACAGGTTCGACAACCGTCGACAATGCCTCTGCCACAAGGTCTGTCGCTCTCGTCGCGTCTGCACTGCTGGCAAGTGTCAGTCCAAGGTCCGCGGAGTAATGAACCAGTTCGGCGGTTGGCGCTTCAACGACCAGCAGCTTTCCACCGGCAACGGGAACCGTCCTCAAGACAGCTTCGGCGTTGTCGTGCAAACGAAACAGGAAACGCTGTGTTGAGTAGGTCTCGCGGGTGAGTGCATGAAGATCACACAGTCCGCGTTCTCCGACCGCCCGAAGTGCCGCCGTCAATGACCCTTCAAACGGCGGAAGCAGGCTCGCGGTGTCGAGGTCAGGCTTGCTCGGCATGAGATCGCTCGGCATAAAAAGAAAACACAAGCGTGTATCGGTCACCCCGATAAACCTGACTAACGGCGTGATAAGAAGCTGTGGAGATCTCAAAACCAAACGCGGACCGGCTGGTGGGGGCGATCACCTCTTCAAGAGTCTCGACTTCCGGCCCGCCAAACAACATCAGCATGCCGCCATTTCCCTCATCCCAGCCCCGGTTTAACTGGATAAGGAAGCGATGCGTCTCACCGTCCGGCCTGGCATCGTTATGAATCCGGATCTTCTGTGAGCGATTCAGCTTGTGCGCGGTTATTTCAATTTCCGGTTTCAGCGATGCGCCAAGAAGCTTGCCTGCGGTCTCACGAAGCTCCCGCAGCGTATCCTCGGCGAACAGGGGACGGAGGCGATCAGGCACTTCCACGTCCCGGAAATCAAATTCATACTGTTCATAGAAATCCATCACAACCAGCCGCCACGGGGCTTCCAATTCAAACCACCCAAGCAGGGCCTCTGCCAGTTCAGTCGACAGAACCTCTGCCACGGTGAAGCAGGCGAACGGCTGGGAGCGGGAAACGGCACCCGAAAGATCCAGCGGACTCATCGGTACCACTGGAGGGTTTCGCGAATATGGCCGATCACCAGTTTGTAGTCGGCACAGTAGACGGAGGGATTTGCCAGACCCGTTTCAGGGTGCCACCGCGTCAGCGGCATTCCGCCCCCGCAAACAGAGAGCAGCGAACACGTCTGACAAACCGTACTTGTCGGATGCTGAATCTGTGAGGACTCAATGAATGCGGAAGAAGCCGCCACTTCCGAAAGGCGGTCGCTGGCAACGGACCACTTCCTCTCAAAGCGGTCCGCGCCGTCATACGTGCTTTTCAGCGTGTCATTCTTCGTGATAGTCCCGTCGGTATCAATCACAACGATGCAGAACGTTCCTTGCCCGCGGCCCTCTTTTACCGAAGCCCCGCCCAGCAGAAGCCGGCCAAAGTCGTCAAGGATACGGACGCGCGGCGGGTCGGGATCGCCAATGTAGCAATCCCACAAGGTGGCGAGCCACTTTCCATACTCAGTCGAATCAATCGCGGCCTTTCCCGGCGGCAACTTCGCGTAGTTCCCGTCCTTGAAGAGGAAATCGACGCTCGGAACAGCCAGCGACTTGAAAAACTCATAAACTCTCTGCGGCTCGGACTCCGGATCCACCACGCACAGAGCACCGGTCAAGATTCGCTCGCCCGCGGGATGCCGCCGAACCCGCTCAATCCCGGCAACCGCCCGCGCATGTGTGCCTTCCCCTCCAAAGCCGATCCGAAAGGCATCATTGATATCCGCCGGACCGTCGAGGCTAACAGACAGAGTTGTATTCGTCCGCAGACACAGATCAAGCAGATCGTCGTCGATCAGAATCCCGTTTGTCTGAATAGCCCGGCAGCAGAAGGCCGGTAGCCGGTCCGAAAGTTCTTGCAGCAGCACAGAAAGGATGTTGCGGGGCAGAAGCAGCGGCTCGCCCCCATGCAGGACGATGGCAAACGGGTGCTGCTGGTCTTCGTAGAGGGTGGCCAACTGCCGGATAACATCGTGCACCGTAGCCAAAGACATGTGCTTCGGCATCCGCTGCCAGTTGGTATCGCCCTGATGGTAGACGTAACAGTAACTGCAATCGATATTGCAGCGCGAAGCCACTTTCAGAAGGACCGTGTCGACCTGCATTGCTGGTCCCGACAGGTCGCGATGCCTAGGAGCGGTTATGGCGATTGTGCGCCCGGTCGTATGCCATCCCGGCAGGCGAACCGGTGGCCTCTTCAAAGCGCACTTCGTCCATCAGACGGCGAAGCGCCACGCTGCTGCGCGGTGTCGTAACTTTTGGCGCGGTTTCGCGCAATCGGGCGGCGGGTGTGGTGGTGGGGCTGGCAGATTCCATGAGGTGTCCTTTTGGTTCGCGAATCGGGGCTATCGTGGAACGAAGTGCAAAGCCAAGTGTACGTCTTTCTAAGATAGATAATCAAGCGCCTGTAAGTCGTCTGTTTTGTGCGACTTGGGCGGTGGCACCGTGCTATGTCCCAAGCTGCTGTGCAAATGCGAGTAAACACAGGGTCCGTAACGGAGCGCACGAGCGTAATTTAGAGGCTCCGTCATGTTGATATCTGGGCGCTTCCGGACAAATGCTC
This sequence comes from Bryobacterales bacterium, assembly GCA_025462945.1. GTDB lineage: Bacteria > Acidobacteriota > Terriglobia > Bryobacterales > Bryobacteraceae > BOG-234. Next base: position 5,766 of record JAOAPO010000448.1, read on the forward strand.
GCAGGGGTTTGCGTTACGATAGTGCGTGGTACCGATGTCTGCATTGCAGATCCCCGCACCTTTCAAGGAAACCTCTCAGTGCCTACCGACGAAAAAGACCCACCAGACGCGATTCATTTCAAATCGCTTGTCCTCGAAAACGTACGCGCCTTCGGTAGCCTGCAAAGCCTGGAACTAGCCGACGATTGGAACTTGATCCTGGGCAAGAACGGTGTCGGAAAAACGACACTATTGCAGTTGTTGGCCGTCATGCGACCCGTGCCAGCCTACAAGTCTCCGGGCGACAAAGAACCAACCCTGTTTACGCCTCAGCTCTCCGAGCACGAAAAGGACGAGGACATCGCGCAGTTCATTCGCAGGGGCGGTCCAGGTAAGGCGACGATCACCGCCACACTTAAGACTGAAGCGGGAGCCGATGTGGAAGTCGGGGTCGAAATTGTCGGTGGGAAGATCTTGAAGGAAGTCAATTGGCGCAACCACCCCCTCGTTTCAAAGGGCGGCGGTCCGCTCGTCATCGGCTATGGGGCGGCTCGCCACATTGGACGGGACAACCTGGAAGAGATCGACAAACGAGACCCTACGGAATCACTCTTCGGCCAACTGATCGATCTCTATGATGCCGAGGAAATTCTCATGAGGCTGGACCATGCCGTATCGAAAAGCGGCCCCGGCAGTCGGGACTTTCAGCAGTTAGAATCGCTGAAGACTGTCGTAGCCGCACTCCTTCCAGGCGATACAAAGGCTGACGACATAGACGTGCGCCTGCCCCGCATACCCGGTCGTGCCGCAGAGGAATGTGGTGTTCACGTCAAAACTCCGTCAGGTTTCGTTTCACTTGCTGAACTCAGCATTGGATATCAGACGATGTTCGCGCTGACTGTCGATCTCGCATGGCGGCTTTTTAACGCCTTCCCCAAAAGTACCAAGCCGCTCCATGAGAGTGCGATTGTGCTGATCGACGAAGTCGATCTTCATATGCATCCTGAGTGGCAGCGGGACCTGCGCGAACATATGCTGGACCACTTCCCCAGGGTCCAGTTCATCGCAACTACTCACAGTCCGATCACCGCGCAGGAGACACTGTCTGAGGGTGGTGCCGTTGCAGTTGTGCGATGGCTGAATGACGAAGCGCAGCTAGTGAACAACCCCATCCCGGCGCGTGAATGGCGTTTTGATCAATTACTTACCAGCAAATTGTTTGAATTGGGATCGGATCGCAGCCAACAGGCAGAAGAAAAATTTGACGAACGCTTGGCGCTCATGCAAATGCCATCGCGCACGCCCGAGCAGAACGCGCGTCTCCGCGAACTGAACAAATTTGTTGCCAGTCTTCCCACGGCTCGATCACCAAGCGCTCAGCGATTTGACGATCTGATAAGTGAATTCATCGAGAAGTTTCCGGAGGGCGTCACGCGATGATCGCGATTCGCAAGGGGCCTCCACCTAAGGAACTCTTGCGCAGGGGCGTGGTGCATGCCCAACAACTGTGCGCTGACTATGACGGTGACCCGGCGGGATACCAGAGCGGCGAGCGAAAGATGGTTATCCGTAAATCGATTTATGCCTCAAGTGCCGTCAAATCGGCGCTTGAGGCCGCCCACTTCGGCAAGTGCTGCTATTGCGAAACCTGGATTCCCAAGCCCTACGCCCACGCCCATGTCGAGCATTGGCGACCGTTCTCGTGTTCTCGCCAGGGACCCGAAGAGGGGAGAATCTCCCCCGGCTATTATTGGCTCGCCTACAGTTGGGACAACCTCTTCCTGAGTTGTGCCTTCTGCAATTCCAGCAACAAGGTTGATATCTTCCCCCTCACCGATCCAGCCACACGCGCCCGAAATCACCGGATGAGCTTTAAGGATGAGAGCCCCGCGATTCTCAAGCCGGACGGCGATGAAGATCCCCGGCAGCATATCAAGTTTGTCGAAGAAGAGCCTGTAGGTCAAACGGATCCCGGGCGAGAGACGATCAAGGTGCTGGGCCTCGGCAGCAAGTTGCATGAGTCCCGTCTGACACATTTGAAAAGGGTTCGGGACGCTCGCGCATGGTCAATAAAGCTCATGGAGAGCAGTGACGCCCGAGCCCGGGAATTTGCTCTAAAAAGCATGCAATTCGTTGAGGATGCCGCGAAACCGGACCAACCATACAGCGCGATGGTGGCTGACTACTTGGCAGCAAATCCCTGGCCCGAACCTGTAGGCAAATCGGTTGAGCCCAGTGAGGCGACGGCGGCTGCAATCGGAACCGCTTTCGATTAGCCCTTCCCGCTTCGCAGTATTAATCACCCGGCGTAGACAGCTCTCCCCGAAAGGCCTTGGCCAAAGTCGCCTGCTCAAGCCGGTCCAGCAACGCAGCGGCGCGCGACGCCTCAGCTTCCACCTTCTCAATTCGATTGAATGTTCAAGCCGTTCATTGATAACCAAACGGTCGACATAGTCCATCCCGATCTGGCGTTCGCGGGTGACTTCATGGTACTCGTAAGATCGCCGACTACGCATACGAGAACAAATGCCGGTGGCGCTGCACAAGTCGGATCGCTCATCTGACGTTTGCCAATGCGCATCTCGGCTCAACGATTCACAACTTCTACCGTTCCGAAAGCCAGTTGGCGGAAACCGGCTACATCGAACCCATGGCGGCATCCAATCCCCCAAAGGTCCGCAAGAGTTACCGGAAGGTTCCAACCGGCGCAGGACTGGGCTTCGAAATCGACCCTGAATTTCTAAGAAGAATCTGGTCGCAGGCGAACAGTACTGGGGTTGACCGGAAGGTACCGCTTTGGGAATCGACTCCCCTCGGCAGCTTTGCGAGTACCGGCGTGGCCGCGAGATGATCATGACCAGATCAATAGCCCGTTGCGTCGCCCTCACGTCCTCACTCATCAGGGTCTTACCGCTTCTTAGCGTCGTTCCGACGGAGTCACCGCGATAGCATGGTGCAGTTCCAGGAACGCTCCATTCCTGGAGACTGTTGCCGGACAACCTGGCCAGCAAAGCTGGACGAGCTTAAGCCACTGGCGAATCCGCTCTCGGAATTTGCGTTCCCGCGCGTACTCTTGAACCCCCAGTTGACTAGCGAGCCCAGCCGGTCCAAACAAGGGAATCCGCTGCGTTCCATTTGCTTGGTAGCATCTCCACGTCAACCAGGTGTAGAGGTCAAGACAACCCGAGTTGTTCGCCAGTGCCCGGACGACCTCGGTGTCTACGGGGATCGGATGGGTACTGAGTTCGTGCCAGAAAGCGGGGGACAGCGTGACAACGTTGTCAGTTTTGGCTTGATTTGCAGCAGCGTCCTTGCCGAACCAAAGGCGCATGTGGTCTAGAAAGTGGCCGCGGCTGCAGTCCCACACCTGCGCCTCGCGCAAGTCATCTTTCGTTCCGAAGAAAAGGGTACTGGCGAATACTCTCCTAAAGGCATCCTGCAGCCGCCGGTAGTGCGAGCCATTGGTCGGCATCCCCAGTTCGACAAGGATCTCCGCAGCACTGTCAAACCGAATGACTGGGCTTCGTTGCTTGACTGCCATCGTTGCCAACCAGAGCAAAATCAGCCGATCCTGGCCGAACGGAACACCATAATCAGGATGCCCGACGATTTCGAGAAAGAAGTGACCGTTCCGGCGGACGTACTTCAAGGTGCCCAGCGGAAGGCTCCGAATTGGCAGTCCACACAGGATGAACGGCCGGGCACCGAAGGAAACGTCCTGGTTCAGCTCGTGCCGGCGGCGCCGGATAATCTCAACTTGCTCGGCTTTCCTGACCGCCACAACGGGGTTGCGTGCTTCGGTCAGTATGTCCGGAAAGAGTTCGCGGACTGACGCACCCGCATGTGTCAGCATCGCTACACTCCCCAGCCATCATTTCGCGAGCGTGGGCGCGCGGCACGTCGGCACCGACTCAGAAGCCATCGGCATGCGAGGTTCAGCGTGCCTGAAGACCGAACGTCCGACTGTTGTTCAGAATGTTGTGCAATAAGCGCCGCACAAACACGAAGACGCCGCTTTAACACATGCCGGCCGCTATAAGAATCAGCAATATAGGGCACGACTGTTGAATTCACACGCAGGAGGTCCGGGGTTCGAGTCCCTGCGCGCCCACCATAACCTCACTGTTTTCAATGACTTGCCGGTATAGTGAATGACTACGCGCGAGCAGGCAGTCACCGCGAGACAAGTGTATCGCTTTCAGTAACTTGGCTGACCGTGTTGTTCATATATGTTCAAAACGTTCACGCGGTGAATCAAATCATGCCTGTTCTCGCGACCGCCAAGCCGCGCCGCGCCGTCTCGACGCCGCAGAGGCAAGCTGACACGGTCCCAAATTTGGTCACTTCGGGAGCGAACAGGACATCACCGTTGATCGCGAGCCCTCTCGGTGACCTGCTCTCCGCCGCCGCGTAACGCGGGTAGCATGCGGAGATGGCAACGCGCTCGTTCGAATCCGGCCAGCGGGACCGAATCTTCTACACAGGTATGGCAGTCGCCCTTGCATGCATAGTGTGTCTGCGGGTCTGTCACGTACCTACTATCTGGAAAGCCTGTTTGGAACCCCCGCTATTTCGCTGCTCGGCACTTACATGGCGTAGTCTTCAATGTTGTTCGTCGGCGCAGACGGCCCTGGTTGCGGATCGCACCCGTCATCCGAGGCACTCAAGCTCGAACCCGCGTAGTGGCCGCGATGCGGTAAGCAGAAGGTCCGCCGTTCGCGACAACGGGTTCACTCGGGATCTCAGCCTTGATGGCGTGCATTGACCCTGACTCCAGTCACCTTCGGCGTGAGTGAGCGTATCACGGCGACGGCGGGACTGCTGCGGCGGAAAAGCCATTTTGGCGTGCTTGCAACCGATGATTCAGATTCGAGGATATACAATGTGCTTGCAGCCGTCCGAATCGGAGGTAATAGATCGGTGAGCTTAGTACCTGTGACCGCGCTCGACAGCAATAGCGAAGCTCAGCGAGCGTCACTGCTGCTAAGCGCGATTGTCGATTCGTCGGATGACGCCATCATCAGTAAAGACCTGAATGGCGTCATTACAAGCTGGAATCAAAGCGCGGTGCGACTTTTTGGCTACACATCGGATGAAGCGGTAGGGCAGCCAGTCGCCACACTACTCATTCCGCACGACCGTCAGCACGAAGAACCCACCATTCTTGCAAAGCTCAGGCGAGGCGAGCGCGTCAGTCACTTCGAGACCAAGCGCAGGCGCAAGGATGGGACGCTG
>JAOAPO010000479.1 GCA_025462945.1 Bryobacterales bacterium
GACCTGTGCGGGCTGGGGGCTTTTCATGCTCCGGCCCGCCTGGTTTCCTTTAGCGATTACCGCTGCCGGCCTCGACTGGGACCGGCAGTTTTCGCGTACATTGTGGATCACCGGCGCGATCTTTACAGCCGCGCAACTCGCTCTGGTTTGGGTGCTGGTGCGGGGGCGGCGAGCCCGGTCGGCCAAGCGTGACGCGGGCTGGCTGGAGTACATATGGACCGGAGCCACGGCCGTCCTGTTTCTGTCACTGGCTTTCACGGGTTCGAGAGGCTGGGCGACGGTCGCCAAGCCGAGGCCTGGGATGGAGATCATCGAAGTGTACGCTCATCAGTTCGCGTGGCACTTCCGATACCCTGGGCCGGATGGGCGCTTTGGCAAGACGGCGCTGGAGCTGATTTCGGATTCCAGTGGCAATTCCCTGGGGCTGGACCTCAGGGATCCTCGCGGGCGGGATGACATTGTGGCGGCGACACTGCGGATTCCGATAGGGCGGCCGGTGCTGCTGGTGCTGCACTCGCGAGATGTGATCCATGACTTTTTCGTGCGGGAACTGCGTACCAAGCAGGATGTGGTGCCGGGGATGGAGATTCCGCTGGAGATTCAGGTGGACACGCCCGGCCAGTACGAGATCGCGTGCGCCGAGCTTTGCGGGCTGGGGCACAGCCAAATGAGAAGCCTGCTGATTGCCCTGCCTGCTGCGGAGTTCGATCGCTGGAAAGCGAACCCGCAATAAACCGCAAATACAGTTCGTCTGAGGCTGTTCCGGTTAACGTTTTGGCCTGTCTGAACCCGAGACAGGATGATCGGGATGACGGGACAGATCAGTGGAACAGCGAACCTTGTTAGCTTCTCCCCGCAGGCGTGTTCCCGGTCGGGGCTATACTCCGACTGGATGCCGGATTTGAGCGACGAAGAACTGGTAGCTGTGTGGCAGGACAGCGACGCTACCGCACGAGAACGCGATAGGGCGGTCAACGAACTTTCGGCAGATACCGGTCAAAAGGTCGCGACCTGGTGTTTCCGTGTGGTGGGTGATCGGGACTGGGCTGCGGATCTGGCGCAGGAGACCTTTCTGAAGACCTTCCGCGGGCTGCTAACTTTCCGGCGAGAAGCGAAGTTCTCGACGTGGATCTATTTGATCGCACGTAATCATTGCTTCAACGCGCGCGAAGCCCGGGCGTTGCGTCCAAGGAGTCCGGTCGATTCGGAGATGGCGGATATGAGCGAGCGCATCGACGAGACGCTGGAAACGCGCGGGGAGATCAGCCAGATGCGGAGTCTGCTGAACCGCGCTCTGGACGAAACGGAGCGCGCGGTGATGAGCCTGCATTATGGCGAAGAGATGACTCTGCCGATGGTCACGCGACTGCTTCGGCTGGAAAACCCAAGCGGTGCCAAAGCGTATATCGTCGGGGCGAAGCGGAAGCTTGAAGTCCGCAGTGGACCGCTGGGAGGCGGGCGGGAGCGCGGAGAAACTGGCATGAACGGAAACCTGAAAGACGCTTTGCGGCGCGTCCCGGTTGTCCCCCGATTGAAGAACTGCTGGACGGCGGGAAAACTGCGGCGAGTCACGCCGAAACCTGCCCAGGGTGCCAGGCAGAACTGACGCTTTACGGCAGCTTCGAAACGCCACCGTCGAAGGACCAACTGGAGGCGGTAGCGTTCATCAAGTCTCGGCTGAAGCCAGTGGCGGAGCCGTCTATTTGGTCTAGACTGGTTGGGGCGTGGTCGCTTTCTCCCAGTCTGGGAGGGCTGGCGCTGGCGGCGGCTGCGGTCGTTCTTGCGGTTGGCCTAGCCAGCCAGTGGCGAGATCGCGGCAGCGACCCTGTTTCTGAGACCCAGGGTGCGGTGCTTCGGTCCACGACGATTCGGGTGCAGACGCGGCTGGAGAACCTCACATCAGCACCGGCCGAGATTCGCTGGGAGCCGGTGGACGGCGCGGCGGTTTACGAGGTTTCCGTCGCGGAAGTCGACAGATCTGAGATTTTTCACAAAACTTTTACCGCGCCAGTACTACTGGTACCAGCTGACCTCGCCAGACTCTTAGTACCAGGCAAAACGCTCTCGTTCCGGGTGACGGCGCGGGACGCTTCCGGTAAAGAAGTCGCTTCGTCAGGTCCGCTCAGCCTTCGTGTTGAGTTACCGGTCCAGTAACGCCAATTTCTACGAAGGATTCGTTCATGTATCGTCTATTTGCTGCAGTGGTTGTTTCGGCAGGTGCGCTTTGCGCCTCTGGAAACCAGACGCGCACCCCGACAGCCGCAAATGCCGCCGAGATTCGGATTTCCAGCGCTACGGTGCCAGTTGGGGGAACGGTGCAGCTGCAGTTCAGCCTGACTGAACCGCGGCCGATCATGAGTACCGGGGGCAGCTTCGCGATGAACTCCTTCGATGCCTAGGGCATTTCGCTTTGGACCTTCGGCCTACCCCGCCCGTGCTTTGCCGCCGTGGCGCCAGCCGAATCCCGGATGACGTCCTCCAGGCGATACTCCGCTTGATCGAACTGGCGTTGTCGGAGGAAGTCGAGACACTCCGAGATCTTTCGCGGAGGTGTTTGCAACTCGAGGATCATGCTGTTTCGTTTCAGGGTGACGGGCTCAGGGATTAGTTATATCATGTACAAATTTCACCGCGCTGAAGGTGGGCCGGTCATGAGGAAACATCGCCGCTTTGTGCCATGGGCGAACCAGAGCCGAAACACATGGGGCTCGGGCTGGCGATTCAACGTCGCGAAGCTACTACGCCTTACGGATGCTCTGAAGGGTTGATTTTCTTCATAGGGACTTCAAACATCGACTTCCCCGATCGCACGAATTCATCGACCTTGCTAAACACCGGCTCGGGAAGTGTGTTCTGCAGTTGCTGAACGGCGTCCAACACCATTGCAGACCACTGGCTTTCGAGCGCGGCCATTTCCTGCTCCAGCGCTGGTGGAACTTTCCCAGTACCCGCGACGTGGATACGTGTCTCAAATGTGATTGGCTTGGCTATCGCCAGGATTGCTTTGCTCTTCTCCGTAAGGGCTGTTGTGACCGCCAGCAGGGCTCGAAGCTCTTTGTCGTTTAACCTGAGTGAGCGCGCCTCGGAAGACAGAGGCTTCAGGCCGAAGTATTTCACTTCGTTGAAGAAATGCTGATAAGCGTTGGCTGGCTCGGGGACGGAAAACGTAGCGACAAGTGTGAAGTCCTGTGGATTCGCAAGCAGTGCTGTAGTGTAGTCGGTCTGGCCGACGGCGAGTCCTGCTACAAGGAGTGCAGTGATTATGCCTGTGATCAACCGTTTGGGCACGACCGAATTATACTGCCGATCCGGCGTAGGCCCCTCGAGGTTAGGATGTCCAACCAATGCCCGCTCTGGAGGCCGGCACCGGATTGCGAGGTCTCATCGACTCCAACCGCGCGCTTTTGTTGATTGCCTGCCTCCTGAGAGCGGCAACGGCATCGTGCGCTTGTACCCAGTGGCGCGCCCGCAAGACATCGATGACTACCGGCAGGTACGACATCGGGAGATCCAAGACATCTCGCATGACTCGTGGCCATGAAGGATCATTGGGCGTGAGCATGCTGAGAGCCTCCACCGTTTGCAGCAGTTCTGCTTTGGTGGCGGCGGGCTTGGCCGGTGGCAGGAGCTTGGGGTCAGTCATGGTGTTCCCTTCACCAGTTTATTGCTTTTTCGCCGTCTTTGCGATCGGAGCAAGCTCGATCATCGGCTTTCGCGGACGGCCTCGCTTTGGACCGCCCCCAGCTTCAACGCGCTCGAAAGCGACGATTGCGGCAGTTACGTTCGCGTGCCGTTCACGAAGCTGACTGATGATTTCCTGAGGGTCCATTTCATTTTCCACCGGCTGGCACGGCCGGCTTGGGATCGCCATTGATGTAGGCCTTCAAGGCGTCTGCGGAAATTCGCCACTGCCGAGCCCCGACCTTCCGGCCGGGAAGTTGCCCTTCCCGAAGAAGCCGGCGAACTGTATCGGCATGCATCTGAAGGCGTTCCGCTGCCTGATCGACCGTAAGTAACTCGTCGCCCATATCAGGATGGTGCCACATAACATCTGACTAAACCTAGCAAAATCACATAGTCCGTCACAAATTTGACAAGGCCACGCCACGCGGCATAGCATCTGATTAAATCTGGCTACGTCTTAGCCGGAACCAGAAGCATAAGGAGAGCCCGCCGTGCAAATCACCATCAAGATCATCAACCAGACGCCGCTGGTGAAGACCAGTCAGGAGACGCGAATCGAGCAGCCGTCCGTAATTCGGTACTCAGCCGAGGAATGGGCTCGTCGGCAGAACGCACTTTTCGGGAAGGCGGCGTAACCCATGGAGAACGTTGCCCGCGAAGAAGCTCAGCCCATTGACGTCTGGTTTGCCGAGCAGGACCGCGCCGTCGACGCGGAACTGAAGGTGGTCAGACGGAACATCCGTCGGCGCAAGATTGACGGCACCGAGATGGAGTACCGGATCGCTGCTCAGATGGCCGCCGAGCAGGAGCAGTTGGCGGTGGATATTGCGACTGCGAGAGCGGTATACCGCAAGTTTGGGCTCGCGACAGTCACCGAACCTGAGCGAGATTTCAAAGACGAACTGGTTCAGGCACTGCAGCGCCGAGCACCGGGCTTTACGTTCGAGGACTATCCGCGTGAGACCAGGGCGTGTGAGACGCAAAACGGCGCGCGTCGCGAGGATGGGACGAACGTTTCAAAGCACTACTGGCTGGTCCGCATAGATGTCATAGCCAAGATGCGTGGGGAGCGCGAAGAGGCGGCCCGGGGCACGTGTTCCGATGCGGCGCACATGCCCGGCTTAGGTCAAGCTCACCCCAATAAGAAATTGGAACGGCGGTAAAAGGGACTCGCAGCCCTGATGCCGCCGTTGTCTCGAGGACTTTGGAGTTACGAATTTTGGCACATCTGTAGATCGTATGGCCATGACTGGCAGTGCGGGCGAAAAGAGAATGAGGGCGGGTTGCCGGCCCGCCCTTCAGGTCTCTACTGTTTATCGAAGACACTGGCGCCTGTCAAGGGCTTGCCGTCGGTGCCGGTGCCTTCGAAGGTTGCCGTCATTGTCTTTCCGTCGCTGGAGACTACGGTTTTGACGGTGCTGTGGTATTTACCGCCCTTGCGCGTACGCTCCTCGGTGAGTGCGTTGTCGCTGGACTGTTTGACGGACACGGTGTCCCAGGCTAAACCGGAGCCCTTCACGGGGACTTCCTTGCCATCGTATTTCACGATGGTGGTGGTGTCGATCTTCGAGCCGTCCTTCCTTTCGCCTTTGGCGGTAACCTTCACCCCGTCGCCGGTGGCTTCCCGCGTCACCGTAAGGCTGGTGATTGGCGACACCCCGGTGGGTGTTGTCGATTGTGCCGTGTTGTACTTCCAGGAGCCGAGCGTATTGTCGGCACCGAAGGCGGTCGCGGCTATTGCCACCACTGCGAACGTCATGGTCAGAGCTCTCTTCATTTTGGATGATCCTCCTGCAACCGGGGCTTGTTCGGTTCCGGTGAGTATACTGGCGCGGGGGGCGCGAAACAAGGGACAGGCGGATCAGGGTGTACGGAAAGCAACTCGGCTGGTTGGGGGACCGGGAGGGAGGAAGGAGGGAACCTCTCCGCAGGACCCGAACGGCTGCCGTCAACACGCGGCGCCCCCCGTCCCGCGCCGCCCATGCGGGAGCCCGGCTGTTACCTCAAAGTGCCGGAGAACATGGCCCCGGATGCGCCACGCCAGCGAAGACTAAAGAAGCGCCCGGTACGAGTACTGGTACTCGGCGGCTTCCGCTTGTTGCCGGCGAGGACTAGGCTCGTGGCACCAAAACATTTGGAAGCAGTCAGGGGGCTGGCCTCATGGATCTGAAGCGGCTGATAGCGGAATTGATCGAAGAGCAACGGCTAGTTGCTGATGCGATTGCGGTCTTCAAACGATTGAGGAAGAGACGGAGACTGAAAACAGCCCTGCGGGCGGAGTATCGACGGCGGTAAAGCGAGTGAAGCCGCTCGAGGCGGATCGACCCACCCGGCCAAGATAGAGGCGGAGAGGGAGGCCCACGCCGTTCAGGGTGTGAGCGCTCCAGAAGGTGCGTGAGGAGCCTTCGTCTTCTTAAAAATTATAACTTCGATACTCCTGTTCGGCGGGTGTCCGCGCCTCGGAACTGTACTCTGCAATCGTTCCATCGCCGCGATCGCTTCATGCACGCGAGCCAACCTAAGGCGCAGGTCATCCAAAATGCTTTCGTAGTTCACCAATGGGGACAGATCTTCCTTTCAGAGTCTCCGGGCTGTTTATCGCCGGAATTGTGAATAGAAAAGAAGATATCAGGTTTGACAGCTACATGCATTTAAAAGTACGTTTTTCTGCTGTGGCGGCGTGGCTGAAGCATGTCTGCAGCCCACCTTTGGTCGGTCATTCAAGGCCGATGTACCCGAATGTTGTACTCTTTTTTACAGAAATACCGGTTTGGCTCAACGGTTTACACCAAAGGGCTTTGTTGGCGATGAATCAACGAAAAAGCGGCTCACGCGACATGAACGTCGAATTCATCATCAAAGCGCTGAAAATCCAGATGCGGAGAATAGAGGAGGCGATCTCTGCCGTGGAGGCTGTGGCCGAAGACGAGATACAGGGAAGGCACGACGCGCGCGAGAACATCCGCCCCTAGGATAAAAAGGCCGCGGGCTTGGACATCGATCGGAGCCTTGTTCCCCGAAGGATCGAATCACGGCGCGTCAATCACCCGCGTCATATGCGCGTCGGATTCCGAGTAGGTGAAGAGCGTTCGAGCCAGTTCCTTCTCGCCGTGGTTCACAAGCTTGCCATCCTCGAGTTCTGCACTCGGATAGAAGCCTTTGGCCTTGAGCCTGCGCACCTGCTGGAGTGCCACGTCGGCCGTTTTGTTCGCCGATTTCTTCATGCCTCGTCCGCCTCTTGCTGAAGGTCTTTCACCCAGGAATCATCCGGAGAAGTGATCCGGCAGCACTGCCAGCAGCAGCAGGCCACCGATCGCGCCATGTTCGGCCCCGACTACAAAGACCACGATCTGAACTTCTGCCGGCCGGAAGGTGAGTACTACAGCCCTGACCAGATGTCCGTTCGCGTGACGGCCCTGACTCGCAAGCTTGGGATGAAGGGGATCGGCTTGCATTCGCTTCGGCATAGTCATGCAAGCCAGCTGATCAGCTCAGGCGCACCGGTCACCGCAGTGTCGGAACGGCTGGGACACGCGAACTCAGCGATCACTCTCGCAATTTACTCTCACGCGATGCCGGCCGATATGAGCGCCGCGGCTGATCTGCGGCTGATCTGTGGAATCGGGCGATGTCGGGGAGCATCACTGCCGAGGTTCACGCTACGCCGAAGCGGATGTTAGCAAATGTTAGCGGGACCAACCAGAAAACTGTTGATCCCGTTGAAAACAATGGGGGGTATATGGTGGGCGCGGCAGGGCTCGAACCTGCAACCCTCAGCTTCGAAGGCTGATGCTCTATCCAATTGCGCTACGCGCCCGTAACGTCATTATGGACCATCGGCAGCCACGACCCGCTATCCTGAACCCGTGAGCAAATCCGGCGCCCCCTCCAGCACGAAAACCCGTGAAGAGAATGAAGTGAAGATCGCTGTCTCAAGTGCCCCTCAATTGCGTGCGCTGCTGAAGCAGCATGGCTTCCAGATCACCGCCCGCCGCGTGTACGAACAGAACATTGTGCTCGATCAACCGGGCGGCACCGTTCGCGCAAGTGGCAGGCTGCTTCGCGTGCGCGTCGTGGGCAAAAAGGTCATCTGCACTTACAAGGGACTGGAAATACCCGGACCTCACAAGCGCCGGGAAGAACGTGAGTTCAGTGTCAGCGACCTCACGGAATGCCTGGCACTCTTCGCCGGACTGGGATTCACGCCGGCGTGGCGCTACGAGAAGTACCGTACCGAGTTCGCCCGCGAGAGTGAGCCGGGTGTCATCATGCTCGACGAGACCCCCATCGGCGTCTTCCTCGAACTCGAAGGCCCCTCTCGCTGGATCGACCGCACCGCCAAAGAACTGGGCTTCTCGCCCGACTCGTACATTTTCCTCAGCTACGCACGTCTCTACGCGCAGTGGTGCGAGGAGGACGAAAAGCCCGTGGGCGACATGGTCTTCGATGCTTAGCCGGGACTAGCGGATTTCCAACTGGACTAACTTATCTTTTCCGCCCTGCTGAGCGGCTGGAGGAGCCGGGATCGTCTGCGGTGCGCGCCAGAAGTCCATGTAAGAGGTGTAGTGCACGCATGCCACGGTGCAAAGCGGCGCGCATCCCTTGACCGTCAGAAATTCGCGCCGGATGTCTTCGACCGTATATTCACTAAGCGGCTTGCCCGGATAACCGCGCTGCTGAGAACAGTAATGCACCAGGCCTTCCTCGCACACGTACAGATAGC
>JAOAPO010000513.1 GCA_025462945.1 Bryobacterales bacterium
TCAATCACTAATAACGTCACCGGTCCGACCGCCTTGGGGTTAGTCACCATCGGCGCAGCCGGGACTTTCGGTCCCATGGTTTTCCATGGGGAAATCCCGCAGTTCGCCCACAAGGCCTCGTATCTCGCCTTGGTCGGCGGCGGGCTGCTTGCCATCCCCACGCTCGTCAACTTCTTTGGCGTCGGCGGGGCACTCGTCTGAAAGGAGGTGGTCTATGGACAGGCAGATCGATAACAACACCGTTTTCGTAAGCGCCACTGAGCCGGTTCTCTATGACGGCTGTGATTTCCGGCTGTACTGGGCCGTCGCAGGAATCTGCTTTCTGGCATCGGTCTGCCTGTTCGCAATCTTCCCTCTTCCCGCGTCTCTCTACGGAATCGGGCTTGTCGTATTCATTTTTCTCGCGTCCCGCTGGGGCCTGCGGGAGATGGCAAAAGTCGACCCGCTCGCGGTCCCTGTTTACCTTCGCCACATCCAGTGGCCCGACTACCTTCCTGCCAAGGGTAAGGTTCTTAAATCGCGTCGTCCGTTCAAGCTCATGAGGCGTCGCGCATGAGGAACATTCATGAGCAGGAGTACGGCGTCAGTGATCTGATCCAGCCGATCGCGCTGGTCGAAGACGGTATTGTGGCCCTTAAAGATGGCGGCCTCTTGGCGGGCTGGCAATATGCAGGGGAGCAGCTCACGCCCTCATCGGGGGCCGCAATTCGCGACCGTCTAGCCGCGCTGCTCGATCACGGCAAAGGCTGGGTGGTTGAAACCAACGCGGTCCGGCTGCCCTCGACGGACTATCCGGCATGGGGCGAGTTCCCAGACCCCGTATCCCGAGTGATCGAAGCGGAGCGGATTCAAAACTACACGGTCCCAGGTCGCTATTACGAGACTCGCTACTTCATTACGTTGTCTTACTTTCCTCCGTCAACGAGCGCTGAAAAGGCGAAAGGCTGGTTCTATGAATCCCCAGAGGCGAGAGGTCTCGCAGACGTGGCCCTGGAACATTTCCGAGGCAAGCTGGCCGAACTCGAGGCACTGGCCTCGTTCCTGAATCCCACCCGCCTGAGAGCGGAGGGCGAGTTCGATAATCTGCTCCGATTCATCCGGCTTTGCATTACGGGCGAGGACCGCCCATTCCTCAAGCCAGACTTACCTGTTGACCTTGATTTTCTTCTAGGCTCGGTCGATCTAACCGGGGGCACCAAGCCCCGGTTGGACGGCAAGCCGGTGCGCGTATTAGCAATCGATCCCCTCCCACACGGCATCTATCCGGGGATGCTGGCCCGCCTCGAAGGGCTGCCCATGTCCTTGCGCTTACACGGTCGCTCCGTGTTGCTCGACCGCTCCGAAGCCGCCGAGATGCACGAGTTCAACCGCCGCCGTCATGGGGCGAGGGTGACGCCGTTCATCTCCAAGGTGCTGAAGACGCAGAGCGGCAACATCAACGAACGTGCCGCGCAGCTGGCTGCGGACGCCAACATCGCGCGTTCGCTGACTGATGATCGTTCAGAGTCATGGGCGCACTATTCCGCGCGCGTCATCCTTGTTCGCGACACGGAGCAGGAAGTCGAAGAAGCCGTCAAGATCGTCCAGGCGTGCGCAGAGGAAGGGCACCTGAAGGCACGCGTTGAGACGTTCAACGTCAATGACGCATTGTTCGGATCATTTCCAGGGCATGCCTTCTTTGACGTCCGGCAGGTTCCTATTCGCGCCTTCAACATCGCAGGCATGTCGCCCTTACATTCCACATGGAGAGGACACCACTATCACCCCTCTGCCAAGATGCCGTCCAGGTCATCGCCGCTCCTTGTGGCCACAGCGGAAGGAATGACGCCATACCGCCATCATCTCCATATTCAGGACGTGGGGCATACCGTCGTCTTCGGACCAACAGGAAACGGAAAGACGACTGCTTACGGGCTGCATGCAGTGTCGCTGTTGCGTTATCCCAAGGCTCAAGTCGTGATGTTCGACCGCAATCGAACGCAATACGTGCTTTGCAAAGCAGTTGGCGGGAAGTTCTACGATTTTTGCGCCGACAAGTCGCTACAGCTTTGCCCGTTGCAAGTTCTCGACACTCCCGCCGACCTTGCCTGGGCCACGAACTACGTCGGGGGACTATGCGAGATGGCTGGCCTCACCCTGACCAGCACACACATAGACCGGATTGGTAAGACGCTGGAGCGGTTCGCTCGCGGAAAGTACCGATCCCTCACGAACTTCGCTGGCTCGGTCGGGGACCTCGATATACAGGCGGCCCTCCAGCTTTATACGATCGGCAACCCGGTAAGTGCCCGGCTCTTAGACGGGGAGTCGGACTCGATCAGCGATTCGCATTTCACCGTGTTCGAGATGGCCGAACTGATGCAGATGAATAAGCGGATTTCCGTGGCGGTGCAAATGTATCTCTTCCGCCGCATCGAGCGTAAGCTTAACCCGTCGCACATAACGGGCATCTTTCTGGATGAGGCGCGCCGGATGATCGGTGATGACCTGTTCGCCGGAGCCATCGAAAACTGGCTCAAAGAGATTCGCAACCTCAACGGCTTTGTCATGCTCGCCCTGCAAGAGATCGAGGACGGTCATGGCAGTAAGCTTCGCTCGGTCATCGAGCAGCAGTGCAAGAACAAAATCTTTCTCCCCAATCGCTATGCCCAGAGCGCGTCCACGCGACAGGCCTATACGGAGCTGGGTCTTGACGATTCCCAGATCGACCAGATCGTTCATAGTCGTCCAAAGTCCGATTACTTCGTGTGGGGTGAGCAGTGGAGCAAGATCACGTTCGACATCGAGAAGGTCGCCCTGGCTTTCATTTCAGCCAACGACCCCAAGGAGCGTGAGCTGGTGGATCGGCTATCTGCCGCCAACCCTGAGGGCTGGCGTGCAGATTATCTTCGCGCTCGCGGATTGCATGAGTGGGCGGAGTATATGGAGCAGCTCCAAGAGGAAAAATGAAACGGCTTTTACTGGCTACGGTCCTTGTCATCCCTGCGTACGCGCAGTTTCTAGGGGTCGGGAACGCGACGGAATGGACCCAAATAGCCAACAATTTGCAACTTGTCGGCATGTCCGCCAAGCAGATCCAGCAACTCAACACGGCAATTCAGACATACCAAGAGGCGCTCCGGGCCGGTCGAGTGCTTTCCAACATGCAGTGGCGCTCGGCGCAGCAGGATTTGCTAAACGTCGCCCAGATAACAGCACTCGGGCAAGGGTTGTCCTATTCCATGGCCGACATAGACCGCCAGTTTCGGCAATCCTACCCCGGCTTTACTCCCAGCGCAGGGCCCTTCTTCCAGCAGTACCAGAAGTGGTCTCAGACCGCGCTCGACACGATCCAAGGGTCGCTACGGGGCTCGGGCCTCAGCTACCAAACTCTCAAGAACGAGCAGCAGTACACCGCCTACCTACAGGCGCAATCCAGCACTTCCGCCGGGCAAATGCAGGCCATCCAGGTCGGGCACCAGATCAGCATCCAGAACGTTAATGCCATGAACCATCTCCGACAGCTAATGCTGACGGACATGCAAAGCAAGCAGGCGTTCCAGGCATATCAGCTTCAAAAAGATATGTCCCAGCAGCAGTTTGAGCAGAAGTTCTTTGCTCCCAGCAAGGCGGGCCGAGATGGTATCGGTTGGTAATGCAAATGAGAGTGCTCGTTGTTGTTTTCGCGCTGGTAGCGCTATCGTGCCGCACGAGCGGCGAGACGGCCATAACTCGCGAGGTGAAGGATGCCGGCGGCGGCGATCCGGCGGTCGTGTCGCCCGGCGCATTGCGGGTATGGTTTATC
Organism: Bryobacterales bacterium; assembly: GCA_025462945.1. Lineage (GTDB taxonomy): Bacteria > Acidobacteriota > Terriglobia > Bryobacterales > Bryobacteraceae > BOG-234. The sequence continues at coordinate 3,785 of JAOAPO010000513.1, forward strand.
GGGCATCCGAACTTCGCCACCCATATCGCGGGCGAGTGTCGGGCCGCGGCGAAGCCAGGCGGATGGGCGGATTCCACAGAGGGGAAGGTGTGCGGTGCGGCTATTGAAACAGAGCGACAAAAAGCTGGCCGGGATCATAAAGCCTTTTAGACTCATCGCCCTGCTTCTGTTTGCGGTCCCGGTCTTCGCTCAGGCCCCGAATGATGTGTCGACGATCATCAAGCAGTTTCAGGACGCAACTCTGCCTTGGCTCACGGTCGGTGAGCAGGTGGCAACGGGCCTGTTCGGGACACTAGCAGCTATTGAATTCGGCGTGACGCTGGGGATGCTCGCGCTCCAACAGGCCGATATAACACTGTGGAGCGCCACGCTGGTACGGAAGTTCCTGACGGTCGGAGCTTTCTACGCGTTACTTCTGCTGGGCCCCAGTCTTATGCAGTCGGTAATCGATAGCTATGTTCAGTTCGGCGCGAGGGCGAGCGGAGTCCCCAGCATCACAGCAGGTGACATTGCGGCTGACGGCATAGACATCGCGTCGAGCTTGTTGATTTCAGCGGTTGAAGCCGGGGCGACCCTAAGCTTTGTGTCCGCGCTGGTAATGGTCTGCTGCGCTCTGGTCATCGCCTGGTCTTTCGTAAAGCTCGTCAAGGGCTTTGTTATGGCGAAGATTGAGGCCTTTATAACCATCTACGTTGCAGTTATCCAGTTGGGATGGGGCGGGGCGAGATTCACCTCCGTCTATGCGGAGCGTTACGTTGCCGCTGCGATGGCGACGGGGGTGAAGCTCATGGTTTTTTACTTTCTCATCGGGGTCGAACGAAAGCTTGCTCCGAGCTGGGCGGAGACCGCCGGTAGCGCCGCCCTGACCTTTGGCGGTATCGTTCCGACACTTACGCTGGCCACGGGTATCGTCCTGTTTTGCACCCTCGCCGACCCCGAGAAGCTGGCGGCGAACATCTTCTCGGGCCAGCCGCAGTTCACCGGGCATGACGTCACCAACACGTATATGCCCTACATAAACGCGGGAACCAACGTAGCCCTTTCAGGCGCGGGCATGGCAGCAGGGGTGGCGACCGGCGGGGCGGCGCCATTCGCGGTAGCGGGCGGAAGAGCGGCCTCGGCGGTGACAAGTTCCGCGTACGGAACCCGGCCCCAGTCCGCGCCGCCGAAGATTTTGAAGAACAGCTAACAAGGAGAATCCATGGCAACCATTACGAAGGCGTGGCCGCGTCCCCGCGACCATGCCCAAATCGCCTCCGATCCCGTTAAGGCCGAGAGCCAGATGAGCATCTATCTGGCGGGGATGCGGACGCTGGACGCAAGAAATCGGAGTGATATACGCCAGAAGAAGATCGCATTCGGCTTCTGTATCGCATTGCTGGGTTTGAATGGAATTCAGGCGGCCGAGAACCTGCGGAACTCCGCTAAGTCGCATTTGATCCCTTACATCGTGCAGACGGACGAGCACGGTCGGATTCTGAATACGGAGATTCTCAAGGACCGCTCCCTGGAGGAGCAGTTCACCCCAACGAAGACCATCACCGCTGAGCTCGCGTCGTGGGTGCAGGATTGGCGCGCCGTCAGCACGGACGTCTATGCCCAGAAGTCCCTTGCCGACCGCGTATTCAGCATGGTGGCGGACCATAGCGAGGCTTCGGCAACGCTTCTGAACTGGTATCGGGCGAACGACCCGGTTGATCGCGGGAAGAGCATGCATGTCGAGGCATCGGTGCGCAACATCCTCCCGCAGTCGCTGAATAGCTACGAGGTGTATTGGGAGGAGAAGGAGACGAATCTTACGTCGCAGACAACGACAGTTTCGCGTTGGCGCTCTGTGATCAGGCTCTCCATCACCCCCCCAAAAAATGAGGCTGAAGTCCATCGCAACCGCTTCGGCTTGTTTATCGAACGGCTGACTGAGCCACAGAGGGAAACGCAATGAAAAAGCTGGTACTCGTATTTTTGCTTGGCTGCTACGCCTACGCCATGGAGAAGGCTGCCCCGCCGAAAGAGCCCGCGCCTTCGACAAAGGAAAACGGCCCGCTGGTTTACCAGTTCGAGGAGCCGATCCCGACGATCAACTGCACACCCGAAAGGCTCACGACGATATTTCTGGAGCCGGGCGAGTCGGTGCAGAGCAAACCCGTTATGGGCGACACCTTGCGCTGGGAGTACGAACTGCTGACGTCGGGGTCGGGGCCTGCCGCACGGACGAGCATTGTCCTGAAGCCCAAGAGGCCGGACATCATGACAGACATCGTGATTGCGACCGACCGGCGTTCTTATCAGCTTCGCGTCGCCAGTCAGGCGCTGGTTCACGATTCCGAGGTCCGCTTCACTTACCCGCTTACGGGGAACTTCCCGGAGTATCAGGCGCAGCAGGAGAAACTCGCGGGGTGGCGGTCCTGCAGGCTCGCGCCCGCCGCGCCTCCCTTGAACTTCGCGTATAGTGTCACCGCTAAAGAGAGTCTGCCGTTCACACCTCGCGCTGTCTATGACGATACCCACCAGACGTTTCTTAAGATGCCGCCCTCCGCGAAAGACTGGGGAACGGCGGTCCTTCAGACTGGCGGACCGAACGGATGCGAAACCGTCAACTATCGGGTCAACGGCGATTCGTGGGTGATCGACCGCCTGTTTGACAGCGCCGAGCTCGTGTCGGGGAGCGGGAAGAAGGCGCAGCGTGTCAGCATTCTGCGAGACGGTGCCACGACCGTCGATTGCAGCAAGGCGCAAAAGTAGGGGGTTCGATATGGCCGCGCTCAAAGACGGTATCCAACTCAACCAGCCGGCGCCGAGCGTCCATCGAGCGAATCGCAAGCCGCTCTACATCGCGGTCATTGGGCTGATCGTCGTGTTCTGCCTGCTTATCTGGGCGTGGGTGGCTCGAACCAACATGAAGACGGTCTCCAGGGCCAAAGAAGAAGCTACGCATGCCACCCCTGCCATCAGCGCGATCAAGTCACTGGATAAACAGTGGGAAGAGAAGAAGCCGGAGGTTCAGCCGATCACCCTTCAGCCAGTGGAGCAACCGGTAGTCCCGTCGTTCCTGGCGCGTCAGCCAGCCCCCCAGACGTCAGCCCCAATGATGATGCAGTATCCGATTCCTTCTCCGCCCACGCCACCGCTTCCGCAGGTAACACCCGTGCAGCAGGCGAAAACAGAAAGAGAGAACGAGCAGCTTGCCGCATGGGATTCACCTCTGATGCCGTCCAAAAAAGCGGAGCCGCCGAGTCAGCCAAGCAATCCGCTCCCCAGCCCGACCTCTCCTGTAATGCCTCCGCCTGCCGTAACGATGCGCGGTAGCGGTGGTCCCGGAGACGACTACCTCAACCAAAATCTGCAAGACAGTAAGAAAGGTTTCGCCGGGGTGGGGCAGGACAAAACCAGTCCGATCATCGCCGCCTCGGGGCAGCTCCCGCCGTACATCGTCAAGGCCGGCTGGGATATTCCAGCAATTCTGGAGCAGTCGGCGAACTCAGACTTGCCGGGCGAGCTGCGGGCGCGGGTGCGGGAAAACGTCTATGACACCGGCAGCGGGAAGTTTCTGCTGATCCCCCAAAACAGCATCCTCGTTGGGAGATACAATTCGGACGTCGCTTACGGGCAGAACCGCATCCAAGTGAACTGGGATCGGCTCCAAAGGCCGGGCAACGAGGCCACGATCTTTCTCAACCAGATGAACGGGGTGGAAGCCAACGGGAGCGGAGGTCTCGCGGGGCACGTCAATAATCACTTCAAGCGGCTCATCGGGTTCTCCATGCTGTCGTCGGTCTTCGCGGCTGGCATTCAGATCAGTCAGAACCGAAACAACAGCGGGACGGTGGGGTACCCGAGCGCGAGCGAAGCCGTGGGCACGGCGGTTGGTCAGCAGATGGGTGAGTTCGGTCGCAAGATCACAGAGCGCAACCTCAACCGCCCTCCCACGATCCAGCTTCTTCCGGGGACGCGGTTCAATGTCAGGGTGGACCGGGACATCATTTTCGCGGAGCCCGCTCGGTAGAATCGCGTAGATGCCTGGGCAGCGGCTGCAAATTCTCGATGGGTTGTTGAAGACGGCGGAGCGGAACTTCGAGGCCGCGGTTAAGCATGCCGCGACCGTGGACGACAAGGCGCAGAAGACGAGCGGCCTGGCCGGTATCTTCCTCGCGGTTGCGTTTGGGTTCATCAAGCCGGAAACGCTTGCGGCGCTCCGGCAGCAATATGGCGGCTTATCTCTTGGGCTCCTGTACGGGGCCCTTTTTCTTTTCGTGACAACGGTAATTCTCTGCCTGCGCGCGATGTGGCTGCGTAAGGTGCCCTCAGGAGGCGTGAGCATCGCCTCGCAGGAGTTGGCGGCGGATTTTCTGCTTACCCTGCCGGAAACCGATCTGGACGATGAAATGATGGCTGCCTACAAGGAGAATGAAGTCGAAGTCTGGAAGGCAGCCATCGAGGAGCGGTCGAAGGCCAACGTCGAGAAGACCCGGCTGGTTCATTACGCACAAGTATGTCTAACCGTCGGAATCCTCGTCGCGGCCGTCAGCATGGCCCTGCTAGGGTATGCAGCGGCGGTACACTAAAGAAAGGCATGGCCATGAAGCGGAATCTCCTTTCAAAACTGGGCGGTGTAGTTCGCGGCGGTAGCGGTCGCAGCAGTGATTTAAATCCCGGCACCGTCGTGCATCGAGACGCGATCTCCGGGCGCTATGTGGTTAAGGTCCGAACCCGCTCCTCCGCTTTAGAAGCCCTCCGAAGCAAAAACCTCCTCGAACAGCAAGTTGCCAGTCTCGACCGCGCTGAATAGCGTTAAGCCGCTAGGGGCAAGAGCGATCGGATGTGCGTTTGACGGCTGGGCTGGGAGAAAGCCAGCTAACGCGCAGCTCGTGGACGTCGGTATGGTGCTGAGCGCAGAGCGAGATTACGTCTAACGGTCTAGCATAGCAGTAGTGATGACCGTGCCGACTCCTTAGTTCCACACCGAACGCAAGGCTGGCGTACCACTTCGGCGGTCCATGGCTAGTGACAGCGATCGCCGTGACGCGAGCTTCTCGGAGTGTGTCGCGTTTGAGTTACTCGTCCACTCCGATCGTTTCGTCCGAGGCTTGCCGCCGCGGTGGTTGCCATTGTGTATCCCGCCTTGGGCGCGCTTGTTCCAGAAGAAGCGCCTAAGTCCCGGCTACGGACGTACGCCGCCCGTGCCCAAAACTCTTGGCCCCAGGTGACGCCGTGCATCGAAAGCTTTGTGTTCGCCCAATGGGCGGCGGACGCTAGCAGCGCTGCAAGATTGTCAAGGAAAACAACACACCGACAACACTCCTCAAGCGAAACCCAGAGATTACGGGCGGTTAGAAGAAAACAGTTGAGACTGAAAATGCAACAACATAGACCGGAAACGCCCAGCCAGAGCGGGTTGCAAGCCTTTTCGATTCCCGTTAGCGCTACCATC
>JAOAPO010000519.1 GCA_025462945.1 Bryobacterales bacterium
TGCTCGCGCTGCGCGGCAGGCTCATGAACTGCTGGTCTGTATAGTTACGGACGGTTGGGGATTCGAAGCGAGCGCGTTGCGCCGCCCTGCCCGGAGTAGTTGGCTGATTAGTCCGGCGCGTCCCGGCACGGTTCTCAACTGCCCCCGTGCGGGACGCGACGGACTCACATCAAGGCTTAAGCCAGAGCCTGCTTCGCGTAGGCCATGCACTTCTTCACTTCTTCCGTCGAAGTGCCGGCGCCGCGATACTCGTACTCCACGAGGGCCGCAATCGGCCACTTGCTCTTCTTGAGCGCCTGCAGAACGCCCTTGATATTGGTGTCGCCCTCGCCCCAGATCGTGTTCTCGCCCTGATCTTTTTTGCGATCTTTCAGGTGAAGGATGACGATCTTGTCGTGGTGCTTTTCGAGGTAGTCAAGCGGGTCGTAGTTGGCGGCGGTGAAGTGGCCGATGTCGAGGTTGATGCGGTACAGCTTTGACATTTCGAGTGCGGCGGCAAAGCTTTCAGGCTTCGCGAACTGCTCGGGATCTTTGATGTCGCTGTGGCCGTGCATCGCCACCATGATCTTGTGCTTCTCAGCGAAGGGGACGACCTTCTTCGCGACGGTCAGAGTTGTCGATGCCGTGATGACCGGCACGCCGAGAGCCTTGGCGAACTCGAAGCCGCGATCGATCTCGGCGTCCGTCATGGAAGCGTTGAAGCTGTAGTTGTAGCCCAGCAACTGGATACCGGCCGCATCGAACTGTTTCCTGACGTTGCGAAAGTGCGAGAGATCGACGGTGGTACGCCATTCGCGGAGAGCTTCGCGGGCCTTCTGCTGTGCTTCGCGGGCGGCTGCCATCGCGGCTGGTTCCTGCGGGCCGCGACCGCGACCACGTCCGCCGGGACCACGTGCCGGAATAGCCGGAGCATGCCCCAGAGCCGGTGGTTCTACATGGCCGGCGAAGAGTTCGCACGCGCCAACGCCGTCTTCGACCATGCCTTTGATGGCGTCATCGAGCGATAAATCGCGAAAACTGTAAGACTGGCTGCCGAGCAGCACTCCGTTCACTTTGGAGTTGATTTTAGCCCCAAAGGCGGTTGAAAGCGGCAAAGCAGCCGCGGCGATCTTTCCGAAATCTCTGCGCGAGTACATTCTGGATACTTATCCTTCTGGTCCTCAGTCTATAACGCCGAAATCTGCGCCGGGCTGCGGGGCGGCGGTCCCCTCAAACCCGTCCAGGCGATGACACGTGGCGGCGGCTCCAGGCTTCGTCCGGGGAAGCCTGGGTTTCCCCGGCCGTGGCGCTCAGGCGGTATAGAATGGCCATTTGCGCATTGATAGTTTTGGTTCAGGCAAAATTCCGGGAGTAATGATCACCGGCGCGGGGCGAGGAATCGGAAAACGGCTGGCCATAGGCTTCGCAAAAGCCGGAGCTAAAGTTGGCCTCGTTGGGCGTAATCTCAGGGAACTCGAATCCACGCATCTTGAGATCGAAGACGCCGGCGGCATCGCGCTCGGTCTGCACGCCGACGTCTGTAACTTCGACGAAGTAAGTGCCGCTGTGGGGCTATTGGATCGCGAATGGGGAGGGGTCGATGTCCTGATTGCCAACGCCGCCGTCCAGGGGCCGGTCGGGCCCTTCATCCACAACCGGCCGTGCGACTGGGCAGAGGTTTTGAACGTGAATGTTCAGGGAGTTTTCAACCCGTGCCTCGCCGTACTGCCGCAAATGGTGAAACGCAGGAGTGGAAAAATCGTGACTATTTCCTGCGATGGAGCCACAACGCCACGGGCAGGTTTCGCTGTTTATTCCGCATCGAAAGCGGCCGTCGCAAGATTTGTGGAGAGTTTGGCCGAGGAGGTTCGGGACAGCAATGTTCAGGTGAATTCGATGCTGCCCGGCGGGACTTACACGAGCATGACCGACGAAGTTCTCAGCGCGGCCTTGAGAATCAGCGATACCGAACTGGAGCTTGCCACGCAGATTCGCCTGACAGGCGGCATGCCTGCCGAGAAGCAGTTGCAACTCGCGCTGTTCCTCAGCTCAGAGCGATCCAATCACGTGACAGGCAAGCTGATCCGGGTCCAGGACGACTGGAAAAAGCTCGAAAGCGATGGTCTGCGCCCCGATGTCTTCACACTGCGTCGCACGCACCGGTAGGCCAGGCAGCCCTCTACACTGAGATCGAATGCGAGTCCCCGTTTTCTGTTTCCTGCTGCCCATGATCACGGCTCCCGCATTCGGCTGGGGATGCGACGGTCACCAGATCATCGCGCTGATGGCACGAGCCCAGCTCAAGCCTCAAGTCTCGGCCGCACTCGACAAAATCCTGCTGGGCGACCCGATCAGCCCGCAACTGAGCCGCTTTTGCCGCGACAGGCCGCCGGATATTCTGGCCGACGTGGCCACCTGGGCGGATGACGTTCGCAATCAGGAGGGGAACGGGGAGTGGCATTTTGTCGATATACCGCGCACGGTCACCAAGCCTCCACCGGGACTGAATCTGGCACCCTGGTGCGGGAACGCGCTGGACGTCAAGACTCTTTGCGTGACTGCGGCCCTGCAGCTTCAGTTGACGATTCTGAAATCGCCGGCGAGTTCGGCTGCAGAGCGCGGGCGCGCGCTCCGGTACATCGTTCATTTGGTGGAAGACGTTCATCAGCCGCTCCACGCGGCCGACAATAACGACAGCGGCGGTAACTGTACCGTGATGACCTTCTTTTCGGAGCCACGCCCAACGAACCTTCATTCGGTTTGGGACAGCCGGCTGATCGCCCACGACCAGGCGGACCGGAAGCAAAATCAGAGCGAGTATGCGACGGGATTAGCCGCCGAGTTCGCCAGAAAGCAAAAATCCTGGGCGAAGGACGCTTCCGATCCGGAGCGGTGGGCCTGGGAATCGCACGTCGTGGCTTTGAAGGTCGCCTACGGGGGTCTGTCGCCGCAAATCGCCGTCGAGCAGTCCGGTGGAGAGAACTGCGATGCCGAGCGCGCCAAAACCGAAGCCCTGAAAATCACTCTGGGGGACGACTACTCCAAACGGAGCATCCCGGACGTCCGCGAGCAACTCGCGAAATCCGCAGCTCGCCTCGCGTCACTCCTGAACAGGACGCTGTAAGCTCACCACATCTTCCGGAGCAGCTTCTTCGCGTCTTCAAACCCAGGAAACTGCTTCTCATGCAACTTGAACTCACGGGAGTGAACGCACCGGCGGGTACCGCTGTGTGAGACGGGATAGTGCAGGTGCAGCATCTCGTGGAACATGACATACTCGAGCGCCAGACGAGGTGCCCGAGGATCGTCGAAGATCCGGCTGATGATGATCATGCCGTGCGAAGGATCGAAGTGGCCCAGTCGCGTGCGTGACCGAATGTGGCTCCAGCCGAGGTCTGGGCGGGCCATCATCCCGCCAAAGTGCGCCTCGTTGACTTCGTCGAAAATACGCTCCAGATCGTGGACCTCGCCTTTTGGAGGCAGGTGGTGCTTGCGTCCTCGGGTCCGGCGTATGTCGTCAATGGCCTGTCGGATGTCTTTCCTGTTCAGGTAAAGCTTGTAGCGTTGCTCATGCTGCGCTGAAGCTGCGAGGCGGTAGAGTTTACCGAGCAGGATGTGGGCGAGCGCTTCGGTGACCGGGGCCGGCGCGACGGCCAGAAGGTCGGTGAGTCGAACCTGGATGTGCCCATGCTGCAGCCGGACGTGGCTGTCTGCATTCGCAAAGGCTTTGTATTCCACGCTTACCGGTGGCACGGGCGTGCGTGGTTTGATCTCGCGGTGCACGCGGCGGAAGATATCGGCGGCCGATTCGAAGAAGAGTGCGCTGGCGACGCTCACGGAATTACGCTCCGACAAACGCGTTCAGCAGCACGCCAGTGCCCGCGGGAAGCTGTGGCAGGTAGATGATCCCGCCCGGGTCAGAGATCTCCTCAACCATCTCCTGGGAGTCGATCTCAATGTTGTAAGCCTTGCCAGGTTGCAGCCCCACGATGAACACGTCGTCGAACGCTTCTTCCTTGCTGCGTGTGGGTACGTGGAACTTCTTCGCGTCGCTGGCGAAAAAGACGGTCGCTTCTTCGAGGTCCATCGGCTCATGAGCGAGTTTAGGATCGATTTTTGTCACGCTGCCGTCCGAGAACAGCTGTAGCTGGCCGGCGAAAAAGCCAAGCCATTTGGCGTCGTCTTCCCAGGAGGAACGGACGAACAACTGGCCTCCGACGGCGTCGTGCAGTGCCAGTGGAATGTGATAGTAGCTCAGGCCCGGCTGATACGGATTGGCCCACATGAACTCATAAGGAATGCCCATGGTGCCCCGCATCAGGAAGCGGTCGTTGGTCAGCAGTCCCTGCAGCAGCTGCGTGGAGGCTGCGTTGCTGTCGAAGCCGACCATGGCCAGTTCCGCGGCCCGCGAATACATGGCGCGGTCCATCATCGGTCCGGACTTCTGGATATCGGGGTCGGCGGGAATCCGGTATTCATTCTCAGCCGCGGGGAACGGGGCGGGGTAGTGCGCCATCACGTGGGCGATGGGGTAGTCGCGGAACCACTCGGGGTAGTTGTCGCGCAGATCGAAGTTCAGATTGTCGCGGAACGCGTGCATGAGCTCCATCAGCGGATAAGCATCGGCGTTCGGCACCCGAGCGTGGTTGACGCGAATCGACCGGATGAACACGGGCAGCCAGTAGTTCTGATAGACGTCACGCAGCGCCGCTTCGGCCTTATCGGGCTGTGCCTCGGAAACGGCGATCGCAGCGAGCGTCTTGTCCCGGGCCGCGCTGAGGGTCTTCGGAGTCGGGGCGTCAACGGCGCGCTGCAGTTTCGCATACAGGCGCGTTTTTTCGGCGGGAGTCAGCAGAGCGTCGCACCAGTCCGCGATCAGCGCCAGCTGCCGGACGTCCGTGGCGGCGGCGCTGGCGGCCCAGGCCGTGGCTCGCCGACCAGCCTCTTTGTCATCGGCGACTTGGTACACCAGCGCGCCTGCCCAGCCTGCTTCGGGGAACGGCGCTCCACCGCTCCACAGATTCTGGAACTGCTCCCAACGCAGTGATTGCCGTTCACGTTCGCGACGCAGCAGCCGAAGACGGGCTGGCCGGAGGAAGAGTTTCGGTGCTTCGGCATAAACCCGGAAGCCCTCAGGAGCAGCTGCGGCAACGGCTCCGGGTCTGGGCGGGGGTGGGTTGCGTGACGGGGCGACCTGTCCAGCCGCGCGAAAACTGGAGAGCCCCAGCAGCGCCAGCGCGGCGTTTCGCCTTGTCATCAAGGTCGTTACCAAACCATGATTCTGTCACACCTTGTGCCGGGACGGCCCGCTCATAAGTCGCTCAGGCATTCACAAACCCGTGCAATCAGTGGCTTTCAACGCGTGGTCGGGATATTGCTGATTGCTATGATGAATGGATTAATCTGCCAGTTCTGTGTCGTTCCTGGCGCAGAAGTGTCACGGAATTCAGGTTTGATGAAACGTCTCAAAACAACACTAGCCCTCTTGCTCGCGGCCACTGCGGCCCCCAGTCTGGTAAACGCTCAGCAATACACTGTGTCCACAGTCGCTGGACTGGGGCGCGTAGCCGGCTTCATCGGCGATGGCGACCTGGCCACCGGAGCCCAGCTATACCAGCCGGTCCGCGTCTCGGTAGACAGTAAAGGCAATTTCTATCTTTCGGATTACTACGTCAACCGCGTCCGCAAGGTGAACGCGTCCGACGGCAAGATCTCGACCATTGCCGGCAATGGCCTGGCCTCTTTCGCCGGCGACGGCGCTGCGGCTACGGAGGCCAGCATCACCGATGTCCACGGTATTGCGGCCGATGGGAACGGCAATGTCTACATCGCGGATACCTCCAGCAGCCGAATTCGCAAGGTCGACAGCTCCGGCGTGATCACTACCTACGCCGGCACCGGCACCCGGGGCTTCTCGGGTGACTCCGCAGCTGCCAAGTCAGCCCAGTTATGGTTTCCCGGCGGCCTCGCGATCGATGGCTCCGGCAACCTCTTTGTAGCTGATTACGGCAACTCCACCGTTCGGAGAATTGCGGCTTCGGGCGGCAATATTACTACCGTCGCGGGCACCGGTACATGGGGCTTCGCTGGTGATGGCGGGGCGGCCAACCGGGCACTGCTCGGCGCCCCCGGTGCCGTCGCGGTAGACAGCGCCGGAAACGTGTACATCGGCGACTCCGCCAACAACAACATTCGCAAGGTCACCACCGACGGCAATATCCGCACCATCTACTCGGGTGTGTCTGTGCAGAGCCTGGCTGTCGACGCGGCGGGCAACGTCTACTTCGTGGACGGCATCAGTCCTCTGGTTTGGAAGTTGCTGCCGAACGGGACCTTGCTGAGCATCGCAGGCACCGGTCGTCAGGGCTTCGGTGGCGACGGCGGGGCGGCGAATCTTGCTGACTTCGATCATCCCGCCGGCATCGCTTCCGACGCATCCGGCAACATCTATGTGGCCGACACGAACAACTCCGTCATTCGCCTGCTGAAGCCCGTGTCGTTCTCGGCCGGCGCGGTCACCAATGCGGCGTCCGGTGCGCAGGGACCGCTCGCTCCCGGCGAAATCGTCGCGGTTTTCGGAGACAAGATCGGGCCGACAACGTTGACCCAGTTCACGGTTTCCAACGGTGCGATCGGCACGCAGCTTGCGAGCGCGCAAATTTTCTTCAACGGCAAGCCTGCTCCACTCATCTATGTTTCCGCGGGCGTCAGCGCGGCAATCGTGCCATGGACTCTGGCCGGCGCTTCCACCGTCGACGTAACCGTTATCTATCAGGGCAACACCTCCGCGACGTCGACCTTCCCGGTGGCCCCGATCGCACCCGGCATTTTTACCGCTGATTCCACCGGTACCGGCCAGGCTGCCGCCGTGAACGGCGACGGCTCTCTGAACCAGGCGGCCACTCCGGTCAAAGTCGGCGGCTTTATTTCTCTGTATCTCTCTGGAGCGGGAGCCACCAACCCTGCCGGGCAGGACGGTCGCATCATCCCCGCCACCGATCCTGAGACGAGGCTCACGTCCACTGTTGCGGTCACCATTGGCGGCAGGAGCGCCGTCGCCAGCTATGCCGGGGCGACGCCCACCTCCGTCGCGGGCCTCACGCAGGTGAACGTACAGGTGCCGGTTGGCATCACCACCGGTGCCTCGGTTCCGGTCACAGTAAGTGTGGGCGGAGTTGCCGCGCAGTCTGGCGTCACGATCGCGGTGCAGCCCTAAGCTCTCTGAACGGCGTTCTGACTCCGGCTCCGCTCGCAGGCAACGGCTCGACGTGGTTGATCACGGCAGCAGGCAGGTGACTCGGTCGTGCAATATCATGGTTGAGGTGCGCCGATCCTGGCAGTAGCCCCGCGCCCTCCCGAACTATGCGAATCAACCCAGATAAATGCGTCGCGTGCGGCAATTGCACCTACGTTTGCCCCATGGAGGCGATCTACATCGACCCCATCAAACGACGCGCCACCATCAAGCGCGACGAGTGTGTGGAATGCTACGCCTGTTTCAACGGACTTAGCCAGGAGCATCTGAACCCGACTATCGTCCGCGCCACCAGAAAGCTCTTTTCGATGCTCCGGATCCGGTTCGAGCCCGAGCCGGACGTTTGTCCTACCGCGGCATTCGAGCCGGAAGAACTCGTCTGGCCGCGCGTCGTTCGCCGGGCGTTCTCTGACCCCCGCGTTCCTCACGAATCGACCGGTGTAGAGGGCCGCGGCACCGAAGAAGTTAAGACCAACGACGTCAGCGGACGGGTCAAGATCGGCGAGGTCGGGTTCACCATTGAATTCGGTCGCCCCGGTGTGGGGGCACGCTTTACTGAGATCCAGGAGATGTGCTGGGCACTGGCGAAGGCCGGCGTGTCGTTCGAAAAGAAGAACCCGATCACCTCACTGATGAGCGACGTCGCCACAGGTACGCTTCGCGCCGACATCCTGAACGAAAAGGTCATGTCCGCGATCGTCGAAATCAAGACCGAAGTCGCCCGAACCGAAGAGATCATCCGCCTGGTTTGGGATGTGGAGAAGCGCCTGAAAACCGTGATCGCGATCGGTGTCGGGACCCGCTGCGATGAGAACGGAGAGGACCACATTGTGGAGCCCATCCTGGAACGCCTCGGCTACAAACTGGAGCGCGCCAAGACAAATATCGGCCTGGGCCGGATCTCCCCGAAGCAGCAGCCCATGGCAGAAAAGGAGCCTGTGCACGCATGACGAATACCCTTCACCGGTTCGGCGACGCCGACAGCTTCCGCGACGACTATGTGATCTTCGCAATGGCCAGCAAGGGCACCAACGACGCTGACTCGCTCCCGAAACTGCGTCGTTTCCTGCAGATTGCGGTTGAATACAAACCCGTGAACCTCGGGGACGCGCGTCACGGCGGAGCGCTGCGCCCTTCGAAGTCGATGAACCCCACAGCGCACTGGAATCGCGACATGGCGCCGGATTTCAAAGCGGTTATCGAAGGTCTCGACAAGCCCACCACGTGCGCTGCTGTCTTCGACAGCAAGGTCGCCGCCGAGGACTTCGTCAAGCGCATCAAAGAGGAAGACCTCGGCCTCAGCATCAACATCTCAACCTCTATCGACGGCGCGGAACAGTGCTGCCACCATGCCGGTATCACGCGCCACAGCGTCGGGTATTCATTGGGTTTCGAAGGCAAAACGGAGAATCTTCCGAGCGCGCAGGTGCTGATGCTCTCCACCATGTGCGGCCACGGCATGGTCAGCCACTCGCTGGCGAAGAAGATGACCGATTGGGTGAAAGAAGGCCGGCGGACTCCCGCTGAAGCCGTCACCTACATGGCGCGCTTCTGTTCCTGCGGGGTGTTCAACCCTTCGCGCGCGAAACGCATCCTGGAAGACGCGATCGGCGACGGCAAGTAGCGTCTACGCGATCTTCTTCCCGGCGTCGATGCGGGTGAAGAGGAGCGCCGCGAGCACGGACAGCACCGACATCACGATGAATGTCGCGCTCCAGCCGTAGTACTTGACCAGATAGGACGAGAGCGTCGTCGCAATCGCGCCGCCGACGTTGCCGAGCGTATTCATCACCGCCGACACGGAACCGGCAAAGTCGCCGCCGATATCGAGCGGAATCGCCCAGGCCACGCCCACAGTCAGCTCCAGCCCAAACATTGCCAGACAGGAGTACCCCACACTCTGGACAGAGTCACTCACCAGGCACGCCGCCAGAATGCTCGCCGCAGCGAGCAGAAAGCCGCTGATGGCGACTATGCGCCGGGCCGCGCAAAGACCCATCCGATGCGTCAGACGGTCCGAAGCCCAGCCACCGCAGATATCTCCGACTGTGCCGGCAAAGAGTGGGAGGCTCGCGTACAGCCCCATTTTTTCGATGCTGAAGCCGCGCTCCGCGTTCAGGTACTTCGGAAACCAGTCCAGATACACTGCCAGCGAATAGCTGTAGCAAAAGTACATGGCCGACAGGATCCACATCTGGCTGCTTCCGAGGATGAGCTTCCAGGGCACCGCTGATGGCGCAGCTTTCTTCACCGCAACCTTCTGCGAGATCAGCTCCAGCTCAGCCGCATTCACGCCTGAGTGTTCCGCTGGCGTATCGCGGTAGTACCAATGCCAGATCGCGGCCCAGATCAGGCCGAGGGACCCGAACGACACAAAAGCGGCGCGCCATCCGTAGCGCACCAGAATCCAGGTCACAATCGGCGGTGTCAATGCAGCACCTAAACGCGAACCGGCGTGCGTGATTCCCTGGGCAAAGCCCCGCTCAGACGGCAACATCCACCGTGACAAAGAACGCGTGGCGATTGGGAAGGCGCCAGCCTCGCCCACGCCGAACAGGAACCGGCAGGCGATCATCGTGGAGGCATTCCACATTCCAGCGGTCGCCGAACAGAACACAGACCACCAGACCACGATCCAAGTCAGTGCGCGGCGGGCCCCAAGCTTATCGCCGAGCCAGCCGCCCGGAATTTGGAAAAGCGAGTAACCCCAGCGGAACGAGCCCAGCACCCAGCCCATCGTGACGATCGAAAAGCCGAATTCGTGCTGGATGGATGGAACCGCGGCTGATATCACCACGCGGTCCATGTAGGTGATCATGTAAGCCGCCACGGTCAGCGCCAGCACGAGGTGCCGGGCGCGGGTAGGGCGGGTAATTTGCATGGGCTTGTTCATCATATCCGTCGCATTTCTGCGCCGGGTGTTTTAGTTCCCATGCTAAAATTAGGGGTTACTTTCTCCTGAGGTCCTAGTGTCAGATCATCTTTCGCGCAAAGAGTTAAAGCAGGATACTGCTCCGCTTTCCCTCGACAGCGTCATTCACAACGTCGGTGACCATCGCAGCCAGATCATGAAGTACGGTGGCGCCATTTTGGCCGTCATTCTCGTGGTCGGTCTGACGGTTTACTACCGCAACTATCAGGCTGGTGTTCGTCAGCAGGCTCTGGGCGATGTGATTCAGATCCAGAGCGCTCCCGTGGGTGCGCCACCGCCCACCGGCGGGCCAAGTTTCCCCACGGAGAGCGCCAAGCGTGACGCCATAATCAAGGGCTATACGAAGCTTGCCACCGAGTATTCCGGTTCCGCGGAAGCCCAGATCGCCAACTATGCCCTCGGTTCCCTGGACGCCGAGAACGGTCGTCTCGGCGAGGCCCGAAAGAAGTTTCAGGCGGTGATCGATGGTGGTAACGCTGAGTATGCCTCCATGGCGAAACTCTCCCTCGCGCAGATCGCCTTTGCCGAAGATAAGACGGACGAAGCGCGTAAGCTGCTGAAAGAACTGGCTGACAAACCGACCACAATGGTTTCGAAGAATCAGGCGAACTTCGTATTGGCACGCGGTATCGCCCAAAAGCAGCCGGAGGAAGCTCGCAAGCTCCTCGTTGCTCTCGCCGAAACCAAATCCGACATTAGTCAGGTCGCAGTCAGCGCCCTCGGCGAATTGCCGCCCCAGTAGAGGCACCCGTTTGCTTGAGCACCTGCGCTTCCCGGTAGCCTCATCCAGAGGTCGCCGGTATCCTGAGCCCGAGCACCCGTATCGCAACCCGTTCCAGCGCGACCGCGACCGCATCATCCATTCGCGCGCCTTCCGCCGTCTCGAGCACAAGACCCAGGTTTTCGCGCCCGAGATCTCCGATCATTTCCGGAACCGCCTCACTCACACGATTGAGGTTTCGCAGATTGCCCGCACCATCGCCAGCGTTCTCCGGCTTGACGAAGATCTGACCGAATCACTGGCCCTGGCGCATGACACCGGGCATCCCCCGTTTGCCCACGCCGGCGAGAAGGCGCTTGACGACGCGATGAAGCGCTTCGGCGAACGCTTCGATCATAACGCCCAGTCCCTGCGGGTTTTGGACTCACTGGAGCGGCGCTATCCCCGTTTCCCCGGCCTCAATCTCACGTTTGAGGTTCGCGAAGGCATCCTCAAACATTCTCGCGACATCGCGCTCGGAGAACCGCCGCCTTTCGACGCCTACCTTCCCGGCTTTCGTCCACCGCTGGAAGCCCAGGTCATCGACCTTGCAGACGAAGTTGCCTACAACTGCGCCGACCTTGACGATGCCTGGAACGCCGGTCTACTCACGCCCGCACTGGTCGCCGAAGAAGTTCCTGTCTGGGCCTCAATCATTGAAACAGTGGAAACGCAGTTCCCCGGCGCCAGTGACCATGAGCGTTTCCAGGAAGCTGTGCGCCATCTTGTGGATCACCTGGTCTCCGGGCTAATCGAAGGCACCGAGGAAGCGGCGCGGTCCACTGGCCTCCAGATCTCCGACGATGTTCGCGCCTACCCCGATCGCATCGTGCGGTTCACCAGGTCGACAGGCGAAACCAGCCGCCTGATGAAGCAGTCCCTTCACCGCCACGTCTACTCCTCCCCCACACTGCACGCCGACCGCGAGACGTCCATCACGCGCCTGACTCGCCTGTTCGATTATCTTCTGGAAAATCCCGACAAGCTGCCGGCTCAGGACGAGGATGCGGACCCCGTGCCACCTCACCGTGCGGTCTGCGATTATCTTGCAGGCATGACAGACAGGTACTTCTTTCGCGTGTACGACAAGCTGCTCGGCTCTTCTGAATGCTTACTCCGGCTTAGCTAGTCTTCCACCTTCGCGTAGCTCGAAAGTTCCGCGGTCCGTACTACAAAGATCTTCTCCAGCTGGCGGCAGATTTCCTTGCCGAGCTTCTCCGGTTTCTCCGTTGAATCGTGCTCGACAACGACCTTGATAAACAGGTTGGTGCGCATTCAAGTTCATTGTCTCCAATGGCTCTTCGCGAGCATCCCTATACTGAACGTAATGGCTACCGGCTTCGTGGTTTTCGGGCATGGATCTTCAGTGGAAAGCGCAAACGATGCTGTCCGTCAGGTGGCCACCATCGCCGCTGCCGAGGGCCACTGGGTGTATTGGGAAACAGCTTTTCTGGAAGCGGCACCCATGCTGCCCGCTGCCGTCGAGAAACTTCTCGCAGCCGGCGTCACTGACATCCTCGTTCTGCCCTACTTTCTCACGCTCGGCATCCACCTCAAGCGCGACCTCCCCGCGATTGCCGACAAGCTGGCGCAACAGCACGGCATCACGGTCCGCATCGCCCCCCCGCTGGACGGCCACAAGGCGCTTAGCCAGATCCTTGTGGAGCGGGCACAAGGATGATCGCCCGCTTACTGAATTCCCAGGAACTCGCCCCGGGCACGCGCCACTTCATGTTTGAGGCTGAGGGTGGCGACTTCCGTTTCGAAGCAGGCCAGTTTGTTTCGCTGGTCCAGACGGTCAACGGAGAGGAGGTGACCCGCGCTTACTCGATCGCATCACCGCCGGACGGCAACAGCTTCGCACTCTGTGCCAACCTGGTGGACGGGGGCCGCTTCTCGCCGTTCCTCTTCAGTATGAAACCGGGGGACACGGTGAACCTGAACGGTCCTCTGGGCACCTTCACGCTCCGTAAAACGCCGGCCCACTCCCTACTCATCGCCACTGGCACCGGCATCGCGCCGTTTCGTTCCATGCTGCACTCGCGGCCGGCGATCCATTCGCCTGCCCGGTTTACGTTGATTTTCGGGGTGCGCCACGAAGCTGGCTTGCTTTACGACCGCGAGTGGCGCGAAATGGCCGGTGCCCGAACGAACTTCGACTACCGACCCACGCTCACCCGTCCGGCGGAATCGTGGACAGGCCGAACCGGCCGTGTCCACGATCACGCCCTCGAAGCGCTGGGCAATCGCCGGGATGTGGACATCTACATCTGCGGACTGCGAGAGATGGTGGACGAATTGAGAGCACGCCTCAAGGCAATCGGCGTAGACCGGAAGCGTATCGTCTACGAGCGCTACGATTAGCTCCCCCGGTGTTCCTGGCTCACTTGTACGATAATGAGGCGTGGTCCTTCTGGACATCTCGCAGGCTGGTGAACTCTCCGAGGTACTTGCCCAACTGGGAAGTGGAGATGAGGTCATTCTAAGCAAGGCAGGCAAGCCTGTCGCGAAGGTGATCCCCTGGTCCGCACAGCCGCGGAAACCAGGTTCTATGGCCGGGGAGATTCGAATAGCGTCGGACTTTGACGAGCTTCCGGACGACATGGCTGCTGCCCTCGGTATGTCCAGCGAACGCGATTGAGGTTCCTGCTCGATACCCACCTCCTGCTTTGGTGGCTGGCTAACGATCTCAGTCTTCCGTCTGAGGCGAAGCCTCTCATAGCCGATCCGGCGAACGCGATCTTCGTCAGTACGGTCAGCCTTTGGGAAATCTGGCTGAAGTGCAGCATCGGTAAGCTGGAAGTGCCGGCTGACTTCGACCAGCGCCTCGCAGCAGAGCAACTAATCCTGCTGCCACTGGAGTCGGACCACGCCCGGGGAGTGCTGAATCTGCCTTGGTTCCACAGAGATCCTTTTGATCGGGTTCTGGTAGCGCAAGCAATCGCCGAGCAACTCATTCTCCTGACCGCTGATGACACGCTGGAGCGCTATGGCCCAGTCGTTCGCCGCGTCAGGTGATCGCTATTTCTGACACTTCGGGCAAAAGTGCGTACTGCGTTGAGCCACTACAATCCTCTTTATCGGACTGCCGCAAGTCACGCAAGGCTCTCCAGTCCGTTGGTACACCCGGTGCGCATTCTGGAAGCTCCCTTTGCGTCCGTCCGCATCCACGTAGTTCGATACCGAAGACCCTCGGCTCTCGATCGCCTCTGCCAGCACTTCCTGCATCGCGGCATGCAGCCGGTTCGCCCTCTCTCGAGTCAGTGAAGAGGCCACTCGCGTCGGTCGGATGCCCGCCCGAAACAGCGCCTCGTCCGCGTAGATGTTGCCTACCCCACGCACTACTGCCTGATTCAGCAGCACAGCCTTGATTGGCGACTTCCGCAGCCTTAGCCGCCTGGCAAACTCGTCCGGAGTCACAGTCAGCGGCTCCGGACCCAAAGCCGCTACCCGCGCCGGCAGCTCCGCCCCATACTCGATCCGCCCAAACTGCCGCGGATCATCGAACAGCAGGGTGCCTTTATCCAGCGTGAATACGGCGTGGGTCCACTTCGTCGGCTCAGCCCCCACCAGCAGCTTGCCCGTCATCCCCAGATGCACGACCAGATACCCGCGGTCCAGTTGGATCGCAATGAACTTTCCATGCCGCTCGATCGCCAGGACCTTCTGGCCCCGCAACGCCTCCGCCGTATCCGCAGGCAGACCACGCAGCACCCGCAACTGGCCGAACTCCGCATTCTCGATGCGTCGTCCCACCAGTGTTGGGCGCAAGGTTCGCACCACGGTCTCGACTTCAGGCAACTCAGGCATTTGGCACGTCAATCAGGATGGCATCGCCGTCTGTTCGCACAGGATACACCGCCACGCGGACATTCTCATTGAACGCGCAAGCGCCCGTAACCGAGTGGAAGTCCCACATATGCCACGGGCAGGTCACGAACTCGCCGTTGAGCGCGCCTTCGCCTAACGGGCCACCCTGATGCGGACACGCTCCGTCGATGGCCCTGACCTCGCCATCTACATTGCACAGCGCAACGTACCCGTCCCCGTGCTCCACTTCGATCAGAGCGCCCGCAGGCAGCTCAGCGGTGGTCGCGAGCTTCGTCCACGCCATTACGCGTGTGCTTCGGTTCGTTCCAGGGGTGTAACCGGATCAACCGTGAGCCAGAAGAACGTTCCGACGAAGTACACGCCGGCCGCCACATACAGGACCTTATTCCAGTCCTGACCCGCGAGGTTGAGGATATACGGAGCTGCAGCCGAAGCCACTGCGCCGCCGAGATTACCCATCATGTTCATCGTGCCCGAGAGCGTGCCGGCGTATTTGCCGCCGACGTCCATACAGGCGCCCCATGAACCCGGCATCACCAAATCGTTCGAGAAGCTCGCGAATGCCAGCGCGATTACGGCGGGCACCGGATCCTGCAGAAAGGTCGAAAGTACGATGAGCGCACTGGCCATCAGGAAGCCGCCGCAACCCAGCGCTCGCCGCGCCGCTCTCGTGCTGCCCAATACCTTGGCCAGCGGCTTGGCGATAAAACCTGAAAACAGACATCCGATGCCGCCCAGAAACAAGGGCAGGCCGGCGAGCACGGGGAAGATCGCATCTTTCGGGTCCATATGCCTGGCCTCGCGGAGATACGTCGGCAGCCACGTGATGGAGAAGTACCAGCTGTACGAAAGACAGAAATACTGCGCGCCCAGCAGCCACACCTGCTTCGAAGCCGCGAACTTGGCCCACGGCACGGACCCGTGACCGCCGACGTGGTTATGCTTCAGCAGTTCCAGCTCAGCCTTGTTGACACTCGGATTATCGGCCGGGCGATCACGGAACCAGCGGTAGAAGAAAACTGCCCAGATCGTGCCCAGCAGACCGAAGATACCGAACGTCACACGCCAGGAGACAACCTGGAAGATCGCGAAAACCAGCAGCGGTGTGAACGCGCCGCCCCATCGGGCAAAGAGCCACACAATACCCTGCGCCCGGACTCTCTCTTCCGAGGGCAGCCAGACCGAAAAGGCCTTCGCGATATTCGGGAACGCGCCCGCTTCACCGGCACCGAAGAGCGTCTGCACGATCATCAGCGAGATCCAGTTGAACACCTGCCCCGTCAGCGCGACGAACACTGACCAGCAGACTACGATACGCATCAGAATCGTGCGCGGTCCGAGTCGGTCGCCCATATACCCGCTGGGAATCTCGAACAAGGCGTAAGCAGTGATAAAAGCCGAGAACACCCAACCCATCTGTGTCTTGCTGAGGCCAAGGTCGGACGAAATCTGCGGTGCAGCCTGAGAGAGTGCAACGCGATCAATATAGGTGATGATCGCCAGTACTACAGCGAACACTACGACCCAGTAACGGACCTTCGTGGGCCGCTGTGCCGCCGGATTTATTCCCGGCCTGTTTGCGCCGGTGATGGGGGATGCCATAGTCTTGCATCATATCGTGCTCGCATTACAAAAGTTTCATCCAGTGGAAGAAAACCTGAGGCAGTCCTTCCGCGCACTGGCGGAGGTCCGGCCCAAAGGCTGCACTCCGGAACTCTCCGGCGTGACCATCGCTTCGTTGGGCGTTCGTTTCCAGATGTTCAACGCGGCGTTCTTCTCGAGCACGATTGAAGGCTCCGACGAACTGTCCAGTCGTCTGGAAGTCGCCAGTTCGCACTTTCGCATCGAAGGCCGTGCCTGGTCCCTCTGGGTCTGTGAGGACTGGCTCTCCTGGTCCGTGCGACGCCGCCTTTCACGAAGTTGCTCCGATTTCGGCCTCCGCATCGCCGCTGAACTGCCCGGCATGATCGCCGACCGTCTGCAGCCGCCAAAGCGGAACTTCCCCAAGCTGGAAATCCGCCGCATCACGCGCGAAGAAGATCTTGTATTCTTTCGCTCGATTGGCTCCCTTTCCTTCCGGGTGCCGCCTCATTGGTTCGCGGAAGTCTTCGACGCCACGGTTCTGAGCAGCCGCTACTTCGAATGCTGGCTTGCGCTGCTTGATGGCGAGCCCGTCGCCACGGCAGCCACGGTACCTTCCGCCAGCGCCATCGGGCTCTACAACGTCGCGACGGTGCCGGCACATCGGGGACACGGCATCGCCGAAGCCCTCACGCGTCACGCCGCTGCTGACGCGCAGCTTCGCTACGGCCCTCTGCCACTGGTCCTGCAGTCCACCGAGATGGGCATGGGGGTTTACTCACGGCTCGGGTTCAGCGCGGTTACCCGCATCATGGCCTACGTCAGCGGGAGCTGACCGGTAGCATGACCTCAGGTCAGCGGGAGCTGACCGGTAGCATGAAACGATGCTGCGCCGCACCCTGCTCTACATGGCCCGCCAGCCCGCGCTCCGCCACTGGGTTGAAACCTCGCCCGCCGCGCGCGGCCTCTCGCAGCGTTTTATTGCCGGATCCACCCTCGAAGCCGCCATCAATGTTTGCCTTCGCCTCAAATCGGATGGCGTCACCGCCACCCTCGATTACCTCGGCGAAAACGTCACTTCGCTCGAAGCCGCAGCCGTGTCTCGCGACATGGGTGTTCGTACGCTCTTTGCCATGCAGGCGGCGCACCTCGAACCGAACATCTCCATCAAGCTGACGCAGTTCGGGCTTGATCTTTCGGCCAGCGCCTGTGAACGCAACGCGGCTTTGCTTTGCGAAACAGCCGATGCGATCGGCGGCTTCGTTCGCATCGACATGGAATCGAGCGAGTACACCGAACGCACTCTCGCAATAGTCCGCCACCTGTATGGGCGCTATAAAACCTGTGGCACAGTAATCCAGGCGTATCTCAAACGCAGCGCCAGTGACATCGCCGCTCTCGCAGCCGAGGGCATCCGCGTCCGACTCTGCAAAGGTGCCTATCTGGAGCCGCCTACCGTAGCGTTTGAGTCTAAAGACGACGTTGACGGCAGCTACATGGACCTCGCTGAAATCCTGCTTCGAACGGCGCGCTACCCGGCGATCGCCACTCACGACGAGCGGATCATTCAGCACGTCAATAAGTTTGTGGGAGACCAGAACATCGCAGCCGACGGTTTCGAGTTCCAGATGCTCTACGGCATCCGCCGTGACCTGCAGAAGCGCCTCGTCGCGGAGGGTTTTCGCGTACGCGTCTACGTGCCCTTCGGCGAAGCCTGGTACCCGTATTTCATGCGCCGCCTCGCCGAGCGCCCGGCGAACGTGCTCTTTCTCATCCGGAACCTTCTTCGTGCCTAAACCCGTACCCGGCCAAAACTCACATCGGGAATCCCGGTACCGTTCTGCCTCCTCTGCCGTATATTTAGAAGAGAGGGCAGGGCACTATGCTCGCGGATATCAAAGGTCAGGCGCGGTACTGGGGTTTTCTGCTCGTCAAGCTCGCGGCAGCGGCGATGGGGTCATCGGCCGCACTGTGGTTCCTGAACCTGTTCTGGCCGCCACATACGCCCCTCTTTCACCTGAACCGCTGGCAGTTCATGTTCGACCTTGGCTACACGACGCTGGTCATGGTCTGGTTTCTGCTCTCTTACGGCATGCTCTACCTGGCCTTCTGGGACCAGCGCTACCGCTGCCGCACCTGCCTTCACCGCCTGTGCATGCCGGTCGAAACGGGCTCCTGGTCGCACATGCTTCGCCTCGGTCGCCCAAAGATGGAATATATCTGCCCGTTCGGTCACGGAACCCTGAATGTCGAAGAACTCCAGATCACCGGCACGGTCACGCCTGACTGGACCCAACATGGCGACATCTGGGCAGAACTCTTTGCAGAACCGAAAGGCTCGGACAAAGATTGACCGTGGCAGCGGCCGACCCGCGGGGCGAAAGCCTGCCCCTTTGGCGTGCCATCGCTGGTTTCGCTGTACTCGGCGGCCTGGTGTTGGTGCTGCTGTCGCTTGGACCCGTTTACCTGAACAATGACCGCTTCACAAGACGGGTCAGGGCTGTGGTCGCAAATAACGCCGCAGCAACCGACGACTCCCTGCGCACAGCGGTTCTGAAGGAAGCGCGGTCGCTTCAGATCCCCGTTCAGCCTAGCGACGTGAAGATCTCGCACCCCTCCGGAAAGCTCGAAGTGCAACTCGGGTACAAGGTCCAAAAGAACCTCGGACTTTACCGCGTCGACCTCCACTTCCACCCTTCAGCAAAGGCGAAGTAAACTGGAATTTAGATGCCCGAACCGTTCGCCCCGGTCACGCCCGAAACTCGCGACCTGTACACCCGCCTCCTCGACGCCGTGAAAGCGATAGGGCCCTACCGTGTTGACGTCAAGAAGTACTCGCTCCAGCTGATGCGACGCATCTCGTTCGCGGGCGTCCACCCGCGCAAGAACTTCCTCTTACTGACGGTCAAGTCGGACGTGCCTGTTGAAAACACGCGGGTCATCAAAGCCGAGCAGGTTTCAAAGAGCCGCTGGCAACTGGACCTTAAGCTCACCAGCGCCGCTGAAATCGATGCCGAACTCCTGGGCTTGCTCCGCCACGCCTACGAGATCTGCGAGTAAGCTTACTTCAGCTTCTCCAGACGTTTCTTGATGTCGGCCGAGTTCTTCGCGTCAGGAGCCAGCGCCAGATACTTCTCGTAAGCCGACCTGGCCGCCTTCACGCTGCCGCGCTTCTCTTCAGCCTCGCCCCAGTGAAGCCATGCGTCCGCATTCCCTTCGTTCCAGAGCGTCGCCTCGCGGAACCGTCCGGCCGCAGCCTTCCAGTCGCCTTTTTTGAAGTAAAAGTTCCCTACTTCAACGTCCCGCTTCGACCTTACCGGATTGAAGCTGTACTGCTGCGGAATGGCTGCGATGTCTTCCTCGGGCGGCAGTTGATCTTCGGCCTGTTTTTCAGCGGGCCTGGCATCCCTGGGCAGCACCGGCGCAGGCTTCTTTTCCTGCGCCCACATCGCGCCGGCGAGCCCCGCTATGATCCACCAACGTGACATACTTTAAGTATATTGTCCCGGGGGGAACCCCCTACCAGCTTGTTCCACAAAAACCAGTTCCAACACAGTCTGCTCCGCGATAAAGTCTCTCAGCTCCCTCTGCAGCCCGGAGTGTATCTGTACAAAGACGGCGCGGGCACCATCATCTATGTCGGCAAGGCGCGCAACCTGCGCGCCCGCGTTCGTTCTTACTTCAACGAAGACCGCCTTGCGGAAGCGAAGACCGGTACATTGATCTCGGAAGCGCGTGATCTCGATTACATTCTGGTCGACAACAACAAAGAGGCGCTGGCGCTTGAAAACAATCTGATCAAGCAGTACCAGCCCCGCTACAACGTTCTCCTTCGCGACGACAAAACCTACCCCTACATCAAGCTCACGGCCGAACGCTTCCCCCGTGTCTACGTCACCCGCCGGCTGAAAAAAGACGGCTCAAGCTACTTCGGACCCTACTTCCCCGGCAACCTCGCCCACCGTATTGTCCATTTCATCCATCGCCACTTCCTCATCCCGTCGTGCAAAATCGACCTCGCTCGCAACCACCCGCGACCCTGCCTCCAGTTCCACATCCACAGATGCCTGGGTCCCTGCGTGGAAGGACTCACCACCAGCGCCGCGT
>JAOAPO010000545.1 GCA_025462945.1 Bryobacterales bacterium
TCGATGTCAGGGGGGATGAGATCGTTCTCAAATAGCGCAAGTCCGCGCTCCTTGCTCACCCTGGCAAGCGGGTCGACGGCTTCGAAGTTATCTTCTTCGGCCAACTGGCTCCTCTGCTTACAGACGCGCTGTCCGCCCTATTGTACAACGCACGCGACAGGCGGCACACGCTTAGTGATGCGAGAAACGCGTTCGTTACAGCCTTCAGTTGTGTTAGCGCAAACCGTTCAGGAAACGCGTCATTTCACGCTCTTTTTGCATGAGATCAAGAGCTTCCGCGATCCTGCCTTCGCGTTCGGCGAGCTTGATCTGGTTACGAAGTTCGCGGAGCGCGTCTTCCGTCTCGTGGCGCTGCAGAGTCACGAGACAAGAGTGCGCGTCGTCCACAGTCGGCTGAGGGTTTTCCTCCCGTACTAAAACGATTCCGGCCAGCATTTCCTGCTGGCTTTCAGAGAGCCGCGCGTTTACGGTTTCGTAACTGATGGCGTCCCCATTTTCATGCATTTTTAATAAAGTCTCGTAGATTGGGGTGGTGGAGAATCGTCTCCAGGTGTTCAATTTCTGCAGGGAGCCCAGGATTTGATCCCGTACGTCCGAGTCCGTGAGCAACACGGGAAGCAGGATGCGGTCAGTAGCTCGGGCGGGATCGGCTGCCTTTTGCGGCTGGCGGCCCGTGCGGTCGAGTGCCACTTTCCGGAACTGGTCCAGGACAAGACCGCGTTCGAGGCCAAGGTAAGTAGCGATGTCCTGCGCGACGGCTGCACGTTCGATGGGGTCGTGCAGGCCGTGAATGGAGGGCATCAGGAACTTGAAAGCGTCAACGCGGCCCTGCGGGTCGCGCATGTCGAAGCGGCCGCGCGCCCGGTCGGCGAGCCAGTAGAAATACGCCTTGGCTTTGGCGACGCGCTCCAGATAGGCCTCAGCTCCGTGCTCTTTGCAGTACTCATCCGGGTCGAGGCCGCCTTCGAGCTCAACGATGCGGATTCTCATGTTTTCGTCGAGAAGCATTGCGATGGAACGCTCGGCTGCCTTCGCACCCGCCGAGTCTGGATCGAAATTCAAGTGCAGGTTCTGGGAGTGGCGCTTCATCGCGCGAATTTGCTCAACAGTGAGAGCCGTGCCGCAGGTGGCCACGGCTTCAGTGGCTCCGGCCTGGGTGGCGCCGATAACGTCCATGTAGCCTTCCACCAGAAGAATGCGATCAAGCTTCATGGCGGTGTTTTTTGCCCGGAACAGGTTGTACAGAACCTGCGACTTCTTATAGATGTCGGTTTCCGGCGAATTCATGTACTTCGCCTTGTCTTCGGGGTCGAGGGCTCGTCCTCCGAAGGCGATCGCTTTCCCCGATTCGTTGTGGATCGGGAACATGACGCGGTTCCGGAAACGGTCGTAGAAGCCGCCGTCGTCGCGACGGGCGACGAGGCCGGAGGTTTCAAGCTGCTCGGGCCGGAAGCCTCGCTGTTCCAGCAGCTTGAGGAGCGATCGTCCCGAGCCGTCTGCGTACCCGATCTGGAACTGATCGACGGAAGCTTTGGTAACACCGCGCTCGCCCAGATAAGAGCGAACGGAGGCAGCTGAACCGGCGGCGAGATTCCGCTGGAAATGCTCAAGCGCGATCTCGTGCATCTCGTAAAGGCCAGCTCTTACCTTGGTCCGCTCGTCGCCCGCCAGAGACTGTTTGGGGAGGGGGATGCCGTGCTGCTCAGCCAGCTTCTTGAGGGCCTCCCAAAACGTGAGGCCTTCGATGTTCATGACGAAGTTGAAGACGTCGCCTTTGGCGTCGCAACCGAAGCATTTGAAGTACTGGTGTTCGTTGTAAACGGAGAACGAAGGGGTCTTCTCGTTGTGGAAGGGACAGAGCCCGGAGAAGCGATTGCCGTACCTGCGGAGGCGTACGTAGTCGGAGATCACCCTGACGATGTCTACCTGACCTTTTAACTCTTGCGCGAAATCCACGGGCTTGTCGCTACCATTATCGTTTGGACGATCAGGAGATCTACTCAATTGTCGGCGAGGACGGTTTCACACGCCTGACGGCGGCGTTCTATCGCCAGATTCCGAATGATGACATCCTCGGGCCGATGTATCCGGCCGAGGACCTTGCGGGGGCAGAGGAGCGCCTGCGCGGCTTCCTCGTATTTCGTTTTGGGGGGCCGCAGAGGTATCTGGAGACCCGGGGTCACCCTCGTCTGCGAATGCGGCACAACCCATTCCCAATCGATCTTGCCGCCAGGAACCGGTGGATGGAGTTGATGACGAACGCTTTGATGGAGACGGCGCTGCCGGCAGAAGTAAACGCGGCACTTTGGGAGTTCTTTAATGGAGTGGCTACGTTCATGATCAACCGGCAGGAGACCAACTCGTGATCTTTCGTGTTGAAAACGTGACTCGGGGCACTTCGCTGGGCGATTCGATTAACCTGGCGGATTCCCGTCAGACGCGTAAGACGGGGCTCTTGAAACATACCTCGCTGGCTCCGGAGCATGGATTGTGGATTCGACCTTGCGAGGCGATCCATACCTTTTTCATGAAGTTCGCTATCGACCTGGTCTATATCGATAAGAAGCTCAAGGTGAAGAAGGTGCGCGAGGCTGTGGGCCCGTGGCGGGTGTCCGGGTGCCTTTCGGCGCATTCCGTGATCGAGCTGCCAGTGGGCGTGATCGCCGCAACCAGGACGGTGGCGGGCGACCAGCTGACAGCAGTAGGTCAAAGCTAGCGCTATTGGCGCTGAAGCGAGTCGCGTTACGCGAGCGCTTCGTCCACAAGGCGTTTTTGCTCTTCGGCGTGGCGCTTGGGTGAGCCCGCGGCCGGGCTGGCGTTGCGGGTTCTACCCACGTAGCGAGGCACTCGGCCGATGTCGCGGAGCCTGGATGCCATCTGCCGCCAGGCACCCATGTTGCGGGGCTCTTCCTGGCACCAGACCACTTCCACATCAGGCTTGAATCGCGAGAGCTCCGCCTGCACGGCGGGCTGCGGAAATGGATACAGATCTTCAATGCGGACGAGCGCCACATCTTTCACCGGGCGAGTGTCGCGGGCGGCGAGAAGGTCGTAGTACACCTTGCCGGTGCAGAAGACGACGCGCCGAACCGTTGCGGGATCGAGGTCGTCACCGAGGACGGGCTTGAATTCGCCGTCAGTGAGTTCCTGCAAAGTGGAGACGGCTTTCGGGGAGCGCAGCAGCGATTTGGGCGTGAAGACGACCAGCGGCTTCAGGGGCAGGACTGCCTGGCGGCGCAGGATGTGGAAATACTGCGCTGGCGTTGAGCAGTTCGCCACGCGGATGTTGTCTTCCGCGCAAAGTGAGAGGAAGCGTTCCATGCGACCGCTGGAGTGCTCTGGACCCTGACCTTCGTAGCCGTGGGGCAGCAGCAGCACGACGCCGCTGGCTTGTCCCCACTTCTGTTCGCCCGTGGTGATGAACTGGTCGATGATGATCTGAGCGCCATTCGAGAAGTCGCCGAACTGGGCTTCCCATATCGTGAGGGTGTAGGGATCGGCCACACTGAAGCCGTATTCGAAGCCCAGGACGCCGAACTCACTGAGCGAACTGTCGAGGACTTCGAATTTCGCCTGATCGGGCGAGACGTATTCCATCGGCACGTAGCGGTGGCCGTCCTGATAGTCGTAGTAGGCGAGGTGGCGCTGGCTGAAAGTACCGCGACCGGAATCCTGGCCGCTGAGGCGAACAGGGACGCCTTCGAGAGCCAGGCTGCCGAACGCAATGGCTTCGGCGAAAGCCCAATCGACGGGAGTGCTGCCGGCGAGGCTGTCGCGACGCTTCTTGATGAAACCTTCCAGCTTGGGATGGAGGTGGAAGTCCTCCGGGAAGGTGCTGACGCCACGGACGACCTGCTCCAGATGTTGGCGGGAGACGCAGGTTCTGGTGTTCGGCTGCTGGTGCTGCTTGGGTGGCTGCAGAACCCACTTGCCCTGGGCCTTATTGCGGTCGAACGCTTCGTTCAGGTGGGCCGAGATCTTCTGGCGGAGCGCCGTGGCATCGGCAGCCGAAAGGACCTTCTCGCGAACCAGGCGTTCGCTGTACTGGACGGCGACGGACGGCAGCTTCTCGATCTTGCGGTACATGACCGGCTGCGTGTAGGCGGGGTCGTCGGCTTCGTTGTGGCCGTGGCGGCGATAGCAAACAATGTCGACGACGACGTCGCGTTTAAACTGCTGGCGGTAGTCGTAGGCTAGCCGGAGAACACGGATAGAGGCTTCGGGATCGTCGCCGTTGACATGGAAGATGGGCGCCTGCACCATGCGTGCGATGTCAGTGGCGTAGAGGGTTGAGCGGGAGTACTCGGGTAGAGTCGTGAAGCCGATCTGGTTGTTGATGACGAGGTGAATGGTGCCACCGGTGCCATAGCCCTCGAGCTGGGAGAGGTTGAGAGTTTCGGCTACAACGCCCTGACCGGCGAAAGCTGCGTCACCGTGGATGAGCACGGGCACGTACTTTTCGCGCCTGACGTCGCGTGCGCCGTCCTGCCTGGCGCGAACCATGCCCTCGACCACGGGGTTTACGGCTTCGAGGTGGCTGGGGTTGGCGGCCAGAGAGACGGTGACCGGGTTACCGGCCGGCGAGGTCTGGGTGCCGGTGGCGCCGAGGTGGTACTTGACATCGCCAGAGCCCTGGGCGGAAGCCGGATCGATGTTGCCTTCGAATTCCGAGAAAATCTGGCCGAGCGGTTTGCCGATGATGTTGGCGAGAACGTTGAGGCGGCCACGGTGGGCCATGCCGATGATGATTTCGTGCACGCCAGTGTCGGCGGCGCGGTTCAGCAGTTCAGACAGCAGCGCGATGGTGGTTTCAGCGCCTTCCAGCGAGAAACGCTTCTGCCCGATGAAGCGACGGTCGAGAAAGCGCTCGAACTCTTCACCGCGGAAGAGGTCTTCGAGGATGCGGATCTTCTCAACCTTCGTTTCCGGCCAGATGCCGGTTTTGGTTTCGATTTGGTGCTGGAGCCACACCTTTTCTTCTGGCTTCTGGATGTACATGTACTCCGCGCCGATCTTGCCGCAGTACGTGGCGCGCAACAGTTCGAGCATCTCGCGCAGGGTGACCTGTTTGCGTTCGCCGAAGGCGTGCTGCAGGGTGCCGGCGTAGAAGTACCGGTCGAGATCCCAGATGGTGAGGCCGTAGGTGAGGGGATCGAGTTCGGAGTTGTATTCGCGCCCGGTACCGAGGGGGTCGAGCCCAGCCATCATGTGGCCCCGGACGCGGTAGGCGTGGATCAACTGGATGACGGCGGCTTCGCGAACCACGTCCGGCGAAGGCTCACCGACGCTCAAGCCGGGGATCTGGTCGGCCGTCCACTTGACGGGAGCGTAGGGGACCTGGAGAGCCTCGAAGATTTCTTCGTAGAAATGATCGTCGCCGTCAAGCAGGGACTGGAGTTTGCCGAGGAACATCCCGCTTTCGGCGCCCTGGATGATGCGGTGATCGTAGGTACAGGTGACCGACATCACCTTGCCGATGCCGAGGGACACGAGGGTGTCGGGAGCGACGCCACGGTACTGCGCCGGGTAATCCATGGCTCCAACGGCGACGATTGCGCCCTGCCCGCTGATGAGGCGGGGGTTGGATGCCATGGTGCCAACGGTGCCGGGATTGGTGAGGGAGATGGTGGTGCCGGAGAAATCCTGAGGCATCAGCTTCGAGACGCGGGCACGGGCCACGAGGTCGTCGAACGCGGCCTTGTATTCGGTAAAGCTGAGCGAGCCGGCGTTGCGGATGTTGGGCACGACGAGGCTGCGGGTCCCGCCTTTTCCTTCGACGTCGACGGCGAGGCCAAAGTTGATCTCGCTCTTAACGACGCGGACGGGCTCACCGGCTTCGTTCCACGCGAAAGCGTTGTTGATGCCGGGGAAGCTCTTGACCGAGCGGACGATGGCCCAGCCGAGGATGTGGGTGTAGGAAACCTTGCCGCGTCCGAGCAGGGCTCGGTGGTGGTTGATGAGGCGGCGGTTTTCGTCAATCACCTTCACAGGGATGATGCGCTGGGAGGTGGCGAGGGGTATGGCAACGCTGGCGGCCATGTTCTCGGCGATCTTCGCGGAGACGCCACGGAGGACCTGTGGATCGCCGGCGGCGAGTTCGGCAGCGGTGGCCGTCGGCCTGGCTACCGCGTTGGGCGCAGTTGTGGTGAGTGCATGGCGGTTGGATCCGGAACCGTTGGTGCTGCTGTTCGTGCCGTTCTCGAAAACGGTCTTCCACAGGGGGTCGACCGAGGTCCGGTCATTGCGATACTGCTGCCGCAGTTCTTCTTCCAGCCACGCGTTCACACTGGACTGTTCTGGTGATGTCGGAGTTGCCATACGAAGGGAAACTTTGCCTTTCCTCAATGATATCTAACGCTTCGGTTTAGAATGTCGATGTGAGAGGCATCCGGGTCGCGCAGATTTGCGGGGTATTGACGTGCGCGCTCGCGGCGGTGCTGGCACTCGGCCAGGATGCGCCTCTGCAGCCGGTGCCGTACAGCCACAAGATTCACGCGGGCGATCTGAAGATGAAGTGCGCGACGTGCCACGTCAACCCCGAGCCGGGCGAAATGATGACGTTCCCGCAGCCAGCTGTTTGCGGAACGTGCCACGAGGGAAAGTACGACAGGCCGATTCGGTGGGTTCGGGTGTACGAGGTTCCGAGCTTTGTGAAGTTCAGTCACCGGGCGCACCTGAATGCGAAGAATACGTGCGAAGAGTGCCACGGACCTGTTGCCACGCGGCAGCAGATTGCGCTCGAGACCGACATGACGATGGGCGGCTGCATGGAGTGCCATAAGCAGAAGAACGCCAGTCTTGAATGCAATTTTTGCCATGACCCGCGGAACTGACGCGATTAGCCGGCGGGGGTTCGCGGCGGGATGGCTTCCTTTGCTGTTTCACCGGCGGGAGCGTGAGCTTTGTGGCGTTAGGTTCCGCGTAGTGGAACGCGGTTTTGCGGCGGCCCGTCGATACCTGGTCATTCATGGCGATGAGGACACCGCTCGGGATGTGCTGACGAAGCACATGGGCGCAGTGACCGGTCGGGCGTTGATTGTGACGGGTAAAACGCGGAATGTGCAGGTGCGCGGGCTGTCGATCGATCCCGACCGGATGTATTCGCGAGCCGGAGCCGAGGCGAGTTTGGCGAAGCTGAATCCGGCTGCGGACCGGGCAAGCGTGGAGGCTGTGTCGCAATGGCTGGACCGGCGTCGGGAGAAGCTTTTGCAGATGCTGACTCCGGGTGCGGGCAGCCGGCTTTTCGCGCTGCATAATAATCGCGATTATTCGGTGAACGATGAGTTGGGGGCCAGCGATCAGGTGGCGCTGAATCAGCCGGGAATGCCGCGGCACTTTTTCCTGTGCACGAACCCGGCGGACTTCGCGATTTTGAAGCAGTCTCCCTATAATGCGGTGCTGCAGACGCAGGCGGAGCCGGATGACGGATCGATGTCGCGGTTGGCGGCGCGGCGCGGGTTCAGATATATCAATCTGGAGTGCGCAATTGGGGATTTCGCGGGCCAGATGGAGCGGGTAGAATGGCTGGAGAGCCACTTGCCGTAAAGAGACTGAGTGTTAGTCGGTTGCGATGCCCCAGTAGAAGATTCGGTGTGGCGCTACGGTGACGGTCTGGTTGTGGGTCGTGTTCGGGGGCACGTAGAAGAAGTTGCCGGGCGTGACCTCGATCTCCTCGTCGCCAATTCGGTAGATCGCTTCGCCTTCCAGAACGAAGTAGATCTCGAACATCGTCGGGTGGCTGTGGAGTTCCGTCTGCATGAGTTCCGGGAACTCTCCCACCGCTACCTGCGTTACATTCGGCAGGACTCCTGAACGAAGCAGGACGCGCTTCGGATTGCCGTGCGGCGTGAGTTCCACCGGCGCTTCGTTCAGCCTGATCCGCATTGCCTACCAGCGAATCTTGCCGGGGATGAATTCGTTAATCAGGTCGTCATAGAAGGGCTTCAGGTCTTTCAGTTCCGGCCTGGTGTCGCTCTTCGAATACAGATCGTAAGGATTGAAAGTACGGA
This sequence comes from Bryobacterales bacterium, assembly GCA_025462945.1. Lineage (GTDB taxonomy): Bacteria > Acidobacteriota > Terriglobia > Bryobacterales > Bryobacteraceae > BOG-234. The sequence goes on from JAOAPO010000545.1 coordinate 8,010, forward strand.
CCCAGTCGAGCATCTCCCTGTCCTTCTCATCGAGGAGGTGCTGGTAGGCGCCTTCCTTGTGGATCGGGTAGCAGGAGTGATACCGAATCATGTACTGCGCGGGTTCGGGCAAATAGTCCCTGGTGACGCGGTACAGGTACTCGTCGTGACCCCAGGACATGTGGACGTTCTTCAGACCGCAGCCTGCCTCGTAGATCCCGTTCTCGGTCTGCAGCTCTGGACGATTGCGGTCGGGGTTGGCGGCGAAGAATTCGGGGTAGACGATCCGGTCAGAAAATTTGCAGCCGACCGGGAAGGTGTCGCCGACGACGGCCCACTGAGGTTCGTCGTAGAAGCAGAGCATTTTGCCGAGGTCATGGATGAAGCCGGTGAGAATCATCCACCTCGGACGTCCGTCCCGACGCATGGCTTCGGCCGTCTGGAGGTTGTGTTCGATCTGCGAGAGCGATGTGTCGGGGTCGCTATCGTCGACGAGCGTGTTGAGCCGCTCCATCGCTTCCCAGATGCTCATTTCGCCGCGGGTCAGACCGCCGTATTTGGCCTCGCGGGCAAGGACGGAGTCCAGCGTCTGGAACTCGTGGTTCTGGCGGTAGAATTCGCGGACGACCGGAGGCGTCTTGTCGTCGTACTTGCGGAATTCATCCTGTTTGCGGTTGGGATCGTAACGCTCCCGAACAGCGTCGTCCCATTGGTCGAGTGATTCTAGCGGCGCGGAGTGCACCTGAATATTATCGCTTACTTCAGCGTTTACTTCGAATTTTTTTAGGGAGCGTTTCGGTCCCGCTTGCTTTACCGGCGCGGCTCAGAAAGGGGAACGCGGCCGATGTGAAGCGCGACAATGCCGAACGTCATGTATTCCCAATCGACTTTGGCGAAGCCGGAGGTCTCGATGAGAGTGGCAAGGCCGGGCGCGTCGGGGAATTTGCGGACGGATTCGGGGAGATACTTGTACGCCTCGGGCGCGCCGGAGATGACGCCTCCCAGAATGGGGAGAATTCGCTCTGTGTACCAGTTGTAGAGCGCCGCGAAAGCTCGATTTGGCGGCTGAGTGAATTCCAAGATCGCGAGCGCTCCACCTGGGCGCAGGACTCGGCGCATTTCCACAAGCCCGGCGCGATAGTTGGCGAAGTTGCGGAAGCCGAACGCGATGGTGATGAGGTCGACGCTGGAGTCAGCCATCGGGAGGGCCAGCCCATCGGCTTCGAAGAGCTTTGAGCCGAGGCGCGCACGCTTGAGCTTGCTTTGCGCGCTCTCAAGCATGGGGTGGCAGAAATCGCTGCCGAGGATGGCGCGGCCGGCCTCGCGCTCCATCGCAATGAGCAGGTCGCCGGTGCCGCAGGCGAGGTCGAGCACGCGCGAATCGGGTCGACGCAGAATGTCGCGAACGCGGCCGACAGTGACACTGCGCCAGTGTTTATCGACGTTGGCGGAAAGGAGGTGATTGGCCAGATCGTAGCGGTGGGCGACACGACCGAACATGCCCCGCACCCAGCGTGAGGCTTCGACTTCGGAGGTTGTGCCGTCGGGGGTGGTGCCGGCTACGGGCTTCATGGTTCGTGTCTCAGCGACAATCCGCCAGCGCCCTCTCGATGGCGTGGGTGGCGCGCTCCGGAGCGATATCGTTGCGGACGACGACTTCGCCGATCTTCACAGGCAGGACGAAATGGATTCTTGCCTGAATCGTCTTCTTATCCCGAACGAGACGGGCCTCGAGCGCTGCCGCGTCGATCCCGGAGACGGAGGGGATGGGGCCGTAGCGGTCAAGAATGTTGAGAATCGACAAATAGTCTTCCTGCGGAAGCATGGAGAGGTCGTGCGCGAGATAGGTGGCGGCGCGCATGCCCCACGCGACGGATTCACCGTGAAGGAAGCGCTTGTAGCGGGTCTCGGCTTCGAGGGCGTGACCGAAAGTATGGCCGAAGTTCAGGATGCGGCGGAGGCCGGATTCGCGCTCATCGGAAGAGACGACCTCGGCCTTGATGCGAACCGATTCGGCGATGACATGGTCGACGATGTGGTGATGATGGCTCAGAATGTCGTCGCGTCCGTTGGCGAGGAGGTGGAAAAGAGGCTCGCTGGCGATCACGCCGGTCTTGATGATTTCGTAGAGCCCGGCGCGGAATTCGCGTTCGGGCAGGGTGCTGAGAACACCGGGGTCGATGAGCACGGCGAGCGGCTGATGAAAAGAGCCGATGAGGTTCTTGCCGGCGACGAGATTCGCGCCGGTTTTGCCACCCACGGCAGCGTCGACCTGAGCCAGCAGGGTAGTGGGGATCTGGATGACCGGGATCCCGCGCATGAAGATTGCGGCGAGGAAGCCACCAAGATCCGTCACGATGCCGCCACCGAAGGCGACGACGACGCTGGAGCGGTCGGCGCCGCTTTCCACCATCTGCTCGGCCAAAGCTTCTACGTGAGCCAGGCGCTTGTTCTCTTCGCTGCCTGCAAAAAAGAGAGTGGCGTAGTTGCGGTCGCCAAGAGCGTCCTTCAGCGAAGAGCCGTGGAGGGCCCAGACGTCAGCGGTGGTGACGACGAAGATCTTGCCGCAGTTGGACGGCAGGAAGTCAGGGAGACGATGGATGCCGCCACGCCCCACTTCAACGGGGTAGGTTCTCTGCGGCGTCGAGACCTGAAACTGAGGCATTTAACCCATTGTCACATTGGGACGGAATCGAGCCTCAGGGCTGGCGCAGACCGAAGGTGAAGATGGCGTTGCCTGCGGGGATGGAGATGTACTGCTTGCCGTCGACAGCGTAGGTGGTTGGTCCGGCGGAGACTGCGCCGCCGACCATGGCTTTCCAGAGCACGGTGCCGTTGCGGGCGTCGAGAGCGTAGAAGTAGCCTTCCCTGCCCCCGGCGAAGACGACATCGCTGGCGGTGACCAGAACGCCGCTGTCAGTGACATCGAACATCTTGTGCTGCCATTTGATCGCGCCGGTTTTCGGATCGAGAGCCTGAATGGCACCCCAGCCAACTTCGGGGAGACGCCGATTGGTCATGCCGGGACGCAGCCCGGGGACCTCGTGGGTGGCGGTGCCACCGTGGAACGGATTGCCTTCTTTATAAGGGTCGACGCGGCTGGTGTTGATGGAGTGGGTATCCATCCAGCTGGGGATGTAGAACAGGCCGGTACGGGGGCTGTAGGCGGGGTTGTACCAGTTGGTACCGCCCTGATTTTCTGGATAAATCAGCATGCCTTCAGGGGTGGAGTGACCGACCCGAATGGGGCGGCCTTTGTCATCGAGGCCGTCGGCCCAGCTGACTTTGACGAAAGGCTTGCCGAGAAGGAATTCGCCGGTGGCACGGTCGAGAACGTAGAAGTAGCCGTTGCGGTTGGCGGTCATCAAAACTTTTCGAGGGCGGCCCTGCCATGTGAGGTCAGCGAGGACGGGAACCTGGGTGGCGTCGAAGTCGAATTCATCGTGGGGCGTGAACTGGAAGTGCCATTTCAGCTTGCCCGTGTCGGCGTCGAGCGCGATGACGGACGAGGTGTAGAGGTTATCGCCGGGTCGAACGTCGCCGTTCCAGTCGGGGGCTGCGTTGCCGATGCCCCAATAGATAAGGTTGAGATCGGGATCGTAGGAGCCGGTGGTCCAGATGGAGCCACCGCCATGTTGCCAGGCGTCGTTTTCCCAGGTGTTGTGGCCGGCTTCTCCGGGCCGCGGAATGGTATTGAAGCGCCAGAGTTCCTTTCCCGTTTCGGCGGAGTAGGCGGACAGGAAGCCCGAGATGCCGTATTCGCCGCCGGCGGGTCCCGCAATGATCTTGTCTTTCACGACCAGCGGGGCGACGGTGACGGAGTAGCCAGCCTCGGGTTTACCGACTGGGGTGGTCCAGAGAAGGTGGCCGTCGCGGGCGTCGAGAGCGATCAGGTTGCCGTCGATGGTGCCCATGTAGAGGGTATGGCCAAGGATGGCGAGACCACGGTTAATGCGGCCGCAGCAGAGGCGTGCGGCAGGCGCGGGGTTGTAGGCGTAGGTCCAGAAAACACGGCCAGTGACAGCATCGAGGGCGAACACCACGTTAGGCGGCTGGACGGTGTACAGGATGCCGTCCACGACGAGCGAAGTGGCTTCGTATTTGCTGTTCGGCTCAGCGGGGGCGCGGGTCTGCAGGACCCATTTCAGTTCCAGATCTTTGGCGTTAACGGGAGTGATCTGGGTGAGCTTGCTGTAGCGCTGGCCGTCGAGCGCGCCGGAATACGTGAGCCAGTTTTGCGGCTCTTTGTCGGCTTGCTGGATCCGGGAGAACGGGACCTGAGCGGCTAGAGTCAGGGTGCACAGCAGGGGGAGCATGAAGCGACGCATTAACGGGCTCCTTTCAACGACACCAGGTAGCTGACGACGTCGGCGATTTCCTGATCGCTGAGTTGTCCCTTATAGCTGGGCATGGGCGATATTTTCATGACTTCGTGTTCACGGAGAGTGTCTTTACTGAGAGAGCGGAGTTTACCGTTGCTGTCGAGGATCTGGAGTGAATAGGTGTCCTGATTCATCAGGGTGCCCGTGATCTTCGTTCCGTCTTTGGCGACGGCGCGGACGGGGCGATTGTCGGGCCTGATGTCGACTGAGGGATCGAGCAGGGCGAGTTCGAGTTCGGATGCGCGGCGTGCGGCGCCGATGGCCGTAAGGTTGGGACCAGTGATGCTGCCACGGCTCCCGATGGTGTGGCAGTTGAGGCATTTTCCTTTACCTTCTACGACGGCCTGGCCGCGGGCAGGATCACCGGTGAGACTGATGCGGCGGCTTTTGCCGGATGTGGCCATGGAGCGAAGGTAGCCCACGACGAGCGCGGCCTCGGTCTCCGTGTAAGCGGCGGGAGGCATGGCGGTTCCGGGGATTCCCTTCCGGACGATCGCGATGAGGTCCGTGTCGGACTGGGCGCGACGGAAGCGGTTCCCCGCGAGATTGACGCCGCCAATCTGGTCACCATCGGGGCCGTGGCAGTTGGCGCAACTGGAGAAGTAAAGGATGCCGCCGCGCTCGAGTTCGGCAGGGGTAAATCCGTGACCTTCCTGGGCCAGAGCAGGAAGTGCGGCGAGGGCCAGGAGCACGAACGGGTTGCAGCGAACACGCAATCTGCGATGAAGAGGCACGGGGTGTTTATATCACAGGCTTCAAGTACCCGGGCACGCGAGGCTGCGAAGCAGAGCCCATCCCAAACCAACACATGACCCTCATTTACGACGGTCCAACGGCGATCCAGGCTGCCCCATCGACTGTGGCCGCGTCGCCCACCTGGAGCACCACCGGGACATATCCACCTGCCTGAACCTCGGGCGGAACCCTTACCACTACCTGCATCAATCCAGCCACCGCGCTCGGCGCTTCTCCCGCATACAGAATGGCCGCCTGTATCCCGCCAACGGTCACACGGACCGGCAAGTTCACCAAAGGGTTCACGGGCCCGGTTGTGATCACGCCGTCCCGACCTGCCGGCGTCGTCTGCCCCTCCCCTGTCGCGTACAGCGAAATGTAGTCTCCCGCCTTCGCCGGTCGCAAAGCGCCATTCACTCGACCATCCGAATTCACGGCCGCGATCTGTCCTGCACCAGTCTGATTCAAGGTGAAGAAGGATGGCGCGGAGGACTCGACTCTCAAAGGAAGCGATACTGCTGTTTGAGCCTGGTACGTCAGCGTGAGATTCACTGAGGTCGCGCTCGCGATTCCATATGGCACAATGGCCGCCACTGCTGTGGCTGACGAGTAGAGAATAGGAGCCGCAAGGCCATTGAGCTGAACCCGGGTCCCTGCAACTTCCGTGCCCCAGACTCCCTTCAAGGGCTGATTCTGTACAAGCAGCGCCGGACCAAGGCCGACGCCGTAAATGACCACGATCTTTCCTGGCGTCATCGGTGTTACGCTCTCGCTCGCCGCATCAAGGACTGCGCTGATAGTTACGGCCTGATTGATCGGACGCAGCAGCCGCACCGCGTTATTCAGACTGTCCGCAACGTAGATGTTCCCTCTGCTGTCTGACACAACGCCGCTCGCACCACTGAGCGTCGCCTGGGTCGCTGGCCCACCATCCCCCGAGTACCGCTGGACCCCGGAACCCGCGATGCTCACTATGTTCCCGTTCTGCAGGACCTTGTGGACACCTGCAGCCGAGGTGATCAAGAGACTACCTTGTTGGTCCACGGCGATGCCCGTCGGAAAAAATCCAGGTCCAGAAAAACTCGTCGCAGGGACGTTATCCTCAGAGCGGTTCCCGCCCCCGGCGACTGTAGTGATAATGCCCGACGGAGAGATCTTGCGGACCCTTCTGTTGCTCTGATCTGCAATGAATACGGCACCTGTTGAATCCACTGCCACGCTCGTTGGCCCCCAGAGTTGGGCGCGCACCGCCGGCCCTCCATCTCCTGAGAAACCTCGGACTCCAGTTCCCGCGATCGTCGAGATCGTCCCGCTGCTCGTGACCTTACGGATGACGTGACCGCTTCCGTCGACGATGTAGAGGTTGCCCGCAGCATCCGCCGTGACTGCGTCGGGGTTCAAAGTTGCCTGTGTTGCCGGACCGCCATCACCCGAACCCGCGCCGCCACTCCCCCCGGCAACCGTCGTGATCGTGCCGTCGGCGCTCACCCTGCGCACACGCCCGGCTCTCGATTCCGCGATGTATATATTGCCGACCGTGTCGATTGCGACTCCGGTAGGCCGGTTGAGCTTGCTGCTCGCTGCGGGTAAACCCTCCGCCGTTGCCGCGCCGCCTCCGGCGATGGTTTCGATTACGCCGTCAACGCTGACCCGCCGGATACGGTCGTTCAGCGAGTCGGCGATCACCAGATTTCCCTCGGTATCCAGCGCTGCGGCTGTGGGCAAACTGAGGACAGCGCTGGTCGCTGGACCACCATCCGCTGATGACGAGAACAGTTGGGCCCCACCCGCCACAATCGAGATTTGTCCATCCAGAGTGATCTTGAAAACGCGCCCGCCCAGCTGGTTCGACCCACCGTTGTCAGCGATGAACAGATTGTCCTGCGCATCGACGGCGAGACTCCCCGGTGAGAATCCCAGGCCCAGGGCCGGCGCTCCGTCTGTCGGCGAATTGCTGCCGACAGCGACCGCACTCGCCAGCCCCTCTGGCGTGACGCGGAAGACTCGATTTGAATAGCCGTCGGACACATAAAAGTTGCCGTGCGCATCCGCGGCAAGGCCGTTCGGCCTGAGGCTGGGAATGCCGGTCGTTATGGTGTGGATGATGCCATCCGGCGTGACCTTCCGGATGGCTGTCGGACTCGAGGCACCTACGATCAGGTTTCCGTTCGAGTCCATGACGACTGCATAGATTGGTCCCAGAAACGCTCGATTTGCAGGGATTTCGTCGCCCGCATTCGGGAGTCCACCACCCACGATGCGCCGAATGACACCGTCGGCAGCAATCTGCCACACATATGCGGGCAGGACACCCGCGACGATGATGTTTCCGGCCTTGTCGCTGGTGACAGCGGCGGGCCCGATCGGAAACGAGATGGCGTCCGCCGCCAGCGTACTCTCGCCGGCTCCAAAGTTCGCCCCCCCGCCCGCCAGCGTCACGATGACTCCGTTCGCCCCAACTCGCCGCACCCTGCCGCTGCCCGAATCTGAAATCAGCAGGTTTCCCTGTCGGTCGAAAGCCAAACTGTTTGTGGCTGAAACCAGGGCTTTCGTCGCGGGCCCACCGTCGCCTGCATATCCACTTCTCGCCCCGCCCGCAACCCGAGTCGCGACACCCGACCGGTCAACCTTAAGCACAACCGATCCGGAAGCAACATAAAGCTCGCCCGACGAGTTGACCGCGATAGCTCCTGCGGAGTTGAGCCGAAGGCTCGTGGCGGCTGCCGGGAGCGGATCTTCTGCGCCACCGGCCACGGTTGAGATGAAGTATTGCTGAGCTGCACAAGTGCATGACAATATCGCCCCGAGGCAAACGATGAGCGATAACCTCCGCGAAGATCGAAGTGGCAAGCGAATCAGGACCTCACGCCTTTTTTGCGGTGTCCGGGATTCATTACAGTCTAGCTCCGATTCCCGACGTAGTCCGCGCTGGTTGCTCAAGTGAAATTGGACGCCAACGGCCTCGACCATCCGTGAATGGGCTGGAGGCGCCCATAGTTGTTGACCAGCAAAGTTGCATATGTGTACCGGTTGCCACGCACGTTCGATTCCGCACACAAGTCCTTCAGATCCGTAAGATTCTGCAAGCTCGGTGAGTCACATAGACACACGCTTCCGGCATGCAAGCCGCACGACGAAGCAGCTATCGAGTCTTAACGGGCTGTACGCAGCCGACGCCTGGTGAACCGGCTCGGCGACAAGAAACCAGGATAGGGCAAAAAGCGCAGGCGCCCGAAGACTTGCGTTTCGTACGCTGGAGGAGTCCGTGCCGACTTTTCCTCGCCTGGTAGCGTGTGAACCTGTTTTGGAGGCTTCTGCAAATCGCGTTGAAGAAGAGCACGGTTTGGGGCGCGTTGCTGTTATCGGTGGTCGTCGGGCGAGCTGAGCCTCTTGCGTTCGAAGTGGCGTCAGTGAAGACGAGTCCCGGCGGAACTCCCGGCAGGATTCAGTTTCTGCCCGGCGGGACATTCGCCGCGGATAACGTTCCACTCGCCTATCTGATCCAGGAGCTATTCGGCGTTCGCGACTATCGGATTGCGGGCGACCCCCCGGTGGATGTCGGTGATCGCGGACGGAACGAATGCACGGTACGACATTTCGGCGAAGGGCGGCGAGAAGGCTTCCGAGTCTCAGCTTCGCGAGATGGCTCGAGGTCTACTGGCCGAACGGTTCGGGTTTCGGTATCACAATCGAGACGCGGCAGTTGCGGGTGTAGCGCTTGTGCGACTCCCTGGCAAACCTGTCAAGCTGACGCACGCCGCGTTGGACGGCGCCGGCAGAAGGGCTGAAGTCAACTTCGTGATGGATGGCTGGATCGAAGGGAGCGGGGTGACTTTACCCTCCCTGGCTCGCGCACTTGCCAAGCTCGTGGATCGGCCAGTTGTTGACAAAACTGAGCTTGCGGGGACCTTCGACTTCAAATTAACTTTCAGTCCTGACAGCGCAACCACCGCCGATGCCGGTACGGCCTCACCCGGCGGCTGCCCCGCTGCATTCGCAGCTTTCGAAGAGCGACGAGGCCTGAAAAGCCAGGCGGCCAGTTGCCCGTCCATCGTTACGGCGGTTCAGGATCAGGCCGGTCTGAAACTTGAAGCTCGAACGGATGGCGTTGAGGTTCTGGTGATCGATCGTGTGGAACGCCCTTCGGCGAATTAGATGTTCACTTTGTCTGGACGTACGCCACCGTTTCGGCAATTTCGCGTTTCAGGTCATCCTGCTCGGTGAAGTCCGCAAGAAACTGAAGCAATTGGTATGTTTGCGCGGGGAACCTCGCCGTCGGAGTTATCTCTTCCGGCTTCTCAAATGCAAAGCGAAGGATTGCGAGCACATTCCGCTTCTCGTTTGTGGTCAGGGCGTTTACGCCGATCAGCTTGAGGATCAGGCCCGCCGTTTCATCCCCACGCCCAGCTCTCGACGATTGGAGTGCGACCCGAGTCGTCAAGAGCTCCTGACTGGTGAACAGGTACTGCAGAACCCCCATCTGGTACCTATCCTGCGTTTGTTCGACTGACTCAGCGGAAATCATTCTGCCGTCCGGGGTTTGGAACGAGGCTGACGACGATGGCGTTGCAAAGGTCTGTTGCCCATCTGCGGTTAAGCAAGTCAGCGTACTTGAGCGGCCGGTGAACTGTGAAAATGATTGTCCGTCAGGCAGACATGGCGGCGCGTTCACCGCGAACTGAATTCCGGGACTCGCCACTCTGCGACCGACGGTCCAAACCTGGCCCCAGTCTCCGAAGTCGCTTTTCTCGAAGTGCCCGGCAGTCGACCACTTTCCGGTGCTGTCGGTAGAACCAACGATCGGACCCCAATCGGTCCGGCCAGCTCTGGTCGTTCTAACGCTTATCGGCTGGTTCGGCAGCCCGGTGATCGAAACCTCAAAGCGATCGCCTACCTGAAACTCCTGGCTCGCCGGGCGACTTGCGTTCTTGAGACGGACGAGAGAGCTTTGAGCCGAAAGCGGAATTGCGGCGAGCAGGGCGATCGCTAAGAGAGTCATCATGTCAGTCGCATTGAGGGTACCAGCGTCCCACGCGTCTGACCCGGCGCTAACCTAGGTACTTCTATGAACAAAGAAGTGGCGACAGCCGCGCTTGCGGTTGCAGACATCGGTCACGGGGCCTCAGTGATGATCGGGGGTTTCGGGCTGTGCGGGATTCCGGAAAATCTGATTGCCGCGCTGGTCGAGAAGGCTCCGCGACGGCTTCACACGATCAGCAACAACATGGGTGTCGACGGGTTCGGGATGGGGCTCGTGCTGGAAGCGGGGCTTATTGGAAAACATACGGGCAGCTATGTCGGGGAGAACCGAAAGCTGGAGCAGATGGTGATTGGCGGGCAGCTGGACATCACCCTTGTGCCGCAGGGGACGCTGGCAGAGAGGATTCGGGCGGGCGGCGCGGGGATCCCGGCATTCTACACTCCGGCGGGCGTTGGCACGGTGGTAGCGGAAGGTAAAGAGGTTCGGGAGTTCGGCGGCAAGAGTTATCTGCTGGAGGAGGCGCTGACCGCGGATTTTGCGCTGGTGAAAGCCTGGAAGGGTGATCGCGCGGGGAATCTGGTGTACCGGAAGACGGCGCAGAACTTTAACCCCACTATGGCGACGGCCGCGCGCGTGACGATCGCCGAGGTGGACGAACTGGTGGACATTGGCGAGATATCAGCTGATGAAGTGATGACGCCGGGGATTTACGTGAACAGGATTGTGAAGAGTTCGCACTCCGAGAAGCGGATTGAAAGGCTGACCGTTCAGGCAGGCGAGGAGCGCGCATGAGCCTGCCCGTGCTGAGTGAGAGTTTGAAGCGGCAGAGGATTGCGGCGCGCGTTGTTCATGAGCTGCAGAACGGATTCTATGTGAATTTGGGAATCGGGATTCCGACCATGGTAGCCAACTTCATTCCGCCCGACATTGAAGTGGTGCTGCAGTCGGAGAACGGGATGCTGGGGACGGGGCCTTACCCGGTGGCGGGCGAAGAAGATGCGGATCTGATCAATGCGGGCAAGGAGACGATTACATCTATCCCTGGGGCATCGTTCTTCTCGAGCCTTGAGGCGTTCGCGATGATTCGCGGAGGCCACCTGGACCTGAGTATTTTGGGCGCAATGGAAGTGGATGAGCAGGGGAGCATCGCGAACTGGATGGTGCCGGGAAAGATCGTCAAGGGCATGGGCGGCGCGATGGATCTGGTGGCTTCGGCCAAGCGCGTGATCGTCACGATGGAGCATACGACGCGGCAGGGTGGACCGAAAATCCTGAAGCGATGCCGGCTGCCGCTAACGGGCGTGGGCGTGGTGGATACGATCGTGACGGAACTGGCGGTGATGCATGTGCGGCCAGTTGGGTTGGTACTGGAAGAACTGGCGGACGGCGTGACGTTCGATGATGTTCAGAGTGTGACCGAGGCCAGGCTGGTGGCCAGCCCTGGATTGCGGGGCATGCGGGGCCGTTGATGGCCCCGCTCCCTCACGGTCACAGTTCAGAACGTTTATTGCGGGAATGAGCTTGGTGCGGTGATATCTTGCCAGCCTTTTCCGCTAAGCGCTCTCAGGAAGGCTACAAGGTCGGCCTTCTCTTCGGCGCCGAGTTTGCGAGCTTTGACGTGGCGGTCGAGGTTCTTATTCGGCGTGCCGCCCTTGTCGTAGTAGTCGACGACTTCTTCGAGAGTTTTGAGGCTGCCGTCGTGCATGTACGGGGCGGTGTGTTCAATGTCGCGCAGGGTTGGCGTTTTGAAAGCCCCCCATTCCGCGTCATCTTTCGTGATGCCGTAGCGGCCGAGGTCGGTCTCTTTGGCGGCGATGCCGACTCCGATGTTCGAGTACATGTTGGAGGTGAAGTTGGCGCCTTCGTGACAGGCGTCGCACTCCGCCTTCTGGAAAACGTGGAGACCGCGAATGGCTGCGGGAGACATCGCTTTGGTCTGGCCCGCCTTCCAGCGGTCGTACGGAGAGTCGCCGGAGACGACGGTCCGCTCGAAGGTAGCAATCGCTTTGGCGACGCGCGTGATGTCGATGGTTTCGTCGCCGAACGCTGCCTTGAAGAGGGGCTTGTAACCCTCGATGCTGTTCAGGCGGGCGACTACAGCCGGGTAGCTGTTGCCCATTTCGATGGGGTTCGCGATCGGGCCGATGGCCTGCGCTTCGAGGCTGGACGCACGTCCATCCCAAAACTGGTTGAGGCTCCACGCACGGTTAATGACAGTGGGGGCGCTGCGCCCGCCCTTCTGACCACGAATCCCGGTGGACACGGCCGCGCCGTCAGTGAAGCCAGATTTGGGATCGTGGCAGGTGGCACAGGAAACCGTATCGTCGGCTGAAAGGCGCTTGTCGAAATAGAGGATCTTGCCGAGGGCAACCTTCTCGGGCGAGTACGGATTGTCGGCGGGCCAGGAAGCCGTAGGCAGTCCTAACGGTGCGCGGGGAGGGGCTGGCGGAGCAGCGGCGAATACCAAAGCGGCCAGCACCGAAGTGCCGGCCGCCGCGAGGATTTTCTTCTTCATTTGGGGTCTTGAAGTCTACTTCTTGAGATAGCCCTGGACGAAGACAGCCTTGGTCCCGTTGACCGTGGTCTGGGTACCGGATACGGTCATGACCTTGGCGAAGTTGTCGGCGGCAGCGGAGCGGAAGGCGGTGAGACCGTCGCGCCGCGGGTCATGTTCTTCGTCGATGAGGAGGTAGAGGTCGCCGGCTTTGGTAACGAGACCGATGGGCTGACCGTTAGTGATGCACTTCTTACCGCAGGAGGCGTGCTTGTCGCCGTGCTTGCCAAGCTGGAGGTAGCAGGACATGTCGACGATCTCGCCGGTCAGGGTCACAGCCTTGCCGGTGACGGGCTTGTTCTCAACGGAGGCACCGAGAGTGGTGTTGGTCCAGAGTTCACCCTTCTGGCCCATCTCGCCGGCCGGCGTCCAGCCACCAGTGGGTTCCATTCCAGGCTGCAGGAGACCGCCTTTGGGAGCAGCTTTCGGGGCGGCGGCTTTGTCCTGCGAAAACGCGAGTCCGGCAGCCAAAGCTACCGCAGTCAGGGTGAGTGTGAACTTTTTCAACATGGTTAGGTCCTTGAATGAAATTCTATCAGTGTCGCGCCCGAACCGGCCACGGTCACCGGTTATGAAAGCAGCATCTCGATGTCTTCACGCTGCAGGTTACGAATGAGGCTGTTATCGGCGGAAATGATGGCGGAAGCCAGGTCGCGCTTGCTCTTTTGCAGTTCGAGGACTTTCTCTTCCACCGTGTCGGTGGCGATGAGGCGGTAGGCGAACACCTGGCGAGTTTGTCCGATGCGATGGGTACGGTCGATGGCCTGCGCTTCCACGGCGGGATTCCACCATGGGTCGAGCAGGAAAACGTAGCCTGCGGCCGTTAGGTTCAGTCCGACGCCGCCAGCCTTGAGGCTGATGAGGAAGAGGGGGCAGTTGGGATCGTTCTGGAAGCGCTCGACCCGCTCCTGGCGGTTGCGCGTCTTGCCGTCGAGGTATTCGTAGACAACGTTCTGCTTATCGAGGCGCTTGCGAACGATGTCAAGGAGGCTGGTGAACTGCGAGAAGATCAGCGCCTTGTGGCCCTCTTCGAGGATCTGGGTGATGTGATCGAGCAGCATGTCGAGCTTGGCGCTGGGCTCGTCCACCTTTTTGGGATCAAGGAGGCCGGGGTGGCAGGCGGCCTGGCGGAGTCGGAGCAGGGCTTCGAGAACGTGGATGCCGGATTTGCCGATGCCTTCCTTTTGAATGCGGCCGAGCAGGGTCTCGCGGAAGTGCTGGCGGAGTTCGTTATACAGGCGCCGTTCGGTCGGTTCGAGAATGCAATGCAGCGTCTGCTCCGTGCGCTCGGGGAGCTCGCGTGCGACCTGGCTCTTGGTACGGCGCAGGATGAACGGGCGGAGGGCATGCGCCAGGACGTCGCGGGTTTCGTCGTCAGGGTTGCGAATTGACGAACTGGTCATCTTGAACACGCTGGCTGCCCCGAGCATCCCGGGGTTGAGAAATTCGAACAGCGACCAGAGTTCGCCCAGATGGTTTTCGACCGGGGTGCCGCTGAGCACGAGGCGATTGCGCCCTTTCAGCAGGCGGACGGCTTTGGCGGACTCGCTGGAAGCGTTCTTGACCGCCTGCGCTTCATCGAGCACGATGTAGTCGAAGTGGATGTCTTTCAGGCGTGGCGCATCGCGGCGCAACGTGCCGTACGTGGTGATGATGACGTCGAATTCGGCGAGGTTGGCGGCGGTGCGACCGGCTCCGGTGTAGTCGAAGAAACGCAGCCTGGGGGTGAAGCGCTCTGATTCCAGCTTCCAGTTGAAGACCAGCGATTTGGGCACCACCACGAGGGTGGGACCGGGCGCGAGGGGATCGCCGGGGTTGGCTTGGCGGAGTGCGCGGCGTTCTTCGAGCAGTGCCAGAACCTGCGGTGTCTTGCCGACGCCCATATCGTCGGCGAGGCAGCCACCAAAGCCGAAGCGGCGCAGGAAGTGCATCCAGCCAAGACCTTCGCGCTGGTAGTCGCGGAGAGTGCCGATGAAGCCCTCCGGCTGCTGGGCGGTCTCGATACCGCCAAAGGTGCGGAGTTCGTTACGGATGCGTCCGAAAGCTTCATCGTAGCGAGCCTGGGGCTGGGCGAGAAGGAGGGCATCGAGCAGTCCAGCCTGGGCGCGCTGGAAACGCATATTGCCCTCGACGGCAGTGCCGAGACCCGCAATCAGGCCAAATTTCTTGAGCCATTCCTCGGGCAGAAGTCCGAAGCCTCCGTCCGGCAGACGAACGACGCTGTCACCACGGCGGAGGGCTTCGAGAAGTTCGGGAAGGCGCACGCTGGTGTTGCCGTAGCTGACCTCACCGGACAGATCGAACCAGTCGATTCCGCTGGTGACTTCCACGCGGATTTCGCCCGGCGAGCGGAAAGACTGTCCGTCGGTCTCGACGTGCCAACCCTCAGACGCCAGAACACGAATGGTGCGCTGCAGCTTTGCCGCCGGAAGTAGCCAATGAACGTCGTTGTGCCATGCCTGATAGCGGGCACCCAAAGAGGCGATACGGTCAGATGCCGCGGTTTCGGCAGCCTGATCGCGGCGAATGAAACGGCGAGCCGCGGAATCGTAGACGCCGGCTCCGACTGCTTGCTGCAGAATCGCGTGGCCCTGGTAGTCGAACGCCAGAACTCCGCGCATGTTGCGGGGGTCGTCGCGCACGGACGAGATGCGGAGAAGCGGCAGGGGCTTGGGAGATACTTCCTCGAACTCCAGTTCCTCGGGAATCCGGATGCGCGGCAGGCGCGGAGCACTGAGAAGAGATGCGAGAAACTCGTCGCGTTCCTCATCAGGGATTTCGATTGGGTCAGCGCCGGTGAATTGCGATATCCAGTTGGCACCGACCCCACTTTCGAGAGGCGATACCTCAAGGTCGCGGACGAGCGTGGGCAGGCGTCGGCGCTCGGTTTCGTTGCTCTCTTCGTGTTCGGGCGTGTGGGCTTCGTCGGGAGGCGCGGCGGTTCGAACTGCATTAGCAAAAACGAACCCATCCTGGGTAACGAACTCTGCGTCACGGAGACCGAGCGTCTCCTCGCCACGATGGAGAGCACCCTTGAGCGTCCAGGCATCGCCGCTGCGCTCCAGTTCGAGGGCGAAGGTCCACGGTTCTTCGTTCCAGCTGACAGGGTTGATGTCAGGCGATTTCGGTGAATCCCGGAGAAAGAGGCGGCCCGCTCGGGCAGCGTCGGGGATGATGACCCGGGCCAAAGGAGCATCCACCATGGATTGGGTGGGAACCTGATTTTGGCCGCCCCAGGAGTAGTTGTAGGCCATCAGAGCGCCAGAGATCGCGGCGAGGATGCCGTGGTCGGTGGAGTCAGGCAGCTTGCCGATGTCCGCGCGGCGCAGGTTGATCGGCGTCATCCGGCCCCATTCGCCGTCGGAGCGGCGGTCTCGGGAATAGATAGAGAGGGAGAGCGAGCCGTTGGTGCCGGTTGCACTGCGATCCAGAACGTAGAGGATTTGCCGGCCGGCGGGCCAGCGGTTGCCACCGGAACTCACCGGGTCTGTTACGGTGCCGATCAGTTCGTTCACGCGGTTGCGCCAGGGAGCAACGAAGCGAGAAGGAATGGGGCGGAGACCGAGAGCTCGTTCAACGACTTCGTCGTCAGCGGAGAGCTGCGAATCGGGCTGGCCAGCGACGCGGGTTACAGCGGCAGCGTCGCCCAGATACCGAAGTTTCTCGGCCGCGAGGATGGCGGCCCAAAGGTGTTTGCATTTGCCGTCCGTGGCGAAGTACGGGCACGCGCAGTGGAGGCGGAGTTCATTACCGGACACCGCAATCATCACTTCGTAGGTTTCGGTACCCCGAACGCGACCGTCGAATTCCGTTGCGCTGCCGTGATTCAGGCGTACACGGCCTTCGCGGACGTACTGCAGGCCACGCTGCCGCACACCCTCACTGAAGTAGTGGGCGAGATGAGAAGAGATGCTCATTGACGTCCGCGCAGGGGGCACGGACTCTAGCTATTCTACCGTTGCCATCGTGACGTTAAGGTCTTTGGGTCTAATGCGTGATTTCCGAACGCAGGGTCCTCGCGGAAGCGATTCCGCAGGTGCGCCTGCAAAACGACGGGCACCGCCGGAATTGTCCGGCGAGGTTGCGCGGATGTGAGTGCGACGTGAAGCGGCATGCGTTGGGCTGCACGACTGTCCCAGACCGCTTTTTAAGGATAGAATGAAGCCAACAACTATGCGAAAACCTGCTGCCGCCCTTGCCGTCGGCGTGGCTGCCGCCCTGCTTTGCACGGCGGCCGAGAACCCCGCGCCGCAGACCCGGGCACCACTCGGGAAGTACACTGCGGCGGAACGGCGCCACTGGTCTTTCCTGCCTCGCACCACACCGGCCGTCCCGTCCTTTGCTACGCCTGCCGATCGTGCGTGGACGAAGTCCCCCGTTGATGCCTTCGTCCTTTCCCGGATGCGGAAAGAGGGCCTCAGCCATTCGACGGAAGCCGATCGCGCCACTCTGCTGCGGCGCGTC
>JAOAPO010000555.1 GCA_025462945.1 Bryobacterales bacterium
CCCCCGCGAGCGCCGTTTACACCGCGACGAAGAGTGCGGTCGACGCGATCACCCGCGTGCTGGCCAAAGAGCTGGGACCCAGAAAGATTCGGGTGAACTCCATCAACCCAGGCATGGTCGAAACGGAAGGCGTTCACGCAGCGGGCTTTCTTGGCAGCGACTTCGAAAAGGGGACTGTCGCGCAGACGCCTCTCGGCCGTCTCGGTCAGGTCGATGATATTGCTTCGGTTGCTACCTTCCTCGCATCGAGCGATGCCAAATGGATCACGGGCGAACTGCTGAGGACGAGCGGCGGACTCCGCTAAGTCGCAGCTCGCTCTGCGCCTGGTGTCCCCTCCTGTTATGTTTCTGGAGGGGACATCATGAAGCCGCTCCTGGTCATCTACGCGACCCGCGAGGGTCACACCCGACGGATCGCTGAACATGTTGGGTCGACGCTGGAGGCGCAGCGGCCCTTCGAACTGGTCGACGCAGCCCACCTGCCGTCCGACTTCGCAGTGGGCAATTACGCGGGCGCGATTGTTGCTGCGTCCCTGCATGCAGGGAAACACCAGGCTGAGATCGTCAGGCTGGTGAGGCATCACCTGGGCGAACTCCAGCAGCTTCCCACGCTGTTTCTTTCAGTCAGTCTGACCGAGGTGACGGTGGAAGATCCTGCTGCAGACCCAGAGAAGCGTGCGCAGGCGGCGGCCGACGTGAAGAGAACGATTGACGAGTTTCTCACCGACACAGGGTGGCACCCGTCCCATGTAGCTGGCGTGGCTGGGGCACTCCCTTACACGAAGTACAACTTCATCATCCGGTATGTGATGAAGCGGATTGCGCGCAAAGCTGGCGGCCCTGTGGATACCTCACGAGACTACGAGTTCACGGATTGGCACAGGCTCGACGATTTGGTCACGCACTTCGTCCAGAGCGTGCCGGCGTAATCGGATTCGCAACGCGAGTACGTTCTCAGCGGTACACAACAACACGTCCTGGACGCCGTCGTGATTGTTCCGTCAGAATAGGAGCATCACCAGAAGCGGATGATCAGCCATGCCTGAAAACACTCTCCAGTCCGTAGCCTTCCCTGTCCTGAACGACGCACAGATTGCCCAGCTGGCGGGCTGCATCCGAGTCGTTCCCGCCAGCTATCCGAAGGGCAGTACTCTCATCCATATCGGCGAGCGTGGCATGAAGTTCTTCATCGTCAAGTCCGGCGAGATTGAAATCTGGGACCACTCCGGCGACGAGCCGAGAGTGATTGCGACGCATGGCAAAGGTGCCTTTACCGGGGATATTTCGCACATTACCGGTGCGCCAGCCATCTTCACGGCCATGGCGCGTGAGGACTGCGAAGTCATCGAGGTCTCTCACGAAGCACTGCGCCAGGTGCTGAACCAGTGTCCCGGTCTCAGCGACATCATTCTCCAGGCTTTTATCGCCCGGCGTCAACTCCTGCGTGACTCTCCCAACTTCGTCGGGCTTCGTGTGCTCGGGTCGCGCTACTCCCCGGACACCTTCCGTGTTCGTGATTTCCTCGCGCGCAATCGTGTACTCTTCACGTGGGTCGATCTGGAAACCGATCCACAGGTGGACATGCTGCTGAAGCAGTTCGGCGTGACCGAGGCAGATACGCCGGTGGTTGCCTGCTCACACCTGGTGCTGCTGCGCAATCCCTCGAACGAAGAACTGGCTCAACATACTGGCATTCGTCAGGAACTGACGCACGAAGTTTACGATCTGCTGGTGGTGGGTGCTGGTCCGGCGGGCCTGGGCGCGGCTGTCTATGGTGCTTCTGAAGGGCTGCGTACGGCGGTGCTGGAGGCCAGCGGGCCTGGGGGTCAGGCGGGCGGCAGCATGCGGATCGAGAACTATCTTGGATTCCCGGCCGGTGTTACAGGCGCCGAACTCACCGACCGCGCCACCCTGCAGGCCAGCAAATTCGGCGCGCGACTCTCGATTCCATCCAGGGCCAGCCGCCTGTCATTCGACAACGGCTACACCGTGGTGGAGATGGAGGACGGTGACAGCCTGACGACGAAGTGCCTCCTGATCGCCACCGGAGCGCAGTATCGGAGGCTTGAAGTCGAAAACTTTGATCGCTTCGAAGGCACGGGCGTCTACTATGCCGCGACACCAGCGGAAGGATACATCTGCCGCGGTTGTTCGGTGGTCGTCATCGGGGGAGGGAACTCGGCTGGACAGGCCGCTGTGTTCCTCGCGAGCCAGGCCCGCAGCGTCATTCTGATGATCCGAGGTGAGGATCTCAGCCGGACGATGTCCAGCTACCTGATCCAGCGCATCCTGAAGACGCCGAATATCGAACTCATCTGCAACGTCACCGTGGAACGCTTCCAGGGCAATGGTCACCTGCAGGCGATAGAGGTCGTGGACGTCAAGAATCAGCAGCGGCGCACCATTGAAACGCCCGCGGTGTTCAGCTTCATTGGCGCAACCCCGCGCACGTCCTGGCTCCCGAAGGAGATTGAGCGAGACAACTAAGGCTTCGTCCGAACCTGGGCAGCCCTGCAGACTTCGCCCTACTGGACGGCCGGGCGAACGCCGTTTCTGCTGGAGACCAGCCGCCCCGGTGTATTCGCGGCGGGCGACGTGCGCGCCGGATCTTCCAAGCGAGTGGCGGCCGCAGTCGGCGAAGGCGCAATGGCCGTTCAGTTTGTCCACGAGTACCTGGGGCAGATGTGACGCAGCGGCGTTATGAGGCTCGCAGCAGAGTCTCCGCGAAGCTCCACTTGTCATCGACCCACTGAGCTTCCACCCAGAAGCCGGATTTGGCTGCAAGCTCCGCCAGGGTCGCGCGCGTGTACTTGTGGCAAGTCTCGGTCAAGATGGTCTCCTGAGCGTTGAAGGCCACGGCGAAGCCGCTCTGCGGGAAGGTGACCGTTTGCCGCGTCTTCGAGACCAGATGCATTTCGATGCTGCTCGAGACATGGTTGAATCTGGCCTCGTGCCGGAAGGCGCGCAGGTTGAAGTCGCTTTCCAGTTCCTTGTTGATTCTGGCGAGCAGGTTCAAATTGAAAGCGGCTGTGACGCCGAGCGGGTCGTCATAGGCGTCGATCATTCGCTCTGGCGTTTTCAGCAGATCAGCGCCCAGAAGCAGCGAATCACCACGCTCCATGAAGCTTCGTACCTCGCGCAGGAATCGGGCATCATCCCCGGCCGCGAAGTTGCCGATCGTGCTGCCGAGAAACAAGACCAGCAGGTGCGAGCCCGCCGGCCTCACCCCCGCTACAGTCGCTAACCCCTCCAGATACTCCTGCTCCACGCTGACGATGCTCACTCGCTCCATGTCGCCGAGCTCAGCCTCGCAAGCGTCCAGCGCAGCCCTCGAAATCTCGATCGGGTAGTACGAAACCGGTTCGTTCGCGGCGAGCGCCTGCAGAATGCGCCGCGTCTTCCGGCCGTTGCCGCTGCCCAGTTCCGAGACCATCACACGACCCGGCAAATGCCGCACCAGATCACGCGAACACCCGCGCAGAATACGTTCTTCAGCGCGAGTCAGCCCGTACTGCGGAAGCAGGCTAATGGCTTCGAACAACGTCGATCCCAGTGCATCGTAAAGGTACTTCGAGGGCAGGGTCTTCTGCCCGTCATGGCACAGACCGGTGCGTACGTCGATTTCGAACTGCGTTCTTAGCGCAACTGCCGGATTCTCTGAGACGATCATTGAAGTTCTCTTCCTGGGAGTTCTCTTCCCGCCGGCGGCGCGGCGCAGCGAAACCCTGCATAGACGTACTGATAGTGCGGCTGAAACCAGTTGCGAAAGCTGGGGCGCAGCATGCACGCGGCTGTCCGCGTACTCCCGCCTTTCAGCACGAAATGTTGACCGTCGAAGAACGGCTCTGAGTACCCCGGGTACCAGGGAAACGTGCGGAATCGAGGCAACGGGGCGAACTCGCTCGACGTCCACTCCCAGCCATTGGCAAAGAGCCCCTCCAGGCCGAACGGACTGCTGCCACCCGGAGACTGGTCCACCGGCGCGGGGTCCCACGCGTGCGGCTCTCTGTGCGAACCATGTCCGTGAGCTCCGTAAGCGGCACGCTGCCACTCCGCCTCTGTCGGCAGCCTCCTGCCAGCCCAACGGCAGTAAGCCGTCGCCTCCGCATGGCTCACGTAGACAGGCCAGCTCAGGGGCAGCGGGATTTCATCGAACATCGAGCGATAGCGCCACGAATCGCCATGGCGCACCCAAAACACAGGATGCGAAATGCCTTGCGTCGCCAGCCACGCCCAGTCATCCGCCGCCCAAAGTTCCCGGCAGCCATAACCGCCATCATCGAGGAAACGAAGGAACTCGCCGTTCGTTACCTTATGTCGGTCGATGCCGAATGGGGGGACGTTCAGTGTCTGCTCTTCAAACTCGTTGTCCCACCCGAAGTCGGGTGAGTCCCGGCGCAGGCCGAGGGTCGTGTTGCCTTCCGGAATCACCAGAGTCTCAGGTGTGACCGGGCGGTCCTCAGCCGGGCGACGCAGCGACAATCGCACCTTGCGGTCATGCGGCAGCTGGTGCAGGATGTAGGCCAGCGTCTCTGCATGCATCAACCGGTGTTCGATCGCCACATTCAGGAGCTGCCAGTGTGAGCCAGCCTGTTGCGTCCGCACCGGCGGCCGCGACAGGAAATTGTCCACCTCCGACCTCACGTCGTCGCGATAGCTGTAGACAGCGGCCAGTCCAGGCCAGTCTTTGAGCTGATCAGTGGGCAGATTGCCGCCCACAGGATCGATCCCGAACGCGAACAGGTCATCGAACTCGGTACGCTTTTCCCCAATCAGCAGGTTTCGGTCAAAGGCTTCCAGGTGCCCTATGTAGAAAAGGATGCGGTGCCGCTCAGGAATCGGCCTGTCGTAAAGGGCCTTCGGGTCAACAAGCTGGAAAACTCGATCCGTCGTTTCGCGTGCCTCAGCCAGGCGTGCCAGCAGAACTGTCTGCTCCCGTCCAATCTCTACAACCATCAGCGGCGCGCACTCCTTCGTATGAATGGCACGCGTCGGCGTAGTGAAGTACTACTCACTTCCAGCGGCTGAGGAACTCTCGCGCAACCTGCGCCGCCGGTCGGTGCTCGACATCGACCAAGGCATTCATCCTCCGCATTTCGGCTTCCGAAATACGATTGGAGAGCTCTTCAAGCGCGGCCCTCAGCGCCGGTGCCTGCTGAAGTGTCTCCTGCCGGACAACCAGCGCGCCCTCATAGGGCGGAAAGTAGTGCCGATCGTCTTCCAGCACAGTATAAGCGGTGTTCGCCAGCATTCCGTCGGTGGCGCTCGCGGCGGCCATCTCGACATTTTTACCCTGTAGCGCCTTGTAGAGAAGTCCCAGGTCCATCGCCACCGGGTCTCCGTTGAGCTGGAGCCCGTACTCCCTGATCAGACCCTGCAAGCCGTCGGGGCGCTGCGTGAATTCGTAGCCGACTCCAAGCCGCCATGGAGCCGTTCGCCTCGCGGCATCACTCAGCGTCTTCAGCTGCTGACCTCGCGCGAGTTCGGAAGGCACCACCATGACGAAACTGTTGTTGAACCCGAGCGGCGGCAGCCACTCCAGCTGCCATGGCTTATAACCCTGCCGAACTCTCTCGAGGGCAGCTTTTGCGTCTTTGATGATTGGCTGTTTGAGTACCGCCGTGAGTGCCGTCCCGGTATATTCCGGATAGACATCGATCGCTCCCTGGCGCAGCGCTTCGTGGGCCAGCAGCGTCCCGCCCAGGTTCAGCTTTCGATCCACCTGCACGCCCAGCCGCCGCTCGATTTGCCCCGCCACGATTTCGCCGATGACCAGTTGCTCGGTGAAGTTCTTGGAGCCCACTACGATCCGCGGCTTCGAAGCACAACCCGTGACCAGCAGCGCGATTAGACAGAGAAGCGACGTTCGACCCATTCCAGAACCTCATCCGCCGTGATTGCCATCAGGGCAGCCGGCACGGCACCGGCCAGAATCGTTTTCGTGTCCACCATGGCGATGCCGCGGAACACGAACGTGCCCAGCCCGCCGCCCCCAATCGCAGCGGCGATCGTCGCGGTCCCAATGGTCGTAACCGTCGCAATTCGCAGGCCTGCCAAAATCATGGGCATGGCCAGCGGGAGTTCCACGCTTCGAAGGATCTGGCTATCCGTCATCCCCATCGCTACCGCCGACTGCCGCACGTGCGGGTCGATACCCATGATGCCCACCACGGTGTTCCGCAGGATCGGCAGCAGCGCGTAGAGCACCAAAGCGACGATCGCCGTCCGCTTGCCCACCCCGCCGATCAGGGGCAGCGGCAACAGAAAGCCGAACAGCGCGAGGCTCGGTATGGTTTGGATGACGTTGACGGCTGCGAGAGTCCAGCGCCGCGGGCGTGCATGCCGCGTCAGCAAAACGGCCAGAGGCCCGGCGATGGCAGCCGCCGTGATTACGGCCACCGCGACGAGCCACAGATGCTCAGCCGATAACGCCAGTATTTCGTTCAGCAGCATCGCTAATTCGGTGACCACTCGTTGAGAGTCGCGAGAAATGCGCGCGCGTGCACCGACTCGGTTCGCAGGAAATCGTCCGGAGACGCCACTACGTCCAGCCGACCCTCATGCAACAGAGCGATGCGCGTGCCCAACAGCAGGGCCTCTCGAATGTCATGCGTCACGAATAGTGCGGTCTTGCCGTACGCTTTGCGCAATCGCGAAAAGTGCTGCTGCATCTCGAAACGCGTGATCGGATCGAGGGCAGCGAAAGGTTCGTCCAGAAGCAGCAGCGGCGGGTCCGCGGCTAAAGCTCGCGCAATGCCAACGCGCTGTTTCTCGCCCCCGGAAAGCTGCTTCGGGTAACGCCCTGCATAAACGGCTGCCGACAGGCCAACCGCCTCCAGGAGTTCCCGAACTCTCGCGGCGATGCGATCCTCCGGCCACCCTTGCAGCCAAGGCACCAGACCGACATTCTGCGCAACCGACTGATGGGGGAACAGGCCGCCCTCCTGGATGACATAGCCGATGCCCCGGCGCAAAGTGATCGGGTCCGACGCGGTCACGCTCTTTCCCGAAAACAGCACGGCTCCGGACGAAGGCTCCAGCAGCCGATTCACCATCTTGAGCAGGGTCGTTTTCCCGGATCCGCTCCGCCCAAGCAGCACCACGGTTTCGTTCTCTTCGATGCGCAGGTCGATGCCCCGCAAGACCGCGCGACCGGCGATCTCGTAGGTCAGACTCTGAAATTCAACCAGCGCCGCCATGGGTCCATCGTAATTGATGTTGGCCTCCGGCAGCCCGTTCAATAATAGTCGGCGCAGGACATGTAATAACCGCAGGCGCGGCAGAACAGCTTGCACTTCAACGACTCAAGGTGGGTGGAACAAACGGGACACCAGAGCATCGGGTTGTCGTCATCTTTTGAGTCCGCAGCCGGAGAATCGGCTTTTCTTACTTCCGGTTCGGAATTCGGCTGCAGGGGCTCCATGGAAGTACGCTTATTATTGTACGTAGCGGGAGCCCTACATGAACAAGAAGCTCGCAGTCTGCGCAGGCGTAGCGTTAACGGTGTTGGTTCCCCTGGGAACCCGGCTCTTGGCACAACAGCCACGACAACAGGAGCGGCTGGTACGCTTCTCGGCACGCGGCACTAAGTACGCGATCGCGGCGGGTACCGACTTCGCCACGAACGCCGGGATGCGGATGCTGGAAGGCGGCGGAAATGCCGTCGATGCGGGCGTTGCAGCCATCTTCGCGGCGGCCACGACCGAGTACTCGCACGTGGGCTGGGGAGGCGAAGCGCCCATCCTGATCCGGACCAAAGACGGGAAGGTCCATGCGCTGGCAGGCGTTGGCACCATGCCGAAGCTGGCGTCGGCGGATTTGTTCCGGAACCGGCCGCTGGAAGTGGGCGAGGTTATGGAACCGCCAGAGAAGAGCGGTCTGAAGAACTTCGTGCCCGTGGCCGGCTTAATGTGCGCGCTCGTACCCGGACTGCCGGAGGCGTCAATGGTGGCGCTGCGTGAGTTCGGAACGAAGAGCTTCGCGCAGGTGATCGGGCCGGCCATCGAACTGGCCGACGGATACCCGATCGACGAGACGCGTGCCGGCTCCATCCGTGGCAGCAAAGACTTCTTCACGTTGTGGCCGACCTCCATGGCGCATTTCATGCCGGGCGGCCGGGCAGCGTTACCGGGCGAGATCTTCCGGCAGCCGAACCTGGCGAAGACGCTGCGGGGCATGGCCGAGGCGGAGAAAAAGGCGCTGGCGGCGGGGGCGAGCCGGGTGGACGCAATCGACGCCGTCCGTGATTACTTTTACCGAGGCGAGATTGCAAAG
>JAOAPO010000626.1 GCA_025462945.1 Bryobacterales bacterium
AGCCCGGAAAGCTGGCCGACACCGTGGGCGCAAACCTGCAGCTCAACATCGAAGAGAAGCAGGAACTGCTCGAAATCTTCGATCCCATCGACCGCCTCACCCGCGTCGCCGAGATGCTCGACATTGAAATCGAGAAACTCAGCGTCGACCGCACCATTCAGGGCCGCGTGAAGCGCCAGATGGAAAAGGCGCAAAAAGAGTACTACCTCAACGAGAAGATCAAGGCCATCCAGAAGGAACTCGGCCGTGGCGAGAAGAGCGAATTCGATGAGCTGAAGAAGCGCATCGAAATGTCGGGCATGACCAAGGACGCGTCAGAAAAGGCCATGGCCGAGCTGAAGCGCCTCGAAAACATGCCGCCGATGTCCGCCGAATCGACGGTGTCTCGCAACTATCTCGACTGGCTGCTCGCAGTGCCGTGGAAGAAGCGCTCCAAGGAAATCAAAGAACTCAAGTTCGCCGAACAGGTGCTTGAGTCCGACCACTACGGCCTTGAGAAGATCAAGGAACGCATCCTGGAATTCCTGGCCGTGCGCCGCATGGTCAAGAATCCCAAGGGCTCCATCCTGCTCTTCGTCGGACCTCCCGGCGTCGGTAAGACCTCACTCGGCATGTCTATCGCGAAGGCAACGGGCCGCAAGTTTGTCCGTATGTCGTTGGGCGGCGTGCGCGATGAAGCTGAAATCCGCGGTCACCGCCGTACCTATATCGGTGCGCTGCCCGGCCAGGTGATCCAGATGATGAAGAAAGCGGGCACGCGTAACCCGGTCTTCATGCTGGACGAAATCGACAAGATGTCGACGGATTTCCGCGGGGATCCGTCGTCGGCCCTGCTCGAAGTGCTCGATCCCGAACAGAACTACATGTTCATGGATCACTACCTCGATGTGGAGTATGACCTTTCGCAGGTCTTCTTCATCGCCACGGCGAATGTGCTCCACACCATCCCGTCGGCCCTCCAGGACCGCATGGAAGTGATTCGTCTCTCGGGCTATACCGAGATCGAAAAGCTGGAAATTGCCAAGCGTTTTCTGGTTAAGAAGCAGATGGAAGCGAACGGCCTCGATCTTAGCAACATCGAGTTCACCGACGAAGGCCTCGCCATGCTCGTGCAGAACTACACTCGCGAAGCCGGGGTCCGGAATCTGGAGCGCGAAGTTGGCAACGTGGCGCGCAAGATTGTGCGCAAGCTGGTCAGCAAAGACCTGAAAGAAAAGGTGGTCATCAATGCCGCCAAAGTTCAGGAACTGCTCGGCCCGCAGAAGTTTCGCGACACGGTCTCTGACAAGAAGAACCAGATCGGATCGACGACCGGCCTCGCCTGGACGGAAGTCGGCGGCCAGATCCTCACCACGGAATGCATTCTGATGGAGGGCAAGGGCAAGCTCACCGTTACCGGTAAGCTGGGCGACGTGATGCAGGAGTCCGCGCAGGCGGCCTTCAGCTACATCCGATCCCGCGCACTCACTCTTGGACTGCAGCGCGATTTCTACCGCAATCTCGACGTCCACCTGCACATCCCCGAAGGCGCCATCCCGAAGGATGGTCCGTCGGCCGGTATTACCATGGCGACCACCATGTGCAGCGCGCTTACGAGGGTTCCCGTTCGCGGCGACATCGCCATGACCGGTGAAATCACGCTTCGCGGCACCGTTCTTCCCATCGGCGGACTGAAAGAAAAGCTGCTGGCCGCTCACCGCCACGGCATTTACGAAGTCATCGTCCCGAAGGACAACCAGAAAGACCTCGTGGATATTCCCGAGTATGTTCGCAGCATGATGAAAGTTCACTTCGTCGAGCATATGGACGAGGTACTTCGCATCGCGCTGGAACGCGAGCTGGTTGCGCTGCCGCTCCCTCCGTCGGCAGTGGACCTGGCTGCTACGCCCGACACTGATCGAGCGCACTAGATCTCCGTCGTTCGGAAACGCTAGTCAGGAACATGGAAGCTTTCGTCCTCGCGGCGGCGCAGTACGGCTACTCCTTACTCTTCGCCGTAGTGCTCGCCGAGTCGCTTGGGTTCCCTGTCCCGGCGGCGATCGGCATTCTGGCTGCCGGTGCCGCCGCTGCGCAGGGGGCGCTCGTCCCATGGAAGACGTTGGTGGTAGCGGTCGGCGCGATGCTGATCGGCGACAACATCCTCTTCTTCCTGGGCCGGAAGACGGGCTGGTGGCTGCTCGGAGTCCTCTGCCGTCTGTCCCTGAATCCCGAATCCTGCGTGGCGCGCTCCGCCGACGCTTTTTATAAGCGCGGCCGCGTCCTGCTGATCTTTGCGAAGTTCCTGCCGGGCATCAACACCATGGCCCCGCCGCTTGCCGGCAGCATGAATCTCCCCGTCCTGCAGTTCTGGGCACTCGACACCACGGGCCTGCTGCTCTACATCACCTCGTACTTCACGGCAGGCTACCTCTTCAGCGACCTCCTCGCGACTATCGTCCGGGGCTACTCAGCCGTAACGACGATCGTGGCCTGGCTGCTCGCGTCGGCCGCCCTCCTGTGGCTCGCCAACCGCCTCCGCATCTGGCTCCGGGCAGGGAAGCTCAGCCCGGTCAAACTCCTGACACCCAAAGCGATATCTGAAATCTCAGACGCCGCGATTTACGACGTTCGCAGCCACGGTTACCACGATGCCGGGACCATGCGCATCCGGGGCTCGCTCCGCCTGGACCCCAATGCGATCCCCTTCGCTGTGGAGTCACTGCCCCGGGATCGCGAGATCGTCTTGTACTGCACCTGCATTCGCGAAGCGACGGCGATCCGAGTGGCTCGGGTGCTGGCGGAACACGGCGTGAAAGCGCACGTCATCAAGGGCGGCCTCTCGGCGTGGAAAAAGGCTTCGCTGCCGGTGGAACCTGTGCCGGCGGATGAGGTCATCAGGCTGCCGCGGTTCTCCTGAAATCTCCCTGGATGCTCCGGGGAACGCCTTCCCGCCCTCTGCTATCATCGATTCGTTGTCATCGATTCGTCCCCGCGCTGCGACGGACGCTCTTACCTCAGCCGAACGCTCAATATGGATCAAGCCAGCCGAATCCTTGCCAAGTGGGCAGGCTCGTCCGAAACGGGCAAAGAGCTTGTTTCGCACGAACGTCTGGCCGTTGGTGCATGGAAGAAGGCTGTGGGCAAGCGACTGGCTGAACGGGCCCGCGCGATCAAGCTCGTGCGCGACAGGCTGATCGTCGGCGTTGACGACGAGGTCTGGCAAAAGAACCTCTGGGGCTTGCGCAATCAGATCATGAGGAACCTCGAAGCGGCTATCGGACCCGGCATCGTCGCCAGTGTCGAGTTCCGCATTCTGCCGCCGAAAATCGAAGCGCAGCGGGCTCAGGAAGTGGCACTGAAGGCTCCCGATGAGGCGGACAATATCGCGGATCCGGGCCTCCGGCGCGTCTACAGAAACTCGCGCAACCGCGAAGCTGCGGGAAGAAAAACTGCCTAAGGATCTATCGAGTTGAAGCTCACCGAAAAAGAAGTCCGATACGTAGCCGGACTAGCCAACCTCAGCCTCTCCGACGAAGAACTCGGTCGCATGGTCCATGACCTCGGCGGCATCCTTGAACAGATGGATCGTCTGGCCGAAATCGACACCGAAGGCATCGAACCGATGTCGCAGGTTCTCTATGACGCCGGGGACGAAACCGCGACCCTGCGCGAGGACGTGGAACGCGAGACCCTGGGCAGCGAGGCCGCAACGGCGAACTCTGCCCTCGCGGCGAATGGCTACTTCAAAGTGCCGCTGGTGATCGAACGGTGAGTATCGCAACCCAGACCGTTAGCGGAATCCGCAAAGGGCTCCTCGCCCGCGACTTCAGCGCCACCGAACTCACGCAGCAGGCACTCGCCTTCGCCCAAGCGGAGAACCCGAAGACCAACGCCTATCTCCGCCTCTGCCCCGAACGAGCCCTCGAAGCCGCCGCCAAAGTTGACGCCGCTATCGCCGCCGGACGTGATCCCGGTCTGCTCGCCGGTGTGCCGGTCGCGGTCAAAGACGTCATCCTGACCAAAGGCGTCATCACCACCTGCGCCTCGAAGATTCTGGAACACTACGTTCCGCCTTACGACGCAACCGCCATCGAGCGCCTGGAAGCCGCCGGCGGCATCATCATCGGCAAGACCAACTGCGATGAGTTCGCGATGGGATCGTCGAACGAAAACTCCGCTTTCGGCCCGGTGCGCAATCCGGTAGCGCTCGACCGTGTCCCCGGTGGGTCCAGCGGCGGTTCGGCTGCCGTGGTCGCGCAAGGCACCGCCGTCGTCTCGCTCGGGTCAGATACAGGCGGCTCGATCCGCCAGCCCGCATCGTTCTGTGGGGTGGTCGGCGTCACCCCCACTTACGGCCGCGTCTCGCGTTACGGCCTCTCGGCCTTCGCCAGTTCCTTAGACCATATCGGCCCGTTTGCCCGCAATGTTGCCGACGCTGCTACGTTGCTGGAGGTCATGTCCGGGCGCGACATCATGGATTCCACGTCAGCAGCGGCCCCGGTCCCCAGCTATGCCGCCTCGATGACGGGCGACGTCCGCGGCATGCGCATTGGTGTTCCCGTCGAATACATGGCGCACGCGACGGGCGAGACGGCTGGCCTCATCAACAAAGCCATCGATACCCTGCGCGGTCTCGGTTGCGAAGTGGTCGACGTCAGCCTGCCCTCCACCGACTACGCCGTTGCTGCCTACTACGTCATCTGCACCGCCGAGGCCAGTTCCAACCTCGCGCGTTACGACGGAGTCCGCTACACCACGCGCTCTGAAGATGCTTCGTCGCTCATCGGCATGTATCAGCATTCGCGTGGTGAAGGCTTCGGCCCCGAAGTGAAGCGCCGCATCATGCTGGGTACCTACGTGCTCAGTCACGGCTACTACGACGCCTACTACCTCAAAGCGCAGAAGGTGCGGGCTCTCGTGGCGCGAGATTTCAGCAGAGCTTTCGGTAAACTCGACGCGATCGTCGCCCCCGTCTCGCCGTTCCCCGCTTTCAAAATCGGCGAAAAGGTGGACGATCCGGTAGCCATGTACCTCTCGGATATTTACACAATCACGGGCAGCCTGGCGGGTATCCCGTGCATGAGCGTGCCGTGCGGTCTCACCGGGGACGGTCTGCCTGTGGGCCTGCAGATCCTCTGCGACCATTTCCACGAGCCCGAGATGTTCCGGCTGGCGCACGCTTTCGAATCCGCCGCCGGCGTTTTCGGCATCCCACTAAGCACCTCCGAACCAATACAATAGGAGCAATATGGCATTTACACTTCCGCAGCTACCCTATGCGACCGACGCGCTGGAACCGTACATCGACAAAGCGACGATGGAGATCCACCACGGCAAGCACCACAACGCTTACGTCACGAATCTGAACAAGGCCCTCGAGTCCGCTCCCGAACTCGCCGGTAAGTCAATCGAAGAACTGCTCGCGAACAATCTGGCGATCGTTCCAGATGCGATCAAGACGCCCGTCCGTAACAACGGCGGCGGCCACTGGAACCATTCGCTTTTCTGGACGCTGCTCGCACCCGCCGGCTCCTCCACGGGCCCCTCGGGCGCGCTGCTTGCAGCGATCGACTCGTCTTTCGGTTCGCTGGACGCCTTCAAGGAGAAGTTCGCCGCCGCGGCAACGACGCGTTTCGGTTCCGGTTGGGCGTGGCTCGTCAACAGCGGTGGCAAGCTGGAAGTCACCTCCACCCCGAATCAGGACACCCCGCTGATGGAAGGCA
The DNA here is from genome assembly GCA_025462945.1 of Bryobacterales bacterium. Classification (GTDB taxonomy): domain Bacteria; phylum Acidobacteriota; class Terriglobia; order Bryobacterales; family Bryobacteraceae; genus BOG-234. The sequence goes on from JAOAPO010000626.1 coordinate 5,703, forward strand.
AGAATGCGATCCTCGGCCTCGACGTCTGGGAGCATGCCTACTACCTCAAGTACCAGAATCGCCGTCCCGAATACATCGCCGCCTTCTGGAGCGTTGTGAACTGGGCGGAAGTCGAAAAGCTCTTCGCAGCGTAATTTACCATCGACCGGGCGGGCTCGTGTCAGCCCGCCCGGTTTTTATATCGAACTTTATCCCGCCTGCTTTTCGTTCTCTGTACATGCGCCTTCCGCTGTTCGCCACCGTCCTTGCAGTTTCCGTATTCGCTCAAAGCCCTGCCTCGCGAGTTGAATTCGAGGTTGCGTCCGTCAAGCCCTCCGCCGACTCAGGGCCGGCACGCGCGCAGGTGGGCCTGAAGATCGACGGCGCGCAGCTGACCTGTAACTACTTTTCACTCCGCGATTACATCGCCATGGCGTACGGCCTGAAGCACTACCAGATTGTCGGGCCCGAATGGATCGCCTCCCAACGTTTCGATGTCGCGGCTAAACTTCCCGCCGGTGCGACGCGAGACCAGGTGCCGGCCATGATGAAGGCGCTGCTCGAGGAGCGCTTCCAGCTGAAGGCCCACGCGGAGAAGAAGGAGTTCCCCGTCTACGCTCTGGTCACCCTCAAGAACGGTGCACACCTCAAAGATTCAGCGCCGGCGGCCGAAACCAGCACGAACCTGAGCGTGTCCGGCGGGGGCGATGCCCGCGGCACCAGCGTCAATCTGGGCAACGGCTCCTCATTCACCTTCTCGAACGACAAATTCGAGGCCACGCGTCTCACCATGCTGGTCTTCGCCGACGCGTTCGGTCGTTTCCTCGACAAGCCCGTAGTCGATCAGACGGCGCTGACAGGCACCTACGACTTCTCCATCCCCGTGACGCCCGAAGATTTCCGCGCCATGCAGATCTACTCCGGGATCAACGCCGGAGTGTCGCTGCCGCCGCAGGTAGTCCAGCTGGCCTCGTCGTTCAGCGGCGACTCTCTGAACCCCGACCTGCAGAAGCTCGGGCTCCGGCTGGATGCTAAAAAGGCGCCTCTGGACGTGATTGTGGTCGAGAGCGCCTCCAAAACGCCTGCCGCAAACTAGGTACGACGCCCTATTTGTTTTGCTGAACGGCCCGAATCGAAAATTCAATCCGTCTGTAACCAGAACTTTACAGAACACGAATCCGCGCGACGGTAGAATAGTAGAACGGGGCCTAAAGTCACACAACCTATGAATAGAAGATTGTCTAATAATTTAATGCTCGTCGCCCTCGCCATGAATTTGGCCGCGACGGCATTCGCACAAACCGCCGGCACGGGCAGTATTTCCGGGCTGGTGCAGGATGCGTCCGGCTCAGTAGTTGCCAACGCAGCAGTAGTGGTGTCCAATGAGTCGAAGGGCATCCGGCGGAGCATGGAAACCACCAGCGGCGGCATTTTCACGGCGCCGGCACTCATTCCCGATGCCAACTACAAGGTCACGGTGACCAAGAGCGGCTTCGCGACTTACGAAGCTGTCAATATCAGCGTTACCATCGGCTCCAATGCCGACATCCGCGCGACCCTCAACGTTGCGTCCACCAGCACTACGGTTGACGTCTCCGCGGTCGGCGCCGCTGTCGAATCCACCAAGACTGACGTTTCACAGCTGGTTGACCAGCGCCAGCTTCTCGACCTGCCGAACAACAGCCGCCGCGTTGACTCCTACGTGCTCTCCAGCCCCGGCGTCTCTCCCGACGGCGCGTTCGGCCTGCTCAGCTTCCGCGGCGTCGCCGGACACAACTCGTTCCTGACCGACGGCAACGACACCACCAACCAGTTCTACAACGAGAACGCCGGACGAACCCGCATCTCCAGCCCGATCTCGCAGGAAGCCGTTCAGGAGTTCCAGGTCATCTCCAGCAACTTCTCCGCTGAGTACGGCAACGCCATGGGCGGCGTGATCAACACCGTCACGAAGAGCGGCTCGAACGAGACTCACGGGACTGCCTACTGGTTCTTCCGCAACCGCTCACTAAATGCGCGCGACCGGTACGCGACCTTCAACCCGCAAGACATTCGGAAGCAGGGCGGCTTCAGCCTCGGTGGCAAAATCCTCAAGGACAAGCTGTTCTACTTCATGAACTATGAAGGCACGCGCCGAAATTTCCCGGCCATCAACAGCCTCAGCTCGGGGATGTTCAACTCGGCTGGTCAGCTGAACCTGGCCGCAAATCCCTGCCCGGGCCTCACCGGTCCGCAAGCCACGGCTACCCAGTGCTCCACGGCGATCAACATGATTCTGACTCGCAATTTCCAGAACGTGTCGCGCAGCGTCACGCAGGATCTCGGCCTCGCCAAGCTCGATTACCACCTGGACGACCGGAACAGCCTCAGCTTCAGCGTGAACATGCTGCGCTGGATTTCTCCGCATGGGATTCAGGCCACCGGCATCGTGTTCAACACGGGCGCGCTCATCGGCAGCAACGCCGATTCCACCGTTCGCGACGGCTACGGACGCGCCCAGTGGGCGAGCATCATCACTTCATCGATGGTCAACGAAGTTCGCTTCGGCTGGTTCCATGACCGCCTCTATGACGCTGCCAGCGACGACTTCCTGTACCCCGGCCTCGGCCGCGCCAGTCTGACCGTCGCGAACACCAGCAATCTCGGCGTCGCCAGCGCCTACCCCCGCCTGAACCCCAGCGAAACCCGCTTTGAAGTGGCGGATAATCTGAGCTGGAGCCGCGGTGCCCACACCATGAAGTTCGGCTTCACAATCGCCCACGTCGAAGATTTCGTCCAGCAGCTGAGCAATCAGTTCGGTACTTACAACTACACCTCACTGAACAACTTCGCGCTGGATTTCAGCGGCAACACCACGGGCGGTAAGAACTGGAACACCTACTCCCAGACGTTCGGTAACCCGCAGGTCGACACCAATCTCAAGAACATCGGATTCTATGGCCAGGACCAGTGGCGCATCAATCCGCGCCTGCTCGTGAACTTCGGTCTGCGCTACGACTACACGTCGATCCCTCAGCCGACAATCGTGAATCCGGACATCCCGGCCACGAGCCGTATCAATTCGCCGAAAGATAATCTTGCACCGCGCGTCGGCATGTCCTACGCTCTCACCGGTGACCAGAAGACTCTCTTCCGCGCCGGCTACGGGATTTACTACTCCCGCTTCCAGTCCGGCATGATCGAGAACCTGTTCCTCTCGAACGGCATCTACCAGACCTCGATCACGTACAACGCCAACACGGCAGCGCAACTGGCAGCAGGCCCGGTTTACCCGAACAACCTGTCGTCCACCGCCTTCACTCCGCCTGCCGGTTCCGTCAACGTCCTTGTTGCGGACAAGAACCTCCGCAATCCGTACACGCACCAGGGCAACATCGGCGTCGAACGGCAGTTCACCTCCTCGATGAACCTCAACGTGTCATACATCTGGAGCCGCGGAGTTCGCCTGTACGGTGTTCGTGACCTGAACGTCGGACCTGCCGGATCACCGATCACCTACAGCATCGCCGATGTGGCCGGTAATGTGACCGGCTCCTACACAACACCCACTTACCGTACGCGCCCTGACCCCCGCTATCGCCAGATCTCGCAGCTCGAGAACCCCGGCATCAGCTATTACAATGGCCTTGCGGTTCAGTTCAACAAGCGTTCCAAAGAACTGCTGACCACGGCCAGCTACACCTGGTCACACGCAATCGACCTCAACCAGAGCAACGCGAACAACAACATCTTCTTCAGCTCCACGCCAACCAGCTACGCTAATGGAGAGTTCACGGCGGAGAGGGGCTCGTCTGCAAACGACGTTCGCCACCGCCTCGTGATTACCAACGTCTGGTCACCGACTTTCCTGAAGCGCGATACCATGCTGGCTCGCTACTTCATCAACAACTGGCAGCTCAGCGGGGTGACCTCACTGCAGTCTGCACCGCCTGTTAACTCCACGACGAACATCTCGGGTAACGCCTTTGCCGGCGCACTCGTGTCGGGTTCGCTGAATGGTCTGGGCGGCGGCTTCAGCCGCGTCCCGTTCGAACCCATCAGCAACCTCGATGTGGATCGCGTTTATCGTGTGGACGCCCGTCTCGCCAAAAAACTGCCCATCAGGGAGAAGGTCACCCTTTATCTGCAGTTTGAAGCGTTCAACGTGTTCAACACGCCTTACGACACCAGCCGCCGCACCGCCGAATACGACTTCAGCGGCACCACACTGCGTAAGCGCGCCGACTACGGAACGCCCAGCTCAACCGCTGCCAGCCCGGACGGAACCACCGCCCGACGCGCCCAGGTCAGCGTTCGCGTTCTGTTCTAAACAGCATTCAGTCCGCAACAACTTCGGGCCGGGACTCAACCAAGTCCCGGCCCGAACTACTTCCAGACATCCGCCAGCGTCTTCAGCGCCATCACCGCAACAGCGGCAATGAACACCCGCCGCAGCCAGACCAGCGGCAGCTTCCTCGCCAGCCTGGCTCCAACATACGCCCCCGCGAAAGCCACCAGGCCCAGGCTCAAACTCAGCGTCCAGTTCACCGTCCCGAACCACGCGAACAACCCCGCCGCGACCACGGACGAAACCACATTCATCAGCCGCGAGAGCGCGATCGCCTCAAGAAACGAGTAGGCGAAGAAGAAGGTGAAGGCTGCGACCATCATCGTCACGTAGCCCCCGCTGAAGAAGCCGCCATAGACGCCCAGCGTCAGCACGAAGCCGTAGCCCACCAGCAGTCGGCGCTGTGACGGGGCCATCGCGTCCATCGCGCGCGCCGGCACCAGCAGCAGCACAATGAGCACGCCGAACATCGCGACGGGCACCACCAGGCTCAGCGCCGCCGCAGGAACCCGCAACATCAGCAGCGCTCCCGCCGCCGACCCCGCCAGCGTCAGACCCGTCAGCCAAAGAAGCCGCCGCGTCCCGCCCGCATCTTCGCCATGGAAGCCCGCCGAACTCCCGATATTCATCGGCACCATGATCGCCATGTTCGTTGCGATCGCAACGCGCGGATCGATGCCGAACTGAATCATCAGCGGAATCAGCAGCAGGCCCGTGGCCCCGGTGGCTGCAGTCAGCACGCACGCTGCAAAGGTCCAGAAGCTGAGTGGAATGAAATGCGGAGGCAGGTCCCTATTTTACGATCTGGGTATCCAAAGCCCACTTCGTGCGAGCGATACCCACCACCATCAGTTCCAGATCGCCCGCGCCGGTGTTCTCGATGGAATGAACTTCGTTCAGCTGCACAGGCACCGCGTCGCCCTTCTTCACGGGAGCGTTATCCGCGCCGACGTGCGCCATACCCTCGCCGTCCATCACGTAGTAGAACTCCTCCACGCCTTCGTGACGTTCCTTCGGAGAAGACGCCCCTTTCGGCACCGCGACGTGATCCACATACGACCAGTTCGTCTGGAATACGTCCGGTGGAAGAGCGCGGCGATATTGG
>JAOAPO010000036.1 GCA_025462945.1 Bryobacterales bacterium
TCATCGTCCACGGCGGCGGGTGGGTGCGAGGCGATCGCCGGGTTGACGTTGCGCCGCTGTTCGCTCCGCTGGAGGCAGCCGGTATCGCGTCCTTCTCCATCGACTACCGGCTCGCGGCCGATGTGACGCAGTTTGGAGTCGCTATCGAAGATGTTCGCAGCGCGATCCTTTTCGTAAGGGAGCATGCAGCCGAGTACCGCATTGATCCAAACCGTATCGCGCTGATCGGCGAGTCAGCCGGCGGTCACCTCGCCGCAATGGCTGCTCTGGTTCCTGCCGCCGGTGCTCAGGTCAGCGCCGTCGTCGGGTTGTACGCACCGACAGATCTCGTTTTGCTGGCGAACAGTTCCGAGTTGATCCCTGCGCAGATTCGGCAATCGCTGCGGGGGAGCCCATTTGAGAAATTCATTCTGGCGCGCCTGGAGCAACTCTCTCCAATCGACAACATCAAACCGGGCGCTCCGCCATTTCTGCTGATCCATGGCACCAAAGACCCGCTCGTGCCGTTTGCCCAGTCGACTGCGATGTGTGAGCGACTGCGGGCTGCCGGCGGGCAGTGCAAACTCTTCCCGGTGGAAGGCGCGGGTCACGGACTGCGTTGGTGGGATGCGTCTGTCTCACGCGGCCAGAGCTACAAAGTGGAGATGGTGCGCTGGCTAAAAGAGCAGGGATTCCCGCTGTCAGTTGCGCGCCGCTAGCCGGTGTCTAAGGCACGCGCGTTCTGCTGGCTACCAAACGGTTGAAAGCCGAACCCATCCAGTTTGCTCCGGCGACGCAGGCAATCAAAACTCCGAGGCTGAGCAGACCCTGAACGACCATACCGGCAAGGTTCTTTGAGACGAAGGTACGAGCGCCGGAATCGATATGAGCGATTCGCGGGTTGCCGGCTTCATAGGTGACCACGACAGGTGCAGTTTCCTTCAGCCCCGCCACGGATCCGCTGTCGATCAGGTCTACCGCGACCACCGGCTCTGCTCTTCCGGCAGGCACGAATTCCAGAGCGACGACGTCAGCAGGTTGTTCCGCAAACATGCCCCGGGCATGTGTGCCCGCGAAGACTTTATTGATGTGATCGATGCTCTTCACACGTGCCTGCGACCGCCGCACGCTGGCCATCGGCTCTGGCGTCGGCCTCGGAAAGTCGTAGAAAAAGGCAAGCAGGAGCCCTGCGGCGACCGCAGCACCGAGAGCCCACTTGAACGCAGGCGAGCCACTCTTCTTCAGGATCACCAGTCCAACAATGATGCCTGCCGCCAAACCGATCATCGAACCGGTCGTGCCGCTGAGACTTCGTTGCACGTTGCTGAACGTCCGTTGGTCAGCCAGTCGGACCATGGGTAAGGCGTGCAGTTGATGAAGCACGGTCGCGCCGGGTACTGCGGGCACATCGACGCGACGCAGATAGTGCAGTTTAACGACGTCACCCACACGCAGGGCATCGTATACTCCCAGCCCGGGCGTGGCCTTGTAGAACTGATCGCCGGCACCATCCGGCGGTTCGTAGCGGAAGGTGACCTCCGCGGTTCGGGTCCAACTGGAGTAGTGGGTGCTGATCGTTTCGCTTTTCGCGAAGACATGCCCAGGAATTGTGACGCCGCGTTCGTCCGTCGCGAGCGAACTTAGCAGGAAGGGCGCCGTCACCAGCCCGGTACCCAGAATGAAAATCAGCCAGATTAAACCACGTAACAAAAGGCACCTCGCGCTTCTGGTTTCGGCAGCATCACGTGCGGAGCATAGCACTTATGCGCTGAGGCCGTGGCGTTCACACCGAAACCGAACTAAGCTATCCGTTATGGAAAGACGCGATTTTCTGGCTTCTCTGGCAGCGCTTCGGCTCGCTGCGAATCTGGACGCTCAAACTTCTGGCGGCATGATCTACCGGAACCTCGGCAGCACTGGGGAGCGAGTGTCGGCGATCGGCCTTGGTGGTTATCACATGGGCGTGCCGCGGGAAGAGAGCGAAAGCATCCGTCTGGTGCGGAGCGCGGTTGATCGCGGCATCACCTTCCTCGATAACTCCTGCGACTATCACGAAGGCGGCAGTGAGATTCGAATGGGTAAGGCGCTGAAAGACGGCTACCGCAAGCGTGTCTTTCTAATGACGAAGTACAACGGACGTACGCGCGCCATGGCTGCGAAACAGATCGACGAGTCGCTGCGGCGGCTCCAGGTAGATACGATTGACCTCATCCAGCTTCACGAGAACATTCGCATGGAAGATCCGGATCGCTTCTTCGCGAAAGGCGGCGCTCTGGAAGCCGTTCTGGCCGCGAAGCAAGCGGGCAAGGTCCGCTACATCGGCTTTACCGGGCATAAGGACCCGTCCATTCATCTGAAGATGCTTGACGTGGCCGCGCAGCACAAGTTCCATTTCGATACCTGCCAGATGCCGCTGAATGTTCTTGACTACCACTTCCGCAGCTTCACTCACCAGGTGGTGCCCCGGCTGGTTAAGGAAGGTATTGCGGTACTGGGTATGAAGCCGATCGCCATCGGGAACGTGCTCCGCGCCGGTGTCGCTACTCCGATCGAATGCCTGCACTACGCTCTGAACCTCCCCACGTCAGTGGTGATCACCGGCTGCGAATCCATGGAACGCGTTGACCAGGCGATCGAAGCCGCCCGAACTTTCAAGCCGCTGAGCGCGCAACAACTGCAGGCGATTGTCTCCAAAACGAAAGTCGCCGCTATGACGGGAAACTTCGAACCCTTCAAGACCACAACGCAGTTCGACGGCACCACGCGAGACCCGCAATCGATGGGCTGAACCCGGATTCTGCAACCATCCAACCTGGCATAAGAAACTGGAGGCAGTTACATGGTGATACTGCCTGCCAGCAAGCAATCCGGTTACCCGGCAGCCCGCGCCGCGGCGCTCAAAGTGCATCCCCATCTGGCTCGTCACTTCACTGCGGCCACTCCGGAGACGGACAGAGAACTGCTTCCCGATCTGGATACGATCGAAGAACTCATCGACGTCGCATTTTGGGCCAGCCTGCGCCGCGAGGAAACCTGGACGCCGCGTATCTCCCTTGCCTTCGTCGCGGCGTCGCGTGTCGACATGCCGCTGGTTCTCGAACGGCCCGTCCCACTCGCTTCGCAGGCTCTGACCCGGCTCGGTCCCGCAGCGGACCGGCCCGGTATTCACTTATGCGTCTCTCGAGAAGACGGACAGCTGCGCGTGTGGGGGACAACGCGAAACCTGCCCCAGTACTCGTTCGTTGTCGAGGTCGCTGCGCCCGGATTACTCGTACTGAAGCACAGCCGCGGTGACGACGCGGCCAAGTTCGTCAATGTTGCGGTGCTGCAGGGCGACGACGTCAAGGTGGTGGACTCGGGTCCCGAGGCCACGCTGGGCTGTCCTCGCCTGATTACATCTCTGTTGGGGCTGGCTGCCGATCCCGAGACCGGTCCCGAGGAAGAGACCTCAGAAGTCAACATCCTCATGCTGCTGGCGGACTCCATGCGAACTCATGGCCGGGGTGGCTCTTTGCTGGTCGTGCCGGCAGACGCCTCGGTCTGGCAGGAATCGATCCTTCAGCCGATTACGTACGCGCTCAACCCACCTTTTCGTGCCCTTGTCGAACTGATGAAGCACGCGCCGCCAGAGCGCTCTCGGCGTCGCTGGCAGGAGGGGCTTCGGCGAGCTATCGATGGCGTGGCCGGCCTGACTGCCGTTGACGGGGCCACCATCATCACTGATCAATACGAAGTGCTCGCTTTTGGCGCCAAGATTCTGCGCCGCCCGGGCTGGAAGCCGGTCGAGCGTGTCATTGTGGGCGAGCCGGTCGAGGGCGTCGAATCCGTGATGGTGGAGCCGGGCTACCTGGGTGGTACGCGTCACCTCTCGGCGGTACACTTCGTTCATGACCAGAGGGATGCCATCTCTCTGGTCGCGTCACAGGATGGCCGGTTCACGGTGTTCGGCTGGTCCGCAGCGGAAGGGATGGTTTACGCCCACCGCATCGAGACGCTGCTTCTCTAGTCAAAGGCGATGACGGACCCGTTGAGGGTTCTGGATGAGGCTTACGCTCCGACGGGCTGGACCTTCACTCTGGTTGCGCATGACACCACCGTGAATGACTCCTGGTCCATGATGCAGCCCGGTGCATTCCCGAACTGTCGCGCGCATGTGGGCCTTTAACTTCCCCTCGACACTTCCACTTTGGGCCAGTCATCGGGCCGGAACTCCATTCCGGATATCCGCATCTTCACGGGCAGCTTGAGTGCGAAGGACGCCTTCGTGTCAGCATCCGTACGCAGGGTTAGTTTCACCAGTGAGTCGGTGCGGGGTAAGCTGTAACGACCCCCGTATACGCCGTGAGTTCGTCGGTGCTGCAGGCCAGTTTCGCTGGTGGCCGAAGCCGCCCCTGCGCAAACAGGCTCACAGCAAGGAAAACACATGCAAGCGCCCGCTTCACACGCCTACTCTAGCGGCTCAGGACGGAATCCGCGTAGCTGCGCCGCTCTGATTTGGCAAGAGCAGCAGGGCGCTTTGGGGCGGTGCCCCGCGCGGGCTCGGGTCATTTCCTGACGAATTTCTTCACATTGGTGCCATTCACTTCTCCAACGTAGATGGCACCCCGCGAGTCAACTGTGACGGCGGTTGCATTGTTCAGGCCTTCGATTTTCTCAATTACCTTGCCGTCTTTGAGATCAGCAATCAGCAGGCAGTTCTTCTCGGTTCCGTCGACTGCGTAGATGAGATCGTCTTTGATGAACAGGCCCCATGGAGTGCCGAAGTTTGTCCACTGCCGCTGGAACTTACCGGATGAATCGAAGATCTGGATGCGATTGTTCGCGCGGTCGGCGACGTAGATGTTTCCTTTCCGGTCAACAGCAATGCTGTGTGGCACGTTGAACTGTCCCGGACCTGCGCCCGCGCCGCCCCACCATTGCAGAAACTTACCGTTTTTGGAAAAGCGAACAACCCGGGTGTTCGGGCCTTCCCCGTCCGCAATCAGGACGTCGCCATTCTTCGCCACCGCCACGTCAGCCATCCCGTTGAACGTGTCATGCGAGGTGTTATCGCCAGTAACTCCCTTGCGGCCCAGTGTCAAGATCTGTCTGCCTTGTTGATCGAACTGGAAGGCCTGCATGTCACCCCGATCGGTGACCCAGACTTTGCCATTGCGATCCACTCGCAGGAAGTGCGTGGTCTTGAAAAGGCCCTTTCCCCACGACCGGAGGTACTTGCCGTCGCGGTCGAAGACCATGACGGGCATTGCTTCGTTTCGATGGAGGACGTACACGTTATCTTTCTTGTCCACGTCGACGCCCGTAGCCGCACCCCAGTGGCTGACGCCCGGCGGAAAGTTTGCCCAGTTCTCGACCAGTCTGTATTTGCTGTCTGCCTGCTGTGCCGCGGCCGAGACGGCGAGCGCGAGGCCCACGAGGATTGTTGCTAAAGTCTTGTCCATGGTTTCTTTCAAGAGCCTGATTCAGGATTTGGCGAGGCGCGCTTCAAGTCGAGCGATGTGGCTCTGCGTTTCGTAGCTGAGGAAGGTGATGGATTCAGGGCGGGGCAGGGTGGCGACGATCTGGAACTGTCCCTGAACTCGCGCTTATTGCCTTCAAGAGAGCGCAGGCGCTTCTCAGGTTCCTCGAGGCGCGGGTCAGCGTACTGAGCACTGCTCATTGGGGTGGATGGTATCACAAACACGCGGTCCTTCTGCGGTGCCTGACCGCAAGGCAATATGGATATATACAAGGAGTCAAGTCTCAATGCCGAGCAAGACAATATCCCGCAGGAATCTGATGCAACTCGCCGGAGCGGCAGGTGCGTCCACCATGGCGCCCCAACTGGCCAGAGCAGCAGCCACCAGTTGGCCCATCGACGTGATGGGTCCCGGAATCCCTAAAATCTGTGCCTACGCCGGCGCCACGCCCGCCTTGAACCGAGCGCTGCAGCAGGTGGGTGTCTTCCACGTGATCGGCGGCGGTGGCGGCGGCCGGGGTGCCTGGACTGAAGATGTTCTGCGCCGCAATATCGCGGCACTCAAAGAGCAGGGCATGACCGTTGTCAACGCCATGATCGGAGGAATGGATGACATCATCCGCGGCGGGCCGAATCGCGATCAGGAAATTGAGAAAATCATCAAGTCGACTCAGGCCGCAGGCAAAGCCGGGCTGCCGGTAATCGAATACAACTTCTACGCTCATCGTCTGACGGAGGGCTACGAGGCCGAAGTGGGCCGTGCCAATTCCGGTCTGACTCGTTTCAACTATGAACGCGTGAAAAATCTTGCGCCGAAGCCGCAGGAGACTGCACATAGTTTCGAGGACCTGTTCAAACGCGCTGAGTACTTCCTGAAAGCGGTCATCCCTGAGGCGCAAAAAGCGAATGTCCGGTTCGCCCTGCACCCGAACGATCCGCCGGCACCCGTGTCGCGCGGTTCGCACCAGCTGTTCGCGAGCCTGGCGAACTGGAAGCGCTACCTGGACATCGTGAAAAGCCCGTACAACGGCATCACCTTCGATTGCGGCGTTACCCGCGAGATGGGTGAAGATCCGGTTGCCGTCTGCAAGTATCTGGGCGATCGGGACGTCATCAATCACGTCCACTTCCGCAATGTAACCGTACGAAAGCCCTATGTGGATTACACCGAGGTGTGGCCCGACGAGGGCCAGGTCAACATGTTCGAAGTCATGAAGGAGTTGGTGCGCCAGAAGTATCCGAGGAGCGTGCTTCCGGAACACCCGCGCGCCATCGACATCGATCGTGAGCGCGGCATTGGCGGTCAA
>JAOAPO010000069.1 GCA_025462945.1 Bryobacterales bacterium
ACATCGTAGGTAGTGACAAGGCCGGGGGTTTTCTGGACGCCGTAGCCACTGGTTGAGTTTCCCTGTGGATCAGCGTCGACAAGCAGAACCTTGACATCGTTGGCAGCGAGTGACGCTGCAAGGTTGATGGCGGTGGTGGTTTTGCCCACACCACCCTTCTGATTGGTAATTGCGATTGTTCTAGTCACTAGTGAGCCGGTCTACAAGCGGGTGCCGTGTGGAAGCTCTATTCTACAACTCGGGTGTGCGAATTCTTAGGCGCACTCGGTTTTGTTTTGCGGGGCACCCGCGAGGCTTGTTTCACGTGAAACAAGGGAGCAGTCGGGACCACTGTTTCACGTGAAACAACGACAAGTTAGTACGTTAGGGTGTTTCACGTGAAACAGCCAGCGTTACATACATGTCGAGTATCGCGACGGCGGCGGGCGTCACTCCCGGGATTCTCGCGGCCTGGCCCATGGTGACGGGACCCACAGCCGTGAGCTTCTCGCCAACCTCGCGCGATAGTCCAGGGATTCCCGTGAACTTCATTCCGGCTGGGATTGCGCGCTCAGTGGAGCCCTGCAATCTCTCCACTTGGCGTCTTTGCTGGTCAACATACCCGGAATACTTCACTTCCGTCTCAACAGTGGGTAACACACCCCGCTGAACTCGAGCACCCAGGGTAGCTTCGATCCAGGGCAACAGGTCGGATATCTTCGATTCAGGGCGCCGCAGCCATGCCGCCTTGGGACTCGTGGCAAACGCTGCGAGAAGTTGCTCCGTTTGAACCCGCCGTCGGTGGAAAACCTCCACTCTCTCAGGCGTCGCCAGCCCGATACGTTCCGCTATCGGCGTCAGACGCAGGTCCGCGTTGTCCATCCGAAGATTCAGTCGGTACTCGGCTCGCGAAGTGAACATCCGGTACGGCTCCTCGGCACCCTGCGTGATCAGGTCGTCGATCATGATGCCGATATAAGCCTCTCGCCGGGCAAGTTGGATCGATTCGCGCCCCAGAACGGTCTGAGCCGCGTTGATTCCTGCCATCAGCCCCTGTCCAGCCGCTTCTTCATATCCGGAAGTGCCGTTAATCTGCCCCGCCAGGTACAGTCCGGGCAGTTTCTTCACCTCCAGACGGTGATCCAGTTCGCGGGCGTCGATCGCGTCGTATTCGATCGCATACCCGGGTCGGATCATCTCCGCATCTTCTAAGCCGGGGATGGACGCTATGATGGCCGCCTGAACGTCGATAGGCAGGCTCGTCGACATGCCGTTCACGTAGATCTCGTTCGTATCGACCCCTTCCGGCTCCAGAAACAACTGGTGGCTCTCCTTATCGGGGAACTTCACAAACTTATCTTCGATAGAAGGGCAGTAACGGGGTCCAACGCCCTCGATCTGACCTGAATAGAGCGGCGATCGGGCGATATTGTCCTGAATCACGCGCTTTGTAGCCGCAGTGGTGCGCGCGAGGAAGCACTGGATCTGAGGTCGGTCAATGCGCTCTGTCAGGAAAGAGAACGGGGTGGGCTCGGCATCACCGAACTGCGGTTCGAACTTCGTCCAGTCGATGGTACGTGCATCGAGGCGGGGTGGAGTACCTGTTTTCAGTCGTTTCCAGCGCAAACCGAGGTTTCGGATCTGCTCCGCGAGGATCTCAGAGGAGGCCTCCCCGTTGCGCCCGCATGAAAACTGCTTCTCGCCAACGTGAGCGAGACCATTCAGGAAGGTACCCGTGGTGATGATTACGGCGCCGCAGTGGACCTTTCGCCCATCCACGAACCGAACACCTTCGACGCGACCATTTTCGATAATGAGAGAGGCCACTTCGGCCTGCTTGATACGGAGATTTGGCTCGCGTTCCAGCACCGCCTTCATGTGTACGCGGTACTGCTTCTTATCGCATTGGGCTCGCGGGGACCAGACAGCAGGGCCGCGGCTCGTGTTGAGAAGCCGGAACTGGATTCCTACCGCGTCAGTGACTTCACCCATGACGCCGCCGAGCGCATCGATCTCGCGAACCAGGTGACCCTTGGCAATGCCGCCAATTGCCGGGTTACAGGACATCTGCGCGATCAGATCCGAGTTCATCGTGATCATGGCCGTTCGCAGCCCCATCCGAGCGCAGGCGCGAGCTGCCTCGCAACCGGCGTGTCCGCCACCCACCACGACAACATCAAACTTCAGGTCCATTGCTACCATTGTAGCCGGACCCCAAAAAGTGAAAGTTCTCGTAATCGGCGGCGGCGGCCGCGAACACGCGCTGGCGTGGCGGCTGGCACAAGCACCGTCCGTAAGCGAATTGCACTGTGCCCCCGGCAACCCTGGCAGCGCATCAGTGGCCAAGTGCCACCTGTCATCGGATTATGTCGTATTAGCCGAGTCCCTTGGCATCGATCTCACGGTGGTAGGCCCGGAAGCGCCTCTCGTGGCTGGCGTTGTGGACAAGTTCCGCGCCGCGGGCCGGTACATCGTCGGCCCAACGGCTCAAAACGCGGCTCTTGAAGGCAGCAAGATCTATTCCAAGCGCTTCATGGAGAAGCTGGGCATACCGACTGCGCGATTCGAGACAGTCGGCTCGCCAGACGAGGCGCGCGCAGCATTTGCAGGGTTCCGCTTTCCTCTCGTGCTCAAAACTGATGGTCTGGCCGCGGGCAAGGGCGTGGTCATCGCCCAAACTCAGGCGGAGGCTGAAGATGCACTCACGCAGCTCACCTATCCACTCGTCATGGAGGAGTTCCTCGAAGGTGAAGAGGTCAGCTTCATCGCGCTTTGCGACGGCAAGACCGCCGTGGCTCTTGAGCCATCCCAGGACCACAAGCGCATCTTCGACAACGATGAGGGTCCCAATACGGGTGGCATGGGAGCCTATTCGCACTCGGGGCTCCTGACTCCCGAACAGCGCTCTCACATCCTCGAAGCCATCATCCTGCCGGTGGTTCACGCAACTTCGTTCACGGGCTTCCTCTACGCAGGTCTGATGATGACGGCGTCGGGCCCGAGCGTTCTCGAGTTTAACGTCAGAATGGGGGACCCCGAAACGCAGCCCCTGATGATGCGCCTTGATTGCGACTGGGCGGAAGCGCTGATGGCCTCCGCACGCGGGGCTCTAACGGGCAGCGATCTGCGCTGGAAGCCGCAGCCAGCCACGTGCGTCGTTCTCGCCTCCGCGGGCTATCCTGGAGTCATCGAGTCTCACAAACTGATTACTGGTCTGGATGCGAAGTTTAAGGGTGAAGTCTTCCACGCTGGAACACGACAGACACATGACGGCATCGTGACTGCGGGCGGGCGCGTCCTGGGTGTCACAGCGTTGGGCGACACCTTGCAGGCGAGCATCCACAACGCGTACGCCGGCGTCCGGCAGATTCAGTTCGATGGCATGCAGTACCGCAAAGACATTGGAGTTCGCGGCCTTCGGCGGCTACAATGAGGATGTCGATTTCAGGGCACGTAGCTCAGTTGGATAGAGCGTCCGCCTCCTAAGCGGAAGGTCGGCAGTTCGAATCTGCCCGTGCCCACCAGACCTTCCTCGCAGCACTGGTGCGGTGCTCGACAGGCTCCCTTACCTTCGTGAGTTACGAAGACCTTCCAGCACGCTGTAAGGCACGGCGAGGTTCTTCCGATAGCCCGTTCCAAGATCAATGGAAGGCTTGTTGGCTCCATGAAAGTCGGAGCCGCCCGTGATGGTCAACCGGTACTGGCTCGCCAGCGACTGGTAAAACGCAACGTTCTCCGGGGTGTGATCGCTGTGGAAGACTTCGATCGCCCCCATACCCGCGCTGGCCATCTTCCGTACCCAGACGGCGAGCGTATCCCAGTTGTTCTTCGCCACGCGCACCGGATGCGCCAGAGATGCCACGCCTCCAGCCGCGATGACGCGTTGAATAGCGTCGTCTACCGGCACTTCCCGGCGCTGAACATAGCCGGGCGCAGACTCGTCGAGGTACTTATCGAAGGCCTCCTGCATCGTGCCCACGTAGCCTTTATCGATGAGGACACGACCGAAGTGCGGGCGTGCGGTGAGAGTGCGTCCCTGCTGCTCCACTTCTTCCAGCGTAATGTCGACGCCGATGGACTGAAGCTTCTCGATGAGGCTCCTGTTGCGCTCTCGTCGACTCTCCAGAAGCTGGTCGAGCCAGAGGCGGAACTCCGCCGAAGGAGGGGTCCACGGGAAGTACGCGAGCATGTGGACGGTGGCGCCGCCAAACTTGGTTGAGAGCTCGATCCCGCAGACCAGTTCGAGGCCTGCTTCCTTTGCGAAAGGCAGAGCTTTCTCGTAACCGCGAAAGGTGTCGTGATCGGTGATAGCAAGGGCTTCGAGGCCAATGCGCTTCGCTTCGGCGATCAACTCAGCCGGGCTGAACGTGCCGTCAGATTCAGTGGTGTGACTGTGCAGGTCGATCATGAAGTTGAGACAAGTCCTCTGCGTATGAGTTCGGCCCAAACGCGGTCGACACTCTCTTCCACAGACTCGCGATCAGAGCGCACCGTGACATCGGGATTGAGTGGTGCCTCGTAGGGATCCGAGATGCCCGTGAAATTGCCGACTTCGCCCGCCAGTGCCTTCTTGTAGAGACCTTTCACATCGCGTGCCGCGAGCACTTCAATGGGGCAATCGACGAAGACCTCCACGAAGTTTGCGATCTTCGCTTTCACTTCATCGCGAGTCGCGCGATAAGGCGAGATGGCTGCCACCACGGCAATAATGCCGTTGCGCGAGAGCAGGTCCGCGACAAAGCCGATGCGACGGATGTTGGTGTCACGATCTTCGCGGCTAAAGCCCAGGCCCTGCGAAAGATTCGTTCGCACCACATCGCCATCGAGCAACTCGACCCTGGCGCCGGCCGCGCGGAAGCGGTCCATCAACCGATCGGATACGGTGCTCTTGCCGGCGCCGGACATGCCGGTCAGCCACAGTGTAAATCCCTGATGAGTCATCACGTCTTTGTTTTCACTTTTTCCAGGATCTCACGCAACAGCACGTCGACGGTCCGCTCCACTTTGCCTGTTGGCGAGAAATGCAGGCCGCACTCTCGCGCGTCGTCAGTCTCCCACCACCAGCGGCCCGCGCGCTCATCCTCGCCAGCCGCAGTGGCGCGAGTGCAGGGCTCGCACCCGATGCTGGTGTAGCCCTCTGCGTAGAGTCGGCTCTCTGGGAGCTGGTGTTCCCGCGTGTAGGATGCGATGTCACCCGCAGTCCAGTCTGCAAGGGCATTAATCTTCACCGGCGAGGCAGTGCGATCAAAGATGTCGACGTTCTGGCGGGTCTCGCTTTGTTCGCGTCGAAGGCCCGTGAAGTAAGCACCGAGCCCTTTGAGAGCCAGCGCAAGCGGACGAACTTTGCGAATGTTGCAGCAGAGGTTACGAAAAGGCACGCCGTCATAGAAGAGATCTGTGCCGTGACCCGCCACCATCGCGTCAACTTCGCCCTGGTCGGGACGGATGCGCTCGACTGTGATGCCGTAACGAGCCTCAACGGCTGCGATCATCTCGTGGGTTGCGGCGGGCAGGCGACCAGTGTCAATGGTCATCACGCGAACGGAGCCAAGCGTGTTCAGGGCGAGGTCAATGGTGACGACGCCTTCGCGCTGACAGCTGGTGAGAACGGCGAGTGACGATCCAAACTCGGCCTGAGCCGACTTGATCGCCGAAACCGCACGATCAACGGGGGAAATGTTAGAGGGGATCACAGAGACCCACTACATAACTGGTTTCTTGCTGCAAAGAAACCAGATGATCGGCCAATCCGGTTGGATTCAAAGGAAGGAAAATGGAGCGGGAGACGAGATTCGAACTCGCGACATCGACCTTGGCAAGGTCGCACTCTACCAGCTGAGTTACTCCCGCGCAGACAGAAATTCTATTGTCGCCTGAGCGCTTACTGCCTGTCAAACCCCAATAGTAGCAAAACGCTTTCCGCGGTTATAGACTCGTACCTGTCATGCAGCACGAATATGCTTTTGAGATGGCCGCGTCGGCCATACGTTTTGGCCTCGGCGCTACGAGAGAAGTGGGCGCAGACATGGCGGAACTGGGGTTTCGCAACGTTGTGGTCTTCATCGATCCGGCGCTTCGCAATCTCTATCCGGTGGTCGCCACACTGGAATCGCTGGAAGCGAATAAAGTTCCCTACACGGTATTCGACCGAATCAGCGTAGAGCCGACTGAGCAGTCGATGCAGGACGCGATTCAGTTTGCGACCGCCGGGGCCTTTGATGCTTTCATTGCGGTGGGCGGCGGATCGACGATCGATACCGCGAAGGCCGCCAACCTCTACATGTGCTACCCGACGGACTTCCTCGATTACGTGAATGCGCCAATCGGGAAAGGCATCCCCGTGCCTGGTGCTCTGAAGCCGCTGTTCGCGATTCCGACTACGGCCGGCACTGGCAGCGAGACGACGGGTGTTTCGATCTTCGACTACAAACCCCTGCACGCGAAGACCGGCATTGCTCATCGCCGGCTGAAGCCGACGCTCGGAATTGTTGATCCCGAGAACACACGTACGATGCCGCGAGAAGTTGCCGCTTCATCCGGACTGGACGTTCTCTGTCATGCGATCGAATCGTTCACAGCGATTCCGTTTAGTGAACGCGCGAGGCCTGAGAAGCCCATCCTGCGGCCTTCCTATCAGGGCTCGAATCCGATCAGCGATCTTTGGAGCCTGGAAGGTTTGCGATTGACGGCGAAGTACATCCGGCGTGCGTTCGCTGATCCCTCTGACGATGAAGCACGGGCCTCGATGATGCTTGCATCTTCGTATGCAGGCATTGGCTTCGGAAATGCCGGAGTTCACCTGCCGCACGGCATGTCATACCCCGTTGCCGGACTGGTGCGGAGCTTCATGCCGGCAGGCTACGAATCGGCGGGGCATGCCATGGTGCCGCATGGAATCTCGGTGATTCTCAACGCGCCGGCAGTGTTTCGGTTTACTGCGTCAGCTTGCCCGGAAAGGCATCTGGAGGCTGCGGCGATATTGGGCGCGAACGTCTCCAACGCGAACAAGGAAGATGCAGGCAAGATACTCTCTGACGAATTGATCCGCCTGATGTACGACCTGCAGATGCCCAACGGTCTGGCAGCAGTCGGCTACAGCAGTTCAGACATTCCCGCACTTGTCCAGGGGACTCTGCCGCAGCATCGAGTTACGAAGCTTTCACCACGTCCCGCAACTGCTGAAGATCTCGCCACATTGTTCGAAGGTGCGATGAAAGCCTGGTAGCTCGCGGCGTGCGTCCCGGCAAGGCGTGCCACAATTGTTTATGCCAACCCAGCTGGCGAAGTTCCTGCGCGACACCATCGCGACGGAATTGCCTCACCTCGAAAGAATCACTGATGAAGTCGCCTCCATCAGGCCCGCCGGACCGGAGACGTGGTCTCCGAAGCAAGAACTGGGGCACCTGATCGACTCGGCCTCAAACAACCACATCCGTTTCGTGAGAGCAGCTCTGGAGCCTGAGTTAACAGGTCCTGGATACGCTCAGAACGACTGGGTTGA
>JAOAPO010000099.1 GCA_025462945.1 Bryobacterales bacterium
CCCGAAGAGACGGACTTCTCCGCGGAGGTCACCTGGTCACTGAGAGGCCCATCAGCGCTGATTCTGCCGCAACTTCTCTAGTGCACCGGATCTAGTGCACCGGCCGACGCAAGCTCGACTCCCGAACCAGCAGACGCGGCTCCACCAGGACAGTCTTGGGATCTTCCACCGTCTTCGACTCAATCAGCCCCAGTGCCAGACGCGCCGCCCTCTCCCCGATCGCAACGCTGTTCTGGTCAATCGACGTCAGCGGAACCCGCAGGAAATCCGCATGCAGGATATTCCCGCAACCGACAAACGCGATATCCTCCGGAATCCGCAAGCCCGAGTCGAGTGTAGCCTTCATTGCTCCGATCGCGAACTGGTCATTGAACGCAAAGATCCCGTCCGGACGCTGCGCCTGCTTGAGCAGATCCTTCATCGTCGCGTAAGAGTAGGCAGCTACATCCACAGCATCGCCGGTTTCGCCCAGCGCCCGCGTCATCGCAGGCAGATTGTGGATCGCCAGAGTCTTCATGTAGCCCGCCATGCGTCCCCGCGAGGGACTCAACCGGTCTGCCGACAAAAACGCGATGCGCCGGCACCCCGCCTGAATCAAATGCTCCGTCCCGATCTGGCCGATCGACTCGTCATCGACGCCAACGAAGTTCGAATTTACGCCTTCCACGTGCCGGTCGATCAGAACGTACGGCACACCCTGCTCCTCAATACGGTCAATGCTGGCTCTGTCTTCCTGCGTCGTCGCAACAATGAGCGCGTCAACGTGACGGGCGAGCAGTTGCTCAATTTCCTGCCGTTCCAGCTCAGGCTCCTCTTCTGACGTCGCCAGTACCAACCCGTACCCCTTGCGGCGGAAAACATTCGTCAGGCCCCTCGCAATCTCGGCATAGAACGAGTTCATCAGCCCGGGCACCACGCAGCCGACGATGAGGGAACGGCCCGTCACCAGTGCCCGCGCCGCGAGGTTCGGTCGGTAGTTCAATTCCCGCATCAATTGCAGGACTCTCCCCCGCGTCTCGACGCTGATATCTTCGTGATTGCGCATCGCCTTGGAGACCGTGACAACGGACACTCCCAACTCCCGCGCAATATCTTTCATTCGTACGACTGCCATATGCTGGATTCTATCTGCATGTCCTCGCCCGACGATGGCACCTACCGCGGACGCTTCGCGCCGTCACCCACCGGCCCGCTCCATTTCGGCTCGCTGGTGACCGCCATCGCCAGCTATCTGGATGCCCGCGCCAACGGTGGAGCATGGCTCCTGCGCCTGGAGGACGTCGATCTGCCGCGCTGCATTCCCGGCGCGGATCTGGACATTATTGGCACGCTCTCCGCCTACGGCTTCGAGTGGGACGGGCCCATCGTGTACCAGACCGCCCGCACCCCGGCCTACGAAAGCGCGTTCGAAGCTCTTCGGAACGCTGGTCTCGCTTACCCCTGCTCCTGCTCGCGCAAAGACATCGGAGACGCACCATATCGGGGAGTCTGTCGAGAAGGCGTTCGCGATCCGAACAGGCCAGTCGCCTGGAGAGTCCGCGCCGACGCCCCGGACGATTTCATCATCAAACGGTCAGACGGATTCTTCACATACCAACTCGCCGTAGTGGTAGACGACGCTGGGCAGCGGATAACGAATGTAGTCCGCGGCGGCGACCTGCTCGATTCCACGCCGCGGCAAAACTGGCTGCAGCGAGCGCTTGGCTATCCCATCCCTGCCTACCTGCACCTTCCGGTAGCGACGAACGCGGCAGGTAAGAAGTTGAGCAAGCAGACCCTCGCTCCGCCGCTTGATGACCCGAACAAGGAATTCGAAATCAGCCGGGCTTTACGTTTTCTGGGGCAGCGCCCGCAGACTTCGCTGGCGGCTGCGATCCCGCACTGGAACTCAGCGGTTATACCAGCGCCAGGCTGTTTCCACTATCCTTTCGAGCGCTGAATCGCGCGGCGTCCAGTTCAGTTCGTTTTGCAGCGCCGTCGAATTGGCAACCAGCAGCGGAGGATCTCCCTCACGTCTAGGCCCATACGTGTGCGGCACTGGCTTCCCGGTAACGCGCTCCACCGCTTCCACAACCTCTTTGACTGAGTAACCAGATCCGGTGCCCACATTGAACCGCTTCGATTCACCGCCCTTGAGCAGCCATTCCACCGCGCCGATGTGTGCCCGCGCCAGATCCGACACGTGGATATAGTCGCGGATGCACGTGCCATCCGGAGTCGGGTAGTCGCGGCCAAAAAGCGTCGCCGGCTTGCCCGTTTTGACGGCCTGAAACAGCAGCGGAATCAGGTGCGTTTCGGGCTCATGATCCTCGCCGGTTCGCGCCGCCGGATCCGCTCCGGACGCATTGAAATAGCGAAGGCAGACACTACGGAAACCGACGCACTGGTCGAACCATGTAAGAACCTTCTCGATCATCACTTTGGTTTCGCCATAGGCATTGATCGGGGCATAGGGTTCCGTCTCGCGAATCGGGATTACAGCCGGCATGCCATAAACCGCGGCGGTCGACGAGAAAACAATCTTGTTCACCCCCGCCGCCTGCATGGCATTCATGAGCGAGATCGAACCCGCCACATTGTTCCTGAAGTAGAGGCCGGGGTCCTTCATCGATTCACCCACGGCAATGTAAGCCGCGAAGTGAATGACGGCTTCGACGGGCTCCTCTTTCATGATGCGTGTGAGCGCCTCGGTATCGAGAAGGTCGGCCTCGCGCAGCCGCTTCGGGTCGACCGTTTTGCGGTGCCCGCGCGAAAGATTGTCGACTACGATCACGTCGTAGCCAGCGTCGAGAAGCTCAAGAGTCGTGTGGGAGCCGATGTAACCGGCGCCGCCTGTAACCAGGATTCGTTTCATTGCTTAGAGTCGGGTATCCGTTTATAGATTATGGTGCCGTGCGTTCGAGCCGTTTCGCGGTAGTGTGCAAGCCATGGCCGCAGTTCGGCGTAATGGTTCATCGAAAGACCGGGATTGAAAAGGGTCAATCCGTCAATAACGATGTCCGGCCTGGCGCGCGCCAGTTCCTCGCGCGCGGCCTGTGTGCCCGCCGTGAGCACGACGGTGGATTGGGTCAAATGCCGGTCGGCTGGAACCCCCGTCAACGCCTGGCTGTCCAGATAGCGAGTTGCGGGCCTGAAACCGGTGTATACAAAGATCTCCGGACGATATCCCCAGACAAACAAGGAATCGCTGCCCGAACTGGCCAGCGTGAGCGCAATTCGCGAGGCTTCACGCGAGTCGCGATCAAGGGCCAGATCTGGTGAGTTTGTCACGTTAAGGTATCTCGGTCCGAACCGGACAGCTGGAATCGTAAGCACGCCGATTGCCAAAACGGCAACCCATCTTCGGGCGATCGACAGTCCGCGTGCGGCCGGGATCAGCAACGCTGGCAGGAACAGGAAAAAGTAGCGAGGGAAAAATCGCCAGCCGAGGACAACTCCAGTGAACGTGAAAAGCATCCACAACGCTAATCTTCGGTTGCGATTCTGCCGATAATAAACTGCGGCACCAATGACGAGTGCAGCGTGGAAGCCGAGCCAGTTCGCGCTGCGCAGCAACCCGTTCCGAATAGGATCCACAACAACGGGGCTGGACGCGTAGAGCGATGGCCAGAGCCAGGCTTGCTGGTACCAGTCCTGGAAGCTGCCTGTGATCCCGAGAGCGCCCGCCGCGATCGCGCATGGAATCGCGAACCCGAGAAGGAGAGAGAGGCCCGCAGGCCACACGAACACGGCGCATGCGGCAAGCACGAAAAGGCTTTTTACATTGATCAGAAAGCCGATGCCCGCTGCGACACCGGCCAGCAGAGGCTGGCGCCTGAGCGCGAGCAAAATCGCAGCCAGGTGAGGGACCAGCAACAGAAGGTCGGCACCCAGTGGCAGCACTGCGGAGTGGGTATCAAATATCAGGAAGAACGCCATCAGCCCAGCAGCAATGAGTGCCTCGCGTCGGGCCCAGAGCGTGAACGCAATCTGGAATGCGAGTACGCACGCAACGAGATCGTAAAGGGCACCGACGACCCGCAATAGCGGTCCCGCCCCGACGCCCCAGATCACATAGAACCACGGCAGCAGAGGTGGCTTGTCGAACCAGACCTCTCGATAGAGCGCCGCGCCCCTTTTTAACTGCACCGCCGCGGCTAGGGGAAACACCTCCGGCTCCCACAAAGCCCCGGTGTGCAGAAGGTGCGCCGTAAGAAGAACTGCGAAGAGGCCGACGAAGTATAGGAGTGCGCGCAGAGTCCCTAAGTATATTGGAAGGAAGGGCGAAGGAAAGACGAAGGCCCACCGATACATGGATCTGCGAGAACAGCTCGAAGAATTACGCGGGGCGATTGACCGTGCCTCAGCTCGGGCCGACGTGCGTGTGGAGCGCGAATCCGGCTACTTCGAGCGCGTCGTCTCATTTCCCATCGCGACATCCCCGCCCGGACGAGTTGAAGATCTGCTGGCCGGGGAAATCGTCGAGACTTCTTTTGGACGGCATTTCGAGACCTCTAAACTCTACGCGCGCCATGAACGGCACGGCAGCTACGAAATTTCCGACCTGGAAACGCTGCCTGCCGATTTGCTGATGGCGCTCTCTGACGGAGCGATCGCCGACACCCACCCTCGGAAATGGGCTTTCCTCGATACCGAGACTACCGGTCTCGCAGGCGGCTCAGGAACCTGTGCGTTCCTGATTGGATTGGGCAGCATCGAAGATGATGGCTTCCGGGTGCGCCAGTTCTTCATGCGTGACCACTCGGAAGAGGCCTCGGCCCTCGACTCGCTGTCGCTTCATCTGGCCCGCTTCGACGTCCTCGTCACGTACAACGGCCGCAGCTACGACCAGCCTCTGCTTGAAACCCGCTACACAATGTGCCGCGCCCGGCATCCGTTCGGACGTATGGAACATCTGGACCTGCTCTACGGCGCCCGCCGCCTCTTTAAGCTCAGGCTGGAGAACTGCCGGCTCGTCAATCTGGAGACCCAGATCCTTGGCGTGGAGCGCCACGGCGACATCCCCGGGGAGATGATTCCCTACTGCTACTTCGAATATCTCCGGACGAAGCGAGGCCACAGGCTGGTGGGCGTCTTCGAACACAACGTTCTCGACATCGTCTCGCTAGCGTGCCTGACCGGCGTGATCCCGGAGGCCTTCCGCGATCCTCAGAACGCGCACGCCCGCCACGGCATCGATCTCCTGGGGCTCGCCCGCTGGCTGCAGGTATCGGGGCGTTTGGAAGAAGCGCACAAGCTGATGCGGCGGGCTGTCGGGATGGGCTTGCCCGATTCCCAACTGTTCCGAACGCTCTTCGAAGCTGGCTGTATCGAGAAAAAGCTCGGCTGGGCTGATGCGGCGGTGTCTACCTACGTAGACCTCACCATGTCCAGAAATGCCTACCAGGTGCGCGCCTGGGAAGAGTTGGCGAAGCACTACGAGCACAAAGAGAAAAACGCCGGCATGGCGCTCGAGTGCGTGCGCGCCGCCCGCTGCGTGGCCGATTCGGAAGGGCTGGCTGCCCGTCAGGCACGTCTCGAACGGAAAGCGAGCGGGGTGAGGTTGCAGCGCGGCCTTCGCCTGAGCGCGCAGCTACTTTAAAGGCAGTCCGGAACTCTGCAGCGCCTTCCAGCCGCCGTCGAGGGAAATCACGTCGGTGTACCCCATCTTGCGCAGGTTGTCCGCCGAGAGCGCCGACCGAAAGCCTCCACCGCAATAGAGGATGAGCTTGGTGTTCTTGTCCGGGATCTTCGTCTCGATATCCCGCTCGATGATTCCTTTGCTCAGATGGAGAGAGCCTTCGACATGTCCGGCTGCGAACTCATGATCCTCCCGAACATCAATGAGTGCGTGCGCTTCACCCGACGTCACCAGCGCCTTGTATTGGTCGATGTCCAACTCAGGCACACGAGACTTCGCGTCGTTCACCAGCGCCAAAAAACCGGGATTGTGGGTCTTACCTTGTGCCATGTTCCTAATGTACGCTGGTGGGAAGGCGTGCCGGTCATCGCCGAACCCGGAGTCACAACATGCGCCCATTGATCGTTCCCGTCTTTCTTTCAGTCAGCCTCGCTCTCGCCCAAAAGCCGGCACCACTTTCAGAAAAAGCATCAGGTATTCTCAGCGATGCACTGAACGATAACAATCCCGACACTCGCAAGCACGCGGTTCAGGCGCTCGGGCTTGTGAGTCTCAACGGCCCCTACCTGTCCAAACTTGAAGCGATGCTCAACGACAAGGATATGGAAGTTAGCCTCGGCGCAATTACGAGCCTCGTCGATCTGAAGACGAAGCGCACCGTGCCGACACTTCGCAAGGCGCTCGAGGGCGATGTTCCTGAGGTTAGTTTCGCCGCTGCCAAGGCCCTGTGGACCATGAACGAACCCGCCGGTCGCGATGCCCTGGTGTCGGTGCTGAGCGGCGAAACCAAAATCTCGTCCGGGTTCGTCACCCGCCAGAAAAGGGACGCGTTGCGGATGTTGCAGACGCCCAAGACGATGTTTCTGTTTGCGCTCAAGACGGGGGCCAGCATGGCACCGGTGCCCGGTCTCGGTGCCGGTGTTTCCTCGCTGCAGGGTATTCTGTCCGATCCCGGCGTATCGGGCCGGGCGGCAACAGCGCTCTTGCTCAGCGCGGACAAAAGCCCCGAAGTTCTGGAGGCACTGCGCGAAGCGTTGGGAGATGACGACTGGTCAGTAAGGGCCGCAGCCGTCCATGCAATCGCGCTGCGCAGCGACCCGTCGCTGAAGGCCGATCTCATACCACTGCTGGATGACAAAAAGCAGGCCGTCCGTGTCCGTGCTGCCGCAGGATACCTTCGCCTCGATACAATTCGTCCGCCGGCTCGAAAGCTGTCAGCCGCCCCAGCCCCGAAGAACTAGCCAGGCCAGCGGCTATTCCACCCGTTCAATCTGCGCGCCGACCGCCGAGAGCTTGGCTTCGATGCGCTCGTACCCGCGGTCAATGTGATAAACGCGATCGATGACGGTCTCGCCTTTGGCGACCAGAGCGGCCAGCACCAGGGAAGCGCTGGCCCGAAGGTCGGACGCAATCACGCCGGCACCCGAAAGTGCGCTCTTACCCGCGATGATGGCCTTCCTGCCGTCGAGGCGAATGTTGGCACCCATCCGCTGCAACTCCTGCGCGTGCATGAAGCGGTTTTCAAAGATCGTCTCGGTTACGATCGAGATTCCCGCCGCCTGCGTCATGATCGCCATGTACTGAGCCTGGAGATCCGTCGCGAAACCAGGGTATTCTTCGGTCGACATATCGACAGCCCGCAACGTGCCGCTGGGCTCGACTCGCACCGTGGTGGCATCGGGCTGGGTGATCCTGGCACCAGCCTGACTGAGCTTGGCGGTGAGGGCGCCCAGATGTTCGGGCACGCAGCCAGTGATGCTGAGAGCGCCGCCCGTCATCAGGCCCGCGATCACAAACGTTCCGGCCTCAATGCGATCCGCGATGATTTCGTGATCCGCGCCGTGAAGCTCTGAGACCCCCTGCACATGAATGGTGCTTGTACCTGCGCCCTCGATCTTCGCGCCCATTTTCACCAGAAGATTGGCGAGGTCGACTACTTCCGGTTCCCGTGCCGCATTCTCGATCACCGTCTCGCCGCGCGCCAAAGTGGCGGCCATGAGGATGTCTTCGGTCCCCGTCACGGTGATGCGGTCGAATACGATATGTCCGCCGCGGAGCCCGTCCGGAGCAACAGCCTCGATGTAGCCGTGATCCTGCGAAATCGTTGCACCCAGCCGTTCGAGCCCCGTGAGGTGATAGTTGATGGGGCGGGCACCGATACCGCAGCCGCCCGGCAGCGAAACCCGAGCGCGTCCGGCCCGCGCAACCAAAGGCCCCAGCACCAGCGACGACGCACGCATTGTCTTCACAAGCTCATAAGGCGCCTCGGGCGAAACGATCTTCGGCGTACGCACTGTGACGGTTTCGCCGTCAACATCGATTTCAGAACCGATATCCACCAGCAGTCGCTCCATGGTTCGGATATCGCGTACTCTCGGAATGCGGCGCAGCACGACATCTTCCGCCGTGAGCAGCGCGGCTGCGAGCACGGGCAGCGCGGAGTTTTTGGCGCCGCTGGTTGGGATGGAACCGACGAGCGGAGTTCCGCCCTGGATAACAAATTTGTCCATAGTGGTGGTTTAACTATTGTCCGACGGCTGTTTGTGCCACGTTTCAATGGCGCTCCGGACACTGTTTCCGGCTTGCCGCAAAAGCTCTCCGGCTTCGTCGTACGAGAGGCCCGTTGCCGACGAAACGATTCGTTTGGCTCGGTCGAGCAGCTTCACGTTCTTCGGCTGCACATTGACCATCAGGTTCCCCCAGACGTAACCTGTCCGGATGAATGCCCCGGTGGTGAGCATGTTCAAGACCAGCTTCGTAGCGGTGCCGGCCTTGAGCCGCGTGGAACCGGCGATCACCTCAGGCCCGGGCAGGGGAGTGATTGGGATCTTAGCGGCGCGTGACAGCTCCGAATCCGGGCTGCAACTGATGCCGATCGTGAGTGCGCCCAGTCGGTTTGCCTCGGCGATGGCTCCCAGAACGTAGGGAGTCCGACCGCTCGCCGCAATCCCGCAAAGAACGTCGGAGGCATTGAAGCCTCTCGCGAGCAGGTCGCGAACGCCGATTGCCGGGTCATCTTCGGTTGTCTCCGTCGCACGCGACAGGGCGCTCTCTCCCCCGGCGATGATCCCTTGTACAAAGTCAGGAGAGACATTGAAGGTGGGCGGGCACTCCGCAGCGTCGAGCACGCCAAGCCGTCCGCTGGTGCCCGCGCCGATGTAGAACAGCCGCCCGCCCGCTGCGAAGGCCTCCACAATCGAGTCGATCGCTTGAGCGATAGCGGGCAGTTCGGGGGTAATCGAGTCCGCGACGCGGCGATCCTCGTCGTTGATGACGCGGACCATCTCCAAAGTTGAAAGCTTGTCTATCTGCGCCGAAGCGGTGTTTTGCTGTTCGGTCAGCAGCGTGTGTAGAGGGTTGGGCATGGCACGATCGAAGCGACCTGTCTCGGCCCATTGTAGTAGCCCTGCCTAAGGGTGCACTTCGAAGCCGTACTCGTGGAGCAACTCACCGCTGGCGGAATGTAACCTCACAAAGTACGTGCCGGGCGCGAATTTCTCGGCGATGCGAACTCTGACGTTGCCGTCGTGCGCGTCAGCAGTGCCCTTCCACTTCGAGCTGCCGGTCGAATCGACCACCTCGACTTCGAGCTGAGTTCCGGACGTGCCGGTGAGGGTGACGTCCAACTCGCGGGCGGGCTGAAAGACAACGCTGTGGTCGCCGCGAATGGAGCTCAGGGTGATACTTGCAACCGGCACAAGCTGCAAATCGCGACCATTCCTGAACGTAACAGCCGCGAGTACCAGCGCGAATGCGAGCCCGCCCATAACGAACCGCAAATTCCAGCCTTGCCACCAGCCAGGACGCCCCGGCACTGGCCCCGTTGGCATTGCGCGGAGAGCGGCCCGCACCGTGTACGCGAAGTCGCCGATTTCACCCACCCTGAGGCGGCACGCATCGCAAATCAGCAGGTGTTCCTCCACCCTTTCCGCGGCTGGGTCAGGAAGTCTGTCGAGGGCGAACAGTTCCAATTGTTCGTCAGTTTCGTGTAAAGAGTTCATGGGCGATGCGGCTCGGCATATAAGGTAGTGCGGTGACGCAAAGATTTTCTCAGTTTTATTTCGGGGCACCGGCAGATTTTGCTCCGGCCGCGCCCAAACTCTCGGCCATACGCTTGCCAAGCTTGCCGAAACGGGCCTTCGCCCGTGACTTGAGCAGCCGGAACTGATTGTAGGTCAGGTTCATCTCTTTGCAGATGGTGCCGTAGTCCTGCTCCTGGACGTAAAAGCGCATCAGAACCTCGCGGTCTTTCTCGGAAATCCCCGCCAGTACCTTCTTTCCGAGCGCCTCGCGCTCGCGGGAAGCCAGAGACTGCTCGGGGTCAGCCTTCCAGTCAGCGATGGCGAAGGTCGACTCCGAAAAGTCCACGTGCGTCCGCCGTTTGGTTGAGACTTCATGGATGTTGGCGGCAATCTGCCGTCGAACCACTGTCCGCACATAGCCCATCAGGCGTTCCGGATCCCGCAGGTCGCCCGCCCGGATCGCTTTGGTTACAATCACGAAGCAATCGTGCACGCGGTCTTCAAGCTCTTCACGACCCAGCGCCCGATAGAAGAACCATCGCACGCCTTTTTCGAAGAAAGCGTAGAGTTTCTCCATGGCAGCGTTGTCGCCCTCGCGAATACGAGCAACCAGGTCACCCCAGTCCGGAATGTCCAGACCCTCGGGTTTAGCCTGCTCCGCAGATGCGTTCGGGCCGTCCATGGTAATAAAGCATATCAATTAATTCTTACTACTGGACGTTTTATCGCTTATATGGTCCGACCCACCAGGTAGTAACCTGCCCAACGCGCGATATTACCCCGATCCGCACGGAGCATAGTCAGCTGCGATTCCCTGAGCGCGTTCGCGACACCCTTCTCAGGAGCTTTGCGCAGGGCCCGGTAAAAAGCAGCCATGACTTCCTGCGATGGGTCATCGGCAATGTCCCAGAGGGTAGCGAGAACGCTGCCGGCTCCCGCACCGAGCCAGGCACGAGTCAGTCCCATGCGTCCGACGGTTGGGATTGTTTCACTCTGCGACGAATGACAACCATTCATCACCACGAGGTCGGCGGGGACAGGGCGCGCGAGAATCTCCTGGGGACCAAGCAGATCCATGGCGCCCCTGTTGTTCAGACTGAGCGCGATCAGGCCCGACCGAAAGTCGCCTGTTCCCGTGACCACATGGGTAGCGAAGTGCAGGATCGACGGCTGCGCTTGCGTGGCGGCCCGCAGATCGCCCAAGCCCGCCCTCATGCCGGTTAAGAGCTTTGTTTCAGGTGCGCCCCACGCGCGCGAGCAGAGTTCCAGTTCGCGCGCTGTTCCCGGGAGTCTTGGAAGCGAGAACTCGGTTCTGCCCCTCCGACCTTCGAAGCGCGGATCGGCTGCGTTATACACAGGGTCGCCGACTGCAACGAAGGCTCCGGTCGACCGGAATGACTTCCTTTGCAGGAGTGCGGAACCTGGTATGGTCTGCAGCGCGGCCCGTTCCACAAGGAACTCCGGCACCGGCGCGGAACCCGGCACCGGCGTCTCTCCTGTGACCAGAGCGCCAAATGGCACGTTGTGCAGCGGCTCATCCAATTCCAGCAGCCATCGGCGGTGAGCCGTTATTGAAGCCGGTATTCTGCCAAAGAGCTGGCGATAGAGGACACGGCCCGCGCTGACGCTGGTCCCGTCGGCAAATGCGGCGGCAGATCGAATTAACTCTGACTGGTCGGGCAGTGGGTAGATGGTGACGCCGCGTTGCTCAACGGCCCAAACCCAGGCACCCTCCTGCGAGATATGGAAGCTGAAGATGACCGTGTCAGCGTCCAGCAGAGACCGCGCATGATCCAGCGCCGGAACTCCCGAAGCTGGTGCGCCGCCCCTCTCGGAATTAGCGGCAGCTTCAAGTTGCTGCAGTTCGAGCTTCAACCCGTCACTCGCGCTGTCGGCCATGTGAGAGGAACCTGCGGCCAGATCGCGGCGCTGCAGTTGTTGATACTTTGCGAGCTTCTCCCAGTAAGACGGCGGGAGATGTCGGCGCCAGTCGTTTACGGAAGGCATCAGCGTTCGAAGGCTCCATAACCTGTGCTGCTCCGCGGCATCGAACGTCTCCGCGATAAGCGATACATCGCCAGTCCGGAGCGCGATTCTGTTGCCGACGTCCACGAGACCTCGCAGGTAGTTGCCGATGCCACTTTCGAAATCAACTCTGTCTCGGTCCGCCGGCACCATGTCCACGCGCAGTTTGCCGGCAAGCCGGTTTACTTCGCGGTAGTCCGCGAGAGACCCCTGGTCATCGCCCGTGTTGCGACGGAACCGGGCGCGGTCGGACAGGATTCTCCACCGGGGTGCGCGCTCGTCGTTGATCTTCAGCGCCTGCTCGAAAAGCCGCGAGGCCTCGGCAGGCCTGCGGCGGGCGCTCGCCAGATTGGCCATGCCGACCAGCAGAATCGCCCGAACGGGGAGGTGATGTTTTTCAACCAGCCGGAAACCTTGCTGAAAGCTCTGCTCAGCTTCGTCCAGATCACCCTCTTTAACGTTCGCCTCGCCCCAGGCCGCCAGCAGCCGCACCAAGTCCGCGAATTGCTTCTCCGCCGTGAGTTGGATAACGGCCTCGCGCTGGTAAGGAGCAGCCTCGCTGAGGCGACGCAGATGAACGAGCGCGCCGCTGATCTGCGCCAGCAGTTTGGCATGCATGGCTTTGTCAGCGTGCCCGGCGGGGCCGTTAAGCGCGTTTCTGGCAACGCTGAGGGCATTATCGTATTGCCCAGTCATGACGTACACACTGGCGAGGCTGTTGAGGGTGTAGATGAGAGGCACCATCTGGCCGGCGTCCTCAGCGATGGTGCGCGCTTCAGTCAGGTGACGCAGTGCCGCGCCGTACTGCATGGTTGCCGTTTCGCAGAAGCCTGCGTTGTTCCGGTTCATTGCCGCGGCGCGCGCATCGTGAGCGCTGTCCGCCAGAGCAGCTGCTTGCACGAAGAACTCGCGAGCTTCTTCCAGACGATCGGCGGCGTAGAGCTTCTTGCCCTCGGCATTGAGAGCAAAGACGCCCGCATCAGGAAAGGACACAACCCGGGTTAGTGAACCTGCTGAATGCACGCAGGCGCGATTCAGCAGCAGCGCAATCAGAGCTGGACCAATGAGAGCGGGAAAAGCAGCGAGTTTCTTGAACATTCGTTTAGAATCAGCTTTGAAGCCGGTAGCGATCCGTAATATTTTATACAGATTACTACCGGAGTTGTCAAAGGTAAAGCCGCTCGAAGCGGCTACCGGTGAATCACCGGTTTTTGGTTGGCAGATGCGTTCTGCAACGCATGAGCGATTGGGTCAACAATCTCCGGCTTTAAAGCAAAGCCCGAAATCTACCAACCGAAGAAAAGCAGAAAGAAGGATCCAACGCCACCAACAGGTTCGTCGCCCATCTCGTCTCGCTTTCGTGCGGCCCGTTGCCGTAACCGGTTCCGCAACTAAGGAATACCGAGCGAAGTGGTGAAGTTCTGCTTCGCGGGGTCGCGCGAAATCACGTAAAAGGCTGAAAGCAAAGCGAAAAAAATATTGTGCGAAACTGTGACTGAGGATTTATGACTCACCTTGTCCCAGCCATCTTGTTTCTTTCCCTTCTCGCCTCTGCGCAGCACGAAGTGCCGCGCAAGGCCGCTGACCTCGCCATTCAGGTGGGTCTTGATAAATTCACATGGCTGAGTGAGCACACCGGGAAGACACGCGTGATCGCGGTGATCATGACCACGTGTCCGCACTGTCAGTACACGACCGGAATTCTGAATAAGCTGCAAAAAGACTATGCCGCTCGCGGCGTTGAAATTCTCGCTACTGCCATCGAGCCGATGTCGTCACTGCACGTGGCGGACTTCAAGAAGCAGTTTCAGCCGCAGTTCACGCTCGGCTTCAACGATCAGAAGTATGTGGCGAAGTTTCTCGGGCTGCCTGAAAATGATCCGCTTTTTGTGCCGCAGCTGGTCTTTGTGGATCGGTCAGGTACGATCCGAGCGCAGTTCACCGGGGACGATCCGCGGATGGAAAAAGCGGTCCAGGAAAAGAACCTGCGCGAGACTCTCGACAAGGTTCTCAGGGAAGGGCAGTAGCGTCTATCTAGCGGTCAACTTGCGCCACCGGTCTCTGACTCGATCCACGAGCGTTTGATTTACTGTGCCGCCAGGTTCAGTGGCAGCTGCGGCGGCGGGACGCACCTCAATGCGAGCTTGCGTCGGTTGATCGCTGATCGCGGCAGGGGGCGAACACGGCTCCTCGCCGGCGCCACGGACCGCGTTGCCGACCAGCGTAAATCGCTTCCGGGAAGTTGAGCCGTCGGCATTTTCCGTGCACACTGAGAACTGGCCGGTTTTCGCCAATACAGGGAAGAAGCCGCGGACCCGCCGCTGAATAAACGCTGTCTCGTAGCGATGCCGTCGCGTGTTCCACGTAAACACACGGTAGCCATCGAAATCGTAGTCGCGGCCGAGCGATGCCGCCGTTGTCCACAACCAGATCTCCTTCTCGCCATCGTCGACGGAAACCACTTTGCCGATCGAAAAGTAAGACATGATCCGATGGCCCTCGGCGTATTGCGCTACTTCGTCCGGAATGGCGAGATAGACACGGCTCGTCAACACCCAGCCGCTCTGCCCGTTTTTCGTCCGGATCAGCATCCAGTCATCGTGAGCGACCGGCGGCAAGTCTTCCTCGGGTACCTGCGCGCTTTGTTTGGAAAGCTCTACCCAATCCGCAGGCGGAGACGGCGGCACGGGAGGTGGCGGCGGGGGGAGCTTCGGTTCTTTCTTTGGCTTCTTCCCACCAACGCCTTTCTGGACAGGCGGGAGTAACTGGCGCCTGGGCAGCGGCTTTCGTTCCTGCACGCGATGGGCGATCACATCGAACTTCTCGCCCTCTTTTACCTGAAGGAAGCTTGCTGACAGCCGGTTCGGCTCCGAGTGCACATTGAGCGTGTCAAACGAAGTCGCGGCCCCCTGGGACGGCAGGTCGGCGTTCTCCTGTTCCATCTTCTGCAACCGCGTCATCTGCCCGGAATCCATCAGTTGACGATCATCGACCCAGCCTTCGATGCCTCTCGCGTTTCTGACCTTGTACCAACTCCGTCGTTTGGCGATGATCTGGAGCTTGTCGCCATGTTTCGCGACCGCCATGGTTGGAGACTTCAGGTCGACTTCCTTGCGGAGGTTCAGTGTGGCCGGCCCTGCCCAGGCTTCGCCAATCACGGGCGCAGGGGGCGGACCACCCGAACCGCAACCCGTAAGCAGGACAAGCAGCGTCGACGTCAAGAGCCAGAGCCGGCGGCCGCTCGGGATGGACATTCGGGTCAAGCCTTCCTCGCCGGCAGAATCCGGAAACGCCGCTTGCCCTCGATCCTGTAGGTTTCGAAATCGTTATGGTCGACGGTAAACACCGTTGACACCGACTCCCGCCGGGCGAGATAGACGAGCGTCGCGTCGGCAAAATCCATGGGTCGATCGCGGTATCGGTTCATCAGTTCCTGAATTTCGCCCAGTTCGCCATTGTCGATCGGTGCAAGCGCCACCGCGCCGGACCGCACAAGCGCCCATGCTGCTTCGGTGGCCGCACGGTCATCCGCAACCATGCAGAACAACTCCGTGAGCACGGCCTCGGAGGTGATCAGTGGGAACCGGAAGCTCTTGAACGATTCGCGGCACTCCGAATGCCAGCGGTCCGTGCGGCTCAGCATCGCAATCATCGCGCCCGTGTCCACCAGCCCTTCAACGAGCACAGCGCCTGCTCATCTTTTCGCGCACCAGTTCGCTCACCCGCTCCGACGCGTCGCCGCAGGGGAGTTCGATTGTGCCGAAACATCTCTCCGCGGCTTGCCGGATCTCGAGCTGCCTCTCCGCGTCGTCGGGTCCCTCACCGGAATCGACGAGGCAGGCTCGCGCGGCTTCTTCCAAAAGAGCCGTCACGGTCGTCTTTCTGAGGCGGGCCTCACGTTCCAGTTCCGACTTCAGGCCGCTGGAGACACGCCAGCTAAAGACTTGGGTCTTCATGAACTACATTGTAGTGCCTTTTGTTCTCAGGATTCTGAGGCCACTGTTTGCTATCCTAAAGAGGCTTTGCAGCACGCAGGCGTTGTTTTGGGAAGCTGGTGAAAGTCCAGCACGGCCCTCGCCACTGTAAGCGCTGAGGACTCGTTCACATGCCACTGTCCCCTGTCCGGGGTCGGGAAGGCGATCGGGTCCGTTGACGCGCAAGTCAGGAGACCGGCCCGCGTGATCCGAAACATTCGGATTCAATGCAGAGCAGGAAAGGACGGCAGCGCAGGGCTGCCCGACATGAACACCACACGTCTATTCACATCTATACTCCTGTTCGCAGGGGTTTCCACTCTCCACGCCGCTGACTACACAGGCGTGGTCATTGATCCTTCCCGTCGGCCCATTGCAGGTGCTCAGGTTGCCGCGATCAACTCGCAGGGAATCATTACGCAGCAACTGACGGGCGATGATGGTCGATTCAACATTTACCTCTCACCGCTCTACGAGAACGTACGCTTCCGGGTCGCCGCGCCTGGTTTTCAGACCACCACAGTTCCGCTGCCGGCGCCGAGGATTCAGTTGGCCGTTGCTCCCGTAACGGAGTCGGTACGCGTTGCCGCTTCGGCAATCGATGTCTCCGGTGCGGAGCAGGGCTCCAGCGTCAGCGTCATCACAAATCAGGAGATTCGCGGACGCAACGAGGCGCAGATCGTTGACCTCCTTCGCCAAAGCCCCGGCATGGTGGTCTCGCAAAGCGGCTCACGCGGCACTGTCGCCAGCCTCTTTGTTCGCGGTGGTGACTCCAAGTACAACCTGGTCATGCTCAACGGCATTCCGATTAACGGCTTCTACTACGGCGGCCTGTTCGATTTCTCGCATATCCCCTCCGATGCGGTGCAGGAAATCGACATCGCACGCGGCCCCCAGTCGGCCGTCTACGGGTCCTACGCACTTTCCAGTGCGATCAATGTGGTGACTCGAGCGCCCTCTGACGGTCCCGCTCTCGATGTGATCGCCGAAGGTGGCACTCACGAACTCAATCGTTTCGCCGTTTCCGGCTCAGGAAGTGTCGCGCGCGGCTGGGGCCTGGCCGGTTCGCTCTCCAGCCTCAACGCGAACGGTCCCGTGCGCAACAGTGACTATCGGAACCAGGCAGGGCTCTTATCAATGGACCACCGTTGGCGCACACAAAGTGTCTTCGCGTTCGGCAGTTTCAGCTCGAACGAAGCCGGCTCCCCCGGTGCCTGGGGTTCCAATCCCAAAGGCTACTTCGGCGGACCTGACCTGATCAGCCGCAGCAAGAACAACACGTCGACCTACGGGGTTCACTACCAGAACGACGTCACAGACAGGCTCCGCGCCGACGTTCTGGGTGGCTTTTACCTGAACAATAACTTCTACAAGAGCCCCTTCGGCGGCAGCTACAACAAAGACATTCGCGGTTTCGGCGATGCGCGCGCGACTTTCACCGCCACCCGCCACTGGACCATGGCCGGTGGCTACACCTTCGCCCGCGAAGAGATGAAGAACAACTACGTTACTGATTCGTTGTTCAACGCCTTCCTGCTGCGCCGCGACAACCACGGCATCTACTGGGAAAACCACGTCGCCGTTGGCAAGTTCTACCTGAACGCGGGTCTGCGTGAGGAGATCTACCAGCAGCCGGGCATTCCGGCGAACGCCTTCGGCTTCCCGCCGCGCCCTGTGTTTCCGGCTCATGATTATTCCCGCCTGAACCCCAAGCTGTCCGCTGCCTATACCCTCGCCCCCGGGTTCCGCGTGCACGCTTCGTTCGGAACCGGGCTCCGTCCCCCTGGCGGCTCGGATCTGGCGTTCACGAACAATCCGGATCTCAGCCCCGAGCGCACACGCGGCTTCGATGCCGGCATTGAACAACTCCTCATGAATGGGCGCCTTTCGCTCGACGCCACCTGGTTCCATACCCGCTTCGAAGACCTGATCGTCAGCCTCGGCGGCTCGCTCTCAACCCTGTCACGCTACTCCACCGATAACGTCGCGAACGCCCGATCTCGGGGTGCTGAATTCACTGCCAGACTTCGCCCTTCCAGCTGGGTTCTGCTCACGGGCAGCTATACCTGGCTCGACACGCGCGTTGAGTCTCTCGATGGAGGCAACGGCCTTGTGCAGCAGTACTACACGCTCGGCCAGCCTCTGCTGCGCCGTCCGAAACAGTCCGGCAACGCTCTCGCCACGGTTAC
>JAOAPO010000148.1 GCA_025462945.1 Bryobacterales bacterium
CTCACCATCACCTTTCTCTAAACCGCTAAATCTTTCTGAGCCGTGACCGTAAGGGAGCGGGACCACTAAAACGATTTCGAACCCCCACAGCATCTTCCCCACCCCACCCAAACACCCGCCATTGATACGATACGGATCACGATGACTCGTGGCTTCATTTCTCGCGCCTTACACCTAACAGGCTGCCTAACCCTCCTCACCGCAACAGCACTCTTCGGACAAGTCTCCGTAAAAGGCCGAGCCACCTTCAAAGGCACCCCACCCAAGCTAAAACCCATCGCCATGGACGCCGACCCCGTCTGCGCCGGCAAACACCCAGGCCCAACCGCCCCCGAAACCGTAGCGCTTAAAGCCGACGGCTCCATCAAAAACGTCTTCGTCTACGTCACCGCAGGACTCGAAGGCAAAACCTTCCCCGCCCCCGCCGCGCCCGTGGTGCTCGATCAGGACGGCTGCACCTATAAACCCCACGTCTTCGGCATCATGCCGAACCAGAGCCTGAAGATCGTCAACAGCGATGCCACCACGCACAACGTGCACGCGCTCGCCGAGGTCAACGAGGAGTTCAACGTCGGGCAGCAAAAAGGCCAGCCGCCGGTGATGCGGAAATTCCCGAAAGCCGAGGCCACCATCCCGCTCGTCTGTAATCAGCACCCGTGGATGAGAGCCGTCGCCCACGTAGTAACAAATCCCTTCTTCGCCGTGACCGACGCCGACGGCAACTATGAACTGAAAGGCCTGCCCCCGGGCAAGTACACGATCGTCGCGATCCACGAGCGGTTTGGCACCAGCACCCAACAAGTAACAGTTGCGGCGGGCAAGCCGGCCGCGGCCGATTTCAGCTTCGGAGCCGCACAGGCCTTCGCCCCGGGTCCGTTCACGGTCCTGCCCGCCGTTATGCTGCCTTAACCGGAGCGGGTCCTGAGCTGTCGCGGACCACAAGACGCATCGGGTAAATGATCGTCCTCGAGGTCCCCGGGCTGTCGATGCCTTCGAACAGTCCCCGGCAGGCGGCACGCCCCATCTCGCGCATCGGCTGAGCCATCGTCGTCAGTCCCGGCCAAACCAGCGCGCCTGCCGGGATATCGTCGAAACCGACAATGGAAAGCTCCTGCGGAATGCGAATGCCGCGTTGCTGGGCCACTCCCATAATGCCGAGCGCCAGGGCATCGTTGCCGGTGACGATGGCCGTCACAGCGGGCTTAAGTTTGAAGAACTCTCGCGCCCACTGCACGCCGGCGCCTGCCTCGAAGCTCTCGCAGAAGCTCACGTTCCGGCTGCTGATGCGAACGCCCTGCGACTTGAAACCATCCGTCAGCCCCCGCAGCCGTTCCCGAGTATCCCTGGAATCACGAGGTCCGCCCGCGAACGCGATCTGCCGGTGGCCCAGTTCCCAAAGATGCCGGGCGACCGTCACCCCGGCAGCATGGTCGTCGCAGTACAGGGTTTGCGCCTCACGCCGATCGGAGTAGGGCACCACCATGACGACAGGCAGGCGCGCATGCAGGGCCGCGTCGACCAGAGCCTCGTCGCGCTTCTGTAGTTTTGCGAGGATCAGACCGTCGACCCTCTGGTCCCGGATCCACTTCAAAACGATGCTCGGATCATAGAGCCCCCGCAGTTGCAGGCTCGCCAGCGTCAGACTGGTATCGCGCCCGGACAGTTCCTCTTCCATGCCGATCAGCAACTGGGTGAACCACGGATCGTCGATCGAATCGACAGCGACCCCGAAGCAGCCCTTGAGGCCGAGACTCAGATTCCGAGCGGTGGCCGAGCGAGTATACCCAAGGTCGGAGATAATGGCGGCCAGGCGTTTCCGTACCGGCTCACTGACATAGTGGCCGTTGAAGTAGCGGGAGACCGTACTGACGGCAACGCCCGCTCTCGCGGCTACGGTCTTGATGGTGGGCTTACGATCCATGCCTTGCCTGTCGGCTCGCTGTTCGAAAACTGCGAACTAAACCCGCAAGCTTAACAGGACCCCGCGGGGAAGCTCGAAATCAGGCTAGTGGACATGGCGGCAAAGCAGCCCTGTTGCGAAGTCAAACTGAAGGACAAACTAGGACAGCTACTGCGCATGGCGATGCGTGCCGGCGGATGGCAAATCCGCTCTGTAGCGGCCCTAGACAGGGGAACTAAGGGCGTTGATGCCCTGCGCTGGGGGGGAGAACGACTTGAGCCCAAGCTCAGACGGTCGGCCGGTTTCCCCGCCTTGAATACGGGAATTGCGGTTGTTGCCAAACAGTTAGGGAAAGAGCACGGGATATACACTCGTATGAGAGTATATGCTTCGATCCAGATTTTGAGCGGGCTTAGTCTGCTCTACGATTTTTCATGAACTATACCTACAATCGGGCTGCTTTTCGATCAGTTTGCGATGCGCCTCAAGTTCACCCCCTCGCCAGCGCGTATTGCGCGTGCGTACTCTTGGAGCTAAGTTTGAAGCAATACCTCTCGACCAACGTGGCGGCCCTCTACGAGGGTCACGATCTCCCGAGGCTTCTTCAGCGAGTAGGTCTTCGAAACAGCCGCTACGCATTAACCTGCAACGCTCTTCAGCGACAGATAGCAGATGCTCTTCGTGGTCTCCAAAGCCATGAAAAGGATGGGAATCCGTGTGCAGTTCCGAGCAGGTCTTATCCATACCTACGGTACTTGCGTCACTCGTCAGATTGGCCAGCGCCTAGCAGCTGTGACGCTGAGATACGGGCGCTGAACGGCCTTTTGCAGCGGACGCTGGACCTCCTCAGGAGGCAGATTGGGGTGCCGATATGATTCCGTTGAGCCAGTTGTTGGACGAAATACGCGCCCATTATTCATCCTTGGAGGTTCGCTACCTCCACCCTTCTCTTTATCTGATCTGCGCGGATGCCAATTTTTCCGGACTGAACGAAGATCAACGAGCAGAAGCTTTCTTAAGCAATTTGTCCATCTCTGCTGCACACGCGGACGCAGCGTTTTCGGCATGTGGTGTCATTCTCCAACTTGTCACGCCAACGCAGCGAGCGGACGAATTAGGCT
Organism: Bryobacterales bacterium; assembly: GCA_025462945.1. Lineage (GTDB taxonomy): Bacteria > Acidobacteriota > Terriglobia > Bryobacterales > Bryobacteraceae > BOG-234. Next base: position 3,022 of record JAOAPO010000148.1, read on the forward strand.
TTTTAGCGGACGCGCCTGCGGCGCACCACTGGATTGAATTTCTGGCCAGATCGACAGAGATCCGTCGGCCGCTGGGGGCCCCACCCCACAAGATCCTGCATTTTTACGGATACAAGGGCGGGCAGGCTCGGTCCACGGTTCTAGCCATGCTATCGAAAGTGTTAGCTGACGATGGCTATCGGGTTCTGGCAGTCGATGCTGACATTGAAGCGCCATCCCTTCATCGACACTATGGGGCCACTGTCATCGCGGCGGAAAGCACACTACTTGGGTGTATACACTATGGGCTCGCGCCGATTCCTCAGCCTGTTTATCTGCCAAAGGCATCCTCTCCAGGTCAAGTCGACATCTTGGCATGTAAGCCCGCGGACGCTCGGTTCGACCTTGATCTCGCGATTTTCGCGCTCAACACTTCGCTTAATCCAGGACTCTTGCAAAAAGGGTTCGAAAGGATAACAGCGCTGTCATCTCAGTATGACGTTATTTTAGTAGATCACCGGTCGGGCTTAGGCTCCACAGTTTTACCCTTGGCTGGCACCTTCCCTGGTTCAGTGTTGATCTTCGTCCGACTGGACGAACAGTCCGAGGAGGCGTATTCATATTTCGACGTGCTCTTGTCACAGAATCCCGATATGCCCGGTATGTTTGTGAGCTTCTCGCTTGACCCTGAGGATTCCGCTGACAGAACGCTCGGCCGACACGGCGAGCGGGTGCGATCGTTGTTGGACTTGCTCGCGAAGGCAATCGAAACGGGCGCGCAACCGGACGGGAGCGATGACCCGGACCGCGCGGTGTCGGGGGAAGACCTAGCGGGTTACTGGCTGTCGTGGTTTCACGACCGTAGTTTTTTGGCACGAATAACCCCCAGCGTTGAACAAATTTCGGCTGACAACCGCGCCACCCTGTCAAAGATGCGCGAGTTGGTCGGATTACAGTCCCCGCGCCGGCTACAGGGGGCCCAGCCAAATAGCCGCCCGTCGCCGCCTACTGGCAAAAGAGAACTGACGAACAGTGGTAACTCCGATCAAGGGTTACTGATTCAAACTGAGGCGCTTCGTTCTTTGATCATCCCGTTTGCGCCGTTTACTTATGTCTTGGGCAGAAAAGGAACCGGGAAAACGCGCCTTGCGCGCGTTCTCGCAGAGCGTCAACTAGGCATTCCCCTCCTAGTCGCAGATGACTTCCCAAGTCCCGAAGTGATTCTCTCTTCCGATCCGATTCTTAAAGACATCGCGGGGTTGCTGCCACTAGCCGAAGCCGAAAAGCTTTGGTGGATTCTGCTGGACTCCGTGGCGGGGGCTGAGCCGTCCGCTCGGCACGCCGCCCTTGGGCAATGGCTCGAGAAACTGAAAGCTTCGAGTTCTCAAGTCGTGTCGGTCAGTGATATCGTCGGTCGCCTTCGGGAAGCACCGGAAAGGCGCGTTTTCTTGATCGACGGGGTGGAAACGGCGTTCAATTCAGCACAGATGACGTCCTTTGTTGAAGGTTTGTTTAGATTTCTGAGCTCCGTCCAGTCCGATCCCCAGCTAAGTCATAAACTGACGATTCGTCTATTCATTCGCACCGACCTTGTCCGGCGCGCTGTTGAGAATGTTGAACAACAAATCGAAGGAAGATCACTTCGTTTGTCTTGGGACACGCAGTCGATCTTGAATTTCGCGCTCTCGCGGATCTGTGAGTTGGAATGGTTTCGCACCCATTTTAGGCCCACGACAGTTAAGCTGGAAAGCGAGCTCACTCGCCTCGCGGATGGTGCTCTTTCGGAGCCTGAGTGCAACGATTTCCTGCTAGAGATCTTTCCAGATAAGATCAGACGAAATAACCTGTTGACATTGACCTTTCTCAAAGACTACTTTTCTGAAGGGCAAGGGGAAACGGCTTCGTTTTATCCTCGAATATACGACACGTTTCTTCGAAGCATTGCTGATCCCTCGATTATAAGTGGAAAGGCCGCACGCATCGATCAGATTGAGGACGGACGCGTCGCCCAGCCTCTGATCATCGCCGCGCACGACTACGCTTCGAAGGAGTACCTGAACCAGGTTGCTGCTGAATTAGCGAACTTGGTTCAGCTCTCGAGTAACCCTAAGGAGAATCAAGACCGAGTTGAATCACTTATCATATCTTTCGGCGGACTTCAGACACCGTTCGAAGTCGAATCGTGTGTTGAAGCCGTGAATGCGAGCTTGAAGCCGCAATTCACGATCGGACGGGAGCGGGTTCGGGAGGCATTGCAGTTGATGAAGCAGGTTGGGATCTTTGAAGATCGGCCTGGCATCCCTGGTTGGTGGCGAGCCGGTCGACTATTCAAGAATGCCTTGGGTATGAAATACGTTCGTTAGCCCAAGGTTCAACTCTCGAGCTACGCGACCACACCCGCTTTGAAAGGCGCATCGGGTCGGCCTGAAGGCGATCTATTCTTGAGAGGCTTTCGATATGATCCCCGACTCAATGCCCTGCATTCGGCATCGCTTGCTTAGCCAGAATAAACTGGAAAGCTTCCAATTTAGGCCATTTCTACCTCAATTACTGAATGCGATGGTAATCGTCGCCGAAATGAATTCCCAGACTGCCCCCCTTCCGAAGCACCAACTTGGGCCGCCTGAGTTAGTGCAAACCGAAGAAGTAATACAACCGCCGAGGCTGTAGCGACAAACGAAAAGAAACGGTGCAGTCGCGGAAGTCGCTGCTTAATCAACCACCTTGATACGACGCGCCCGCCAGCGAGAAGTGCTATTCCAGCGGCCAGTAGCCAATAAGGCGAGGGTTCGAGCTTCTGATTCCAAGCTAAGGACAGAGATGCGACACAAACCACTCCGCCAAGTAGCTGCGCCACGAAGGTTCCGAGCGAGGCTAGCACCAGCACCAGCGTGATTGCCGCATTCTGTCCTTGACCTTCGCGGAGAGGGAGCTCAATGTGTGGCGACGGCTGAGCGTTATTAAAGACCTTTTTCGCCTTCTCCAGTAGCTCAAGAATCAGGTTGAAGCCGTAAAGCAGGCCAAACACGCCTGAAACCCACGTTGCCATCGCGGACGACATGTGCTTCTCGATCAACTCAGGGACAAACCGCCAAAGGCCATCCTGCGCCGGCACGCTCTGCAATATCAGCAAAGCCAGACTAGTATCGTTCGTAGTGGTCATCACTTTTGTCCTTGTCACCGCGCGTTTTGCAGAAATTTTTTTTGCAGCGCTGCCAGGTACATAGAGTTTTGCATACTCAGCGTGCGACGACGGGAGGGTCATGACCGTAGACAGGGCGCCCCTTTGCGGCCGGGAGGAGTGATTGCCGAAAAGCGCTCTCGAGGGACAGTAATTCGAGTCGATCTTTACCAATTAAGCTCGCCTCTATAGCTAAAGGTGATACTGGCGAAAAAGGCGGTCAAAGAAATTGGCGATTATGGCATCGGAGTCGTCGCCGGCAAGTTCGGCCGCGCCAAAGCGGTACACGTCGTATCCAGCGAGCCGGAGCTCGCGGTCCGCGGACATCATCGCCGCATACTTCTCGGTGCTAGCCCTTCCGTTGTCGTCGGCATAGTGATGCTTGCCATCCACTTCAACGACGACGCGGACATTGTTCGGGAGAAGCATCAGGAAATCCATCCGGAACCGCAAGAGAGCATTGGGACCGCGTTCCTTCACCGTTTTAGGATCCCAGTGGAGCCACACCTCAGGGAGCAAGGCAGGGAGATTCGGAACGGCTGATCCGAAGTGCCTGAAATAGCCAGAAAACAGGCGTCGTTGCGGGGGCGAATTCGGGGGAAGACTTTCAAGCAGCCGCCTATACAGCGTTCGCTTCGCCTCTTCACCGGGGACCTTCTCTCTCTCGGCCCACCATTCCTGAAGATCGCGCCAGCAAAGCCCAGGGGCCGGAATCGGCCGATCATATACGAGCACGGTATCTGCGTTCGACGCGATCTCAATATCATTGTTTACCGCGTCGCGAAAGCGTAGGTCCGGCTTGATCGGCGAGGCGAAAATAATGTTCTTAGCCTTTCCGAGAGATCCTCGCGAGGCCCACAGTATACGGAAAACGGGATACCCTCCCGCCGAATCGGTTTCACGGAGTTCAACACCGGCTGCGCGAATCGCCTCGTTAACCCGCATCACAAATTTGCGCTGGCTCTCGATGTCGGGGCGCACGCGGGCAGAAGTTAGACCTTCAATAAACATCCTGAACCGGCCTTCCGAAGCTTCGAAAGCTCCCAGTTTGCCGAACAATTGCTCTGTGGACCAGTCCTCAGCGTTTTTGAAAACATGCTGGTGAATTTCACCTCGGAGTCCGTTGAGATGACCGGGACTTAGGAAACCCTCGAGAGGATCATCAAGAACCCATAGCTGCTCCAAGAGTTGCTCGAATGCTTCAGCCCGCAGATACAGTTCATTCGCTCCGCCCAATGCCCGGCTGAGCTCATGCCGGTACCGTAATGGAATCTGCGGGAGGTCCTGCCCTTGCCAGATCACATCCTGAATCGCATTCCTCTCTTCAGCAGAGAGCGCGAAATTATCGAGAAAATTTTCAGCGACTTTTGCAAGCTCATCTTCGTTCGCTGCGTGGAAGCTCGCGGTCATGCGATCTCGCTTCGAGCCTCCGGGAGAAAGAGGAAGGCCCAATAGCCTGCAGAAATCATCCAACTCCGCGTGGGTGCCCCGCTGCGAGAGGCTGATAATTGGTCCGCGGAGTAGTTCGCGAAGACTCACAGACTTTATGTAACCACGGAATACGAAATGAGAGCAGCGAGAACATTCATCTTGCTAATCCCAGATCGAACCGCGGCTCATTTGTGGTCCGGAAAAGGGCGTGCAATCCGAAATCAAGATTGAAAACTGTATCAGCAGATCTATAGGTGTTGGGCTTGACGCGGTGCTTTCCAGCTCGAGAGACAGCGATTGAAGAACCGTGTCCGCGCTCCTAGCGGATTGTCCAAGATCGGACATTGAGCACGGAGAACGGCGATTACGGAATCTGAAAATAGACCAGTCCCGCTAACCCCGGGCTTCCCGACTGTGATCACGGGGCACCCTGTTGAGATGCCCAACGAAATTGACGCTACTCGGGCCCGAAGTCCGGCGGTGAGGGATCTCGATGCGCTGGCATGTAATAACCGACGTGCATCCGTTCTCCCATTCGCAAAAGTTTCGCTCAAATTTCAACTCGACCGCGATGCTGTAGGGAACGATCGCAAACGAGCTTGGAGCGCGCTCCGATCGAGTTGGCTTCGGGTAACCCCTTCAATCCGGTTACCTCCCCGAACCGGCACCGTCGCGCCGGTCTCCGCATTTTTGTGCCGTTTCGGCCATGTAGCTTTTTTCAGTTACAAGATCCAAAAATATTCCTAATCCACTGATTCACAACGTTTAACCCTACTCTCGCCCCCCTTTCGAACCCCATCTCTCACGCTCCAGGTGAAAAAATCCGATCGGGAACACCTGCATGCAAAATCAACCAACCGACACCAACGACGACCTCGCGCCGTCCCCCTTTGACGTCGACCTCCAGGTCCTCGCCATCGGAGCCGAGCGCGTAAACTGGCTCGCCTCCCTCATCGAAACCGCCCGCGCCGACCTTCGGCCCCGCGACTTCGCCGAACGTCACTTCGTCGACGAACTTGCCATCAATAAATGGCGCCTTCTCCGCGTCTATGGCATGGAAAAGGCCGTCTACGAACACCAACTCGCCACCGCCCGGCCCAACTCCGCCCACAACGCGCAGGGACGGCCCGCCGAAGCGAATCACGACCTCTACCGCATGGCCAGGGCTAACGCCCGCGAACACGACGGCGTCATCCTCGCCGCGCTCAGCCGCCTCGAAGCCCGCTTCCATCGTCAGTTCTGCGCCGCTCTGAAAATGCTCATGTCCCTCCGCCGCCTCAACCCGCTCACCGCAATCTCACTCGAAAAGGAAACCCTCCCATGCGCCCACTGCAGCTCATCCTCGGTCCCACCTTCGACGACACAGCCGAAAAGATCGAAGCCCGGCTCCGGCCAGTAGACATGATGGAGGCATCTCTCGTCGCCCAGATCGTCCGCGCTCACTGGCGGCTGCAGCTCTGCGAAAAACTTGAGAGCCCCATCAGCCCCGACACCGAACGCGTCCGACACCATGCCGAAGGCTCAATCCGCCGCAACATGGCCGAACTGCGCCAGCTCCAGGCCGACCGGCACCTCAACGACCGCCTCAATATGGACGTCCCCGGCGTCGCTCGCGTCCGCGAAGTCCTCCAAAGCGAACTCCTCGCCCGCAAGCTCGAAGGGACGCCGTGTTCCCCGCCCCAGCCCTCGGTCGTCGATGTCGAAAGCCGGATCGCGACCATCATGACGAAGGAGCAGGAACTGAACGAAACTAATTTGAAAATACGAACCCATTTCGATGGCGAGGGCCTCTCCTCGTCTCCGGAATCGACCGGTGCGAAACGAAATTCAGGCCAACGAACCCATTTTGAGGGAGAAAGTCACTCCTTGTCCCCACGAGATTCAGCCCAAACGACCCGCCCAGCCAACAATTCAGGGCCAATCGGGCGCAACACCCCCTGTCCCTGCGGCTCCCAACGCAAATACAAACGCTGCTGCGGTTCCGGAGCGCCACCTCAGTTCAACTTATCCCCACGGAGTGAGAGTGCCGCATAGTCGTACAACTTATCCCCACAAAAGAACAGGGATGCATAGCCAGTACAACTTATCCCCACTCAGGGACAGGGCTGCGCAACCGCTTCTGGTCAGGACAGGGGCGCGCAATTGCTTCTGGTCAGGGCTGCGTAATCGCTTCTGGTCAACGCACCAGCGCCCCAGGAATCACCCGCCGAATGCGGCCTTCACGATTGCATCGGCCCACACCGTCAGATACAATGACGCGGAGATGTGGAACCGGTCCCGCGCAGTGGCAGCCGATTGGTGCCCCTCAAATCTAAAATCCAGCGTCCTGGAGCAAACAGCAGAATGACATTACCGCCTTTTTCCATGCGCTCCGTACGTGCCAGACTCCTCCTGGCCACGGTCATTTCCATCTCCGCGGTGGGCGTCTCACTGATTGCCCAAACAATCGCCAAAAAAGGACACCGAATCGAGGTCCTCGTTCTCGGCTCTGAAAACCAGGAGCACTCCACCCAGCGCGTAACGGCCCTGTTGGTCCCCGCCCTGGCAAAAGAAGGCTTCAACTTCTCGTGGGCCAGCGACCCGACCGATCTCAACGCCTCCAACCTCGGCAAGTACGACACCTTAATGGTGTACGGCAACTTCGAATCCCTCACGCCGGCTCAGGAGCGCGCACTAACCGCCTTCGTGGAATCCGGCAAAGGCCTCGTCGCCGTTCACTCCGCTTCAGACAGCTTCCGGAATTCCACCGCCTGGGCTCATCTGCTTGGCGGCCAGCACGAAAGTCACCAGCCGGGAACGGTCTCGGCCGCTGTAACGCAGGTCCAGCACCCCGTCACTCGTGAAGTGGCTCCCTTCGAAACCACTGACGAGGCCTACACCCACAAGGGCCTGTCCTCCGACCGCACCGTTCTGATGGATCGCACCAGCGGCACCAAACGCGAGCCCGTCACCTGGGCCAGAACGCAGGGTAAAGGCCGCGTCGTCTACACCGCGCTCGGACACGACGAACCCACCTGGCAAAAACCAGAGTTTCAGGCACTGATCCGTGGCGCCATTCTTTGGAGCGTCGGCGACAGCGTTCGAGCCCGCTGGGACGAACTCGACATGCCGGCCATCAGCTACCGCACCAGCAGCCTGATTCCCAACTACGAGCGCCGCGCGCGCCCGCCCCGTCTGCAGGCGCCCCTCTCCCCGCAGAATTCCATGAAAACGATGCAGGTCCCCCCCGGCTTCGAGGTTCAGTTATTCGCATCCGAACCGGACATCATCAAGCCCATCTCCATGAACTGGGACGAACGCGGCAGACTCTGGATCCTCGAATCGGTCGATTACCCCAACGAACTGCACCCCGGAACGCCCGGCCGTGACCGCATCAAGATCTGCGAAGATACCGACGGCGACGGCAAAGCGGACAAATTCACCGTCTTCGCCGAAGGCCTCAATGTCCCCACCGGCCTCATGTTGTGGAATGGCGGCGTCGTGGTGGGCAGCGCCCCCGACATCCTCTTCCTCAAAGACACCAACGGCGACGACAAGGCCGACATTCGCGAAGTCATCTCGACCGGCTGGGGAACCCGCGACACGCACGCCGTCATGTCCAACCTCACCTGGGGCTACGACAATCACATCTGGGGCACCGTTGGCTACAGCGGCTTCAGCGGCAAATCCGGCGACAAAACCCTGAACTTCGCCCAGGG
>JAOAPO010000408.1 GCA_025462945.1 Bryobacterales bacterium
CCTCCCGTGCGCTATATGGAACCAATGTGTTCAGCGACTCGGTGATGAAAGAGCTGCTGTCGCGTCCTATCTACAAAGCGCTGCGCCGTACGATCGATCGCGGTGAAAAACTCGACTATGCGGTCGCCGATGCGGTTGCGACTGCCATGAAGGGCTGGGCGCTGGAGAAGGGCGCCACGCACTTCACCCATGTGTTCTATCCGTTGACCAGCTTGACCGCGGAGAAACACGACAGCTTCTTCGACCCGGACGGCGCGGGCGGCACCATCGCGCAGTTCGCCGGCAGCGCGCTGATCCAGGGGGAACCCGACGCCTCCAGTTTTCCCTCCGGCGGCATCCGTTCGACCTTTGAAGCGCGCGGCTATACGGCGTGGGACGTCACCAGCCCCGCCTATATCTATGAGAATCCTAACGGCAACACGCTCTGCATTCCGACCGCCTTCCTCTCCTGGACCGGCGAAGCGCTGGATCACAAGACTCCCCTCCTCCGCTCCATGCAGGCGCTGAACAAGCAGGCGCAGCGCGTGCTGAAACTGTTCGGCCACGACGACCCCGGCATGGTGACGGCGACCGCGGGACCGGAGCAGGAGTATTTCCTGATCGACCGTAACTTCTTCTTCGCCCGCCCCGACCTGCTCAACGCCGGACGCACGCTGTTCGGCGCGAAGCCGCCGAAGGGCCAGGAGTTCGAAGACCACTATTTCGGCGCGATCCCCGAGCGTGTTCTGGCCTTCATGATGGAAGCCGAGCATGAGTTCTACAAACAGGGCATCCCGATCAAGACCCGCCATAACGAAGTCGCGCCCGGTCAGTTCGAGATCGCCCCGGTCTACGAGAGCGCGAACCTGGCACACGATCATCAGCATATCATCATGCAGCAACTGCAGCGCGTGGCAGCGAAGTACGGCATGGCCTGTCTGCTGCACGAGAAGCCGTTCGCCGGAATCAACGGTTCGGGCAAGCACGTCAACTGGTCGCTGGGCTGCAAGCTCGGCAACCTGCTCGATCCGGGTGAGAACCCGCACGACAACGCGCAGTTCCTCGTCTTCTGCGCCGCGACCGTCCGGGCCGTCCACAAATACTCCACCCTGCTGCGCACGGCAGTCGCTTCGGCAGGCAACGACCACCGCCTGGGGGCCAACGAAGCGCCGCCCGCGATCATCTCGGTCTTCCTCGGCGAACAGCTCGAAGATGTGTTCACGCAGCTCAAAGACGGTTCCGCCGACAGTTCGAAGAAGTCGGGCACGCTGACGATCGGCGTGGACACCCTGCCCACTCTGCCGCGCCACGCAGGCGACCGCAACCGCACCAGCCCCTTCGCCTTCACCGGCAACCGGTTCGAGTTCCGCGCCGTCGGCTCGAACCAGTCCATCGCCTGGCCACTGGTCGTGATGAACTGTATCGTCGCCGACTCGCTGGACTTTATCGCGACCCAACTGGAAGCCGCCACCAAAGACGATCCGTCCAACCTGAACGCAGCGATCCAGACGGTGCTGCAAGGTATCGCTTCCGAACACAGCGCCGTCATCTTCGGCGGCAACGGCTATTCGGAAGAGTGGCACCAGGAGGCGGCCCGCCGTGGCCTGCCGAATCTGCGCAATACGGTCGAAGCGCTGCCTGCCATGATCGACCCGGCCAACATCGCCGTCATGGGCAAATACTCGGTCCTGTCCGAGCGGGAGATGACGAGCCGGTACGAGATCTACCTCGATCGGTACTGCATGGACATCAATACCGAGGGCCTGCTGACGCTGGAGATCGCCAAGACCAAGATCCTGCCCGCGGCGCTCTCCTATCAGGCCCAACTGACCGCGCTCGCCGTCGGACTGAAGAGCCTGAACAAAGAACCGAAGACGGGTTTGTTGGACCAGGTGATCGGCCTGACCGAGACACTGGAGAGCGAGATCCACGTGCTGGAGCACGCGCTGGAACACGAGGCTGAAGGCGAGTGCCTGGACCACGCCGTGCATTTCCGCGATACGGTGGTTCCGGCGATGCTCGCGGTACGCAAAGCGGTGGATGCGCTGGAAGGCGTGGTCGCCGACGAACTCTGGCCGCTCCCGACCTACCAGGAGATGCTGTTCATCAAATAGTTCCGGCAGGCAGCGAAAGACCGCAGCCCGCCATTCCCCCGCCTCCTCGCGCCGGTCTTAATTACCCCTTAGAAGGGTGAACAGACCGGCGCGATCCGCTTATGCTTCGGGCAGCCGAACGTCTCGATGGAAAAGAAGGCGGATGATCCTGTCGCGACCGTTTTTGGGGAATATAAGAGCAAATCGACGCACGGAATGTACGGCTGCTTGACTTAGGAGCCATCCGTACGGCCATAATAACCACAATCAAATTGTTTCGCTGCAAACCGTTCCGATGAAAACGGATGCCCTGTTCAGATATGCGAACCAAAGGAGATTTCATGCGTTCCGTATCCGCTCTTGTGCCTCGTTCCAGCGCATCCTCTCGCCCACGCCTGCCAAAACGCCATCGGAATCGGAAGCATTTTAGCGGTTGGCGTCCCGCCTCCTTAACACTGATCTTGCCCCTGGTGCTGGGCGCTCTGGCGGCTCCGGCCCTGGCGCAGAATAACACCTATACCTGGTCCGGAGGGTCCGACGGGCACTGGAATGTGGCCGGCAACTGGAGCAGTGCGCCGCCTACCACGAGCGCAAATACCGCCCTCCTCTTCGACGTGGCCTCAAACTACACCGTCATCAACGATTACTCTAACTTCGTTCTCAACAACCTGACCTTCGGCGTGGGTGCGCAAAGCTACAATATGTCGGGTGGCACGCTCGGATTCGTGAGCAACGGCCTTGGGCAGGCGCCCACACTGGTTCAAAACAGCAGTACAGGGCAGGTCATTAGCAGCGCCATTCGGCTCGACAACAACCTGACACTCCAGGGCAGCGGAGCGGGTAAACTCACCCTATCGGGAATCGTCAGCGGCTCAGGCGGCCTGATCCAGAATGGGCCGTTCACGACGCTGCTCACCGGCAGCAACACCTACACCGGCGGCACTACCATCAACGGCGGTTTCCTGGCAATCGGTGCCGACAACAACCTGGGCGCGGCCGGCGGAAGTTTGAGCCTGGGCGGCGGCGGCTTGCAGTTCACTAGTTCTCTCATCTCCGCACGTGCCATCACCCTCAACACCGGCGGCGGCACCTTCGACACCAACGGCAACAACAACACTCTTACCGGCAACATCTCTGGTTCCGGCGGCCTGGTCAAAGTCGGCACTGGAAACCTCACCCTCTTCAACCCCACCACCTACACCGGCAGTACTACCATCAACGGCGGCACCCTGTCGCTCGGCGACACCCAGGCACTCTCCACGCAGACGGCCGTTACTGTGGGAGCGAATAGTGCGCTGGTGCTCAACAACTTCAGCCAGAGCATCGGGTCGTTGGCGGGCAGCGGCTCTGTCTCTCTGGGCACCGCGAATCTGACCACCGGTAATGACAACACCAGCACCACCTTCAGCGGCAGCCTCTTTGGTTCCGGCGGCCTGGTCAAAGCCGGTAATGGAACCCTCACCCTCACCGGCAGCAACACCTACACCGGCAACACTACCATCAACGGCGGCACCCTGGCGCTCGGTTCCCTCCAGGCGCT
>JAOAPO010000201.1 GCA_025462945.1 Bryobacterales bacterium
CTATCTCGGCCGCTTCTTCGATCCGGAGAACGGGGCGGGGAAGGCGGGGTGTCGTTGAAAGGGGCTGCTCGGCCATCATGCGGTCACCCCCGGGAATTCCTGTACTCTCAGGTCCTGGGGCCATTCGAGCGGGTCCCCGCCCTTGCGGTCTTCCAGCTTTGGCTCGGTCCGGTACGGCTGCTCGTAACCTTCTGGCTGCATCATTCCGACCGGCTTCGCCCCCAACTGCTTCACGAAGCACGCCACGCCAGCCGCTTTGCACTGCTGGACCGTGTTCCGCGCCCACTCGACATCGAAGGCACGCGCCCCGGGTCCGGACTCTCCACCCACAATTACCCAGTCAAGTGCTGGACGGTTCTCGTATGCCCCGTGGTCGACGGCTACTTGGTGAGGCCTGAGCCTGTCAAGCGACTCAAACATTGGACCGCATTTCGTAAAGTCAACTGGACCGAGGGCAGGCTCATAACTGACGAACCGCTTCGCCGCCGGCGTTTCCATCAGCAGCGGGATCCGCGCGTTGGCTGTCTCCTGATCCTCGACCGAGACGCCGAGCCAGACGTTCGGCAGCGGGAATCGATGGCCTTCGCCGAAGTTTCCTTTGCGCCCGGTCAGGATGTGCGTCCCCATCGCAAGCCGGTAGACCTCCATTGAGTTCTCACGCGCTGAGATATAAGCCAGCATCCGCTCCGGTCGCTTCGTCAGCACCTGAAAAGTATGCTGCGGGCAAAGCGCCATTACCGCGAACACGCGATCTATCTGCGCGTCGGTCAGCGCTTCATGGAACAGGTCCGAGAGCGAGTTAACGAAGATCCGTTTCGGCTGCCGCCACTTTAGCGGCAGCGTTAAAGCCTTCTCGATAAACTCCACTTTTCCGGTCCAGCGCGGTCCAGATGCGAGGATGCGCGCGAACGGCTCGCCGGTAGTCGGAGACTTCATCTCTGGCAGGTTCCGCGCGTTCAGCCGGGCTGCATAGCAATTGAGGCATCCTTTGGTCTCGCTGCCCTTGGCCATCGAACAGCCGCGGATCGGATTCCAGGTCGAATCGGTCCACCCGATGCTTGATTTGGCTCCCATTAGACGAATTGCGCTCCTTGATCCCAAACAGTCACAGCGACGGCCAGAGCCGCCCATTCGTCCCCGGCGATACCGAACGTCGGGCCGGGTGTCGCTTTCTTCCCGGGAGGGCCAAGCCGGTCAATCAACGCCTGTCGGATATTCCCGTCGTTCGCCTTTGCCGAGTGGCAGAGGTGAGACTTCACTTTCAGCCGGGGAATGCGGGTAACTTCACCGCCCCAAGCCTCCATGAACCGCCCGATCCACACGCACGTTTCGAAGACTTCAGCTCCGACCGGCATCCCGTAGCAGGCGATCATCTCGATTGCGAGGTGGGGATATAACTGGCTCTCCCGGTGGTCCCGGATGATGCCGATCATCTCTGCGTTCGGCCGCTTCCAGTGGAGTAGAACGCGCGTGCCATCCCAAAGGACGCACGCGCTCTCCACCGGGCCGGGGTCAATGGCCAGCAACATGACTACTCGGCCAGCCTTCCGAGCCAGACCGGAAGCTGCAGCGCCGAACCGATGCCGGCCACTGCGCAGTTGAATGCCTCGTCCCGCGTTTCAACGGGGCGATACAGGCGGTAGGTGAAGGTCAACTTGCCGCCGCTGATCCGGAAGCGAAGCTTTGCCGTGATCTCGATGGGCTGCTCGCCGTAGAAGACCGGGATCCGGATTGAGAACTCGTCCGGGATCTCGATGTTTCCGGCCGGGCCGACGCCAGCGGTGACGACTTCCTGATACTTGATCTGGTTGGAGCCGTTCTGCAGGCGAACCGAGGAAGCGAAGTTCACTTCGGATTTGCCGATGAGGTCGCGGGCGATCTCCATCATTTCCGCCGCTGAGGGCTTCAGGATGTCGCGCCGGTTGTCTTCGAGGAACTCCGCGAAGTCCGTCTGGCTGAGCGACTTGTCATTGTTTCCGAACCAGATCTTCCACTGCTCCGACTGCTTCATTGGGAAAGTGGCGCGATGGCTGACAAACTCCGGGTCGAGCGGCTCAATGTTCTCGGTCTCGGTATCGTTGCCGTTGTGGTAATCCAGCAGGGCCGTGAAGGTGAAGTTCTCCGGGTTGGCCATCACACGGCTGCGATAGTCGGCGAAGGTCTTGAAGTACTGGATGAAGCTGGCGGAATCAGCCAGCGCCATAGTGGCGACAATCCGCGTGGGAGGAACGCCGTGCGGGTACTGGATATCCTTCAGGCTCTTCAGCGAGCAGTCGTTCGGGATGACGATCGCGTGGATCGGTTCCGCCGTGATCGGCAAGCCGATGCGGGCCTGTAGCGCGGCAACGGCCTCAATGATGTTGTTATCGGTGTCCATTTGTCTCTCTTTCCGTCTCCAGTTCCATTTCCATCTGGGCGGGGTCTTCTCGAACCAGGTGGTTGTCATCCGTGATGAAGAAGATGCTCTTGCCCTGATCCGGTTTGGGTTTCTGGATCGTCACGTCAGGGCGGATCTCGCACTGATTGACGACGCCTTTCCGGAGGCCACTGGGAGTGACTTCAAGGGTGATAACAAGCTTCCCCTTCTTCCCGGTGTCCTTGATTGCTTCCGTGAGCTCGAAAAGCTCCCGGCCTGCGTCGATCACAAAGTTTCCACGGCTCATCACGATCAACGTCGAGATGATGTCGTTTACTCGTGCTGCCTCTTCTTCTGCCATTGGGGTACGTCCGTCCTTTCGCCAGCGCGGTATCCGCGAAGGCCTGCGAAAACTTGGTTACGCTGCTTCTTTGGTCGCTTCGCGGAGTCTGTCGAGAGTCGCCTGAAGATCTGCCATCGGCACATCTGCCAGACGTTCGAACCCGATCAGATCCCGGAACTTCGCCGGCGTGAATTCGTCGCGGATAGCCTCGATCTCTTCCCTGATGCCCACGGCCGCCTCCATGTCCACGTTCTTCGCAGATTCGAGGTTCAGATCGTGGATGCCGATTTCGACCATCGCCCTCTGGAGCTTCTCGTTCAGCCCTCGGTAAAAGGCAAGGTATGCGACCGACCCGGATAACGACTCCAGTGCTGCTCGTTTTTTCAAACGGTCCATCGGGTTCTCTTTGGCCCCGGTGTTGTTCCACTCGCGGATCCTGCGCCCTATCTCCGGCGTGAGCAGTTGAGGCGTCCAGCCGTCGAACAGTCCGTTCATTCCCTTCGGGTACTTGGTCGGACGCGCAAGGTGGGTCGCGGGACGGTTCTCAACTTCTCCCTCAACCATGAACGTGAGCTCCATATCGAAGTAGAAATTCTTTTCGCAGATAGGCGCCATGCCGAGCGGGATGTACTGTTGCGAATTTCCGGAGCCGAGGATTTTTGTTTTATCCTGGGCGCGAAGGCAGACGATCTGGTGGGCGGTGGAGTAGCGGAGCGCCGCACTGAACCGTTTGGTCCAGAGCTTGGCATTCTTCCAGCCCTTGTCCTGTTCCTTCATGTCCTGGCCGCCGCCTTCGCCGTCCCAGGCGTGGCTACCTGAGTCGGTGATGATCAACTTGCAGCCGGCACGTTCGAGGGCTTTGTTCGCCCCGATATAGCGTTGAGGGTGGAACGGGGGGTGGAGTTCGATGACCTTTATGCCTTGCGGTATCAGCCGCCGGACGTCCGGATCGTCGGCGTACTTACTGAAACGGCCGTTCTCTGTGTCGATCGCACCGACCATGTCGCCCGGCTCAATCAGCCCGCTCCCGAGCAAAATCGCCCCGAATGTCTTGCCTGAGAATGTTGGACCCGCAACGGCGATTACTTGTGGTGTCGCGTGACGGACAGCGTCCTTGATCTCGAATACTTCCGCGCTCTCGTATGCCATTACGCTGCCGCCTCGTTCACGCTGGCGACTTCGCCGTCTTCCATGACGATGCCGATCTTGCCGCTCGAATCGACGCGCTCGAGCCAGACCTGATAGTCCTTGTCCGCTGCCATATCGGCAATCAACTGGATGCCGTCTTCGTCGAGCAGCGAGCCGTCCTGAATCCGGATGACCCGAAGCTTCGGGTTCCCTGCCATCGCGATCGAGCACGAGACCCGGAGTTGCTCGGCTCCCGACGCCTGGTTAAACGGGATGCCGTTGTAGAGAACAGTCCCTTCGCCAAAGCTGAGGCCATCGATCGGCATCTCGGCAGAACTGATCGCTGTCGCTTTCTCCCTCTCGCGCTCGGCCATTGCGTCGGTGAGTTTCTTTGCATTCGCTTCGAGCGCCTCTGCCTCCGCGGTGACGATCGCCTTTTGCTTCAGCATCCGTACGTTGGCATTGACCGTCTTCGCGGCGTCGAGTGACCGGCGGAGCGTCGCAACGTCGATCGGGGCTGGTAATTCGCCGGCGGAGTCGAGCTTCTTTTGAATCTCGGCAGCCCGATCCCTCGCCACCATCGTTGCTTCGTAGTACGACTTGATCGATTCAGCAGATTCGGCCTGCAAGGCCGCAATCTGATCCTGTAGTTCTTTCACGCGCTTAGCGGTGCGTTCGCGGTGCTGGTTGGCCGACGTCTCCATACGAGAGGCCTCCGCTTCACGCTCGATGACTTCCCGGGCAGCCTGCTCGCGTCGCGCCTTACGATTCTCGATATCAGCGTTATGCTCGCCGGCGGCCTGAATCTCGTCCACCAGTGCGTTCTCGTCGATCGTCTCCGATGGAGTGTCCGCCGGCACTACGAGAGATTCAGCCTGGGCGCGCTTTGCCCTCAGATCACGGTTCAGGTCGGTCCGAGCCTTGAAGTCCCCAGCGTTCTGAGCGTTCAGCGCATCGATGTCGACCGCCAGCTTCGAGATGCGCCGGAGCTCGTCGAACTGAGCTTTCGGGGCCATCCGTGAGAACGCGAGTGGGTCGAAGCTGAGTTCGCCCAGCAGCTCGTCGAGCATGGCCTGGGGCGACGGGTACCGGGCACCCTCAGCATTCTCAACCGTGAGCGCCGTGCCGCCTGCTGCGGTGAAGGTCCGCTGCACGACGTAAGGGCCGAGATCCAGTCGGATGCACGCCTTCGCCTGACCAACGCGGACCGGCTTATCCTGAATCCCTTCTTTGCCGCCGAGCGCCCACCAGATCGCATCGAGCACGGAAGTCTTGCCAGAGCCGTTCTTCCCGGTGATTTGATTCAGGCCGCCAGTTGGGCTCAACTCGACTACCTTCAGTTTTTTGACGTTCTCAGCCGTCAGCTTCAAGATCTTCATCGGTTCCCTTTAATAAGAAAATTGGCGGACGTCTTCGTCCGTGAGTGATTCGATTTCTTGCGGACTGGCCCACGGTGTCGTCAGGCCGTACTTGTCGAGGCAGTCGACATAGAGACGGGTCAGGCTCCGAACCTCCTGCCTTGCGGCTTCCCAGTACAGGTTGACTTCGCTCCCGAGCTTCGGCTGGAGGCGCTTCAGTCTGGTCTCGTGCGGCTGCTCGGATTCCACGAAGGCATAGACCGTGTCGACATCACCGGGGCGCTCCTGTGTTTCCAGCCGGCGGATCTTGTCGTAGAGAAAGCCCTGAACCCAATACCGCTCGTAGTAGATCGCGTCGTGAATGGACTTGTCGATCGACTTCCCGCGCATTTGGGTGAAGCTCTTCAGGTCGACTGTGTGCCGCGGGGCCATCCAGTCTTGGCGGCACTTCAGCAGGACTCCGGTATCAGGGTCTTTGGAGATGATCGAGACCTCCGGCTTACCGTTGCTGAGGATCTCGGCCAGCTTCGGCTCCTTCAACAGCGCCTGTGTCATGCCGGTGATGCGGTCCCATTCGTCGACGCGGAGGATCTGCTTATCGGCGTTCTTTGCGAAGTGCCGGCTCTTTTCGAGTTCCAAAATGGGAACCTCGACGCCGAGCTGAAACATCAGGAGTTGAGCCTGTTCGATCCAGTCGGCCTTGCGGGTGCCTTTCGGCGTGCCGCCCTTCTCGCGGATCCAGCCTTTAATGTCGTCGGCAGTTTCGAGACAGACAGGCCAGTCGGACGGATCAAGCGCCCGGGCGTACCTGGAATCGAACGTCTCGGCGGATTCCAGGACGGCGCAATGGAAGGCTGAGCCCATCCGCATCGCCTTCGTTTCCTCTTCGCCCTCTTCCGGTCGGTCCGGGTTCACGCAATGAAACCAGTAGCGAAGCGGTGAGATTGCCAGATGCTTCATGCCGGAGTTGCTGAGCGCCGGGATGGCGTCATATTCGGCGCGCGTCATGTTCGGGAATACGCCGAGGGCCTGAGTAGCTGGCAAGGTGGCCGTCATCGGAAGTCCTCCTCGCACATACCGACATCAGCAAGCGTTTGCGGCCCATGGTCCTGCTCGTCGTCTTCGTCGTCGTCCGCAAACAGCGCATCGAAGCAAGTGCCACAGATTCCGCTGATGAGCAACTCCCGCTCGCCTTCGGGCACTTCCGGCATGGCGTCCTGTATATGCGCTCCGTTGGCCCACGCATCGTAACTGGCGGACGGTACGGTGAACTGTTTCGCCTGATTGCAGTCCACGCATGTAGCGGAAATGATCGTCGTTCCGTCAGGCAGGGAAATGGTCTGGTGACGGGTCACAACTGCACCTCCCGTGAATCGCCACTCGCGGCGCGTACGACTGACAGCGCGTAGTCCGAGGACAGGGCACCCGCCCCGCGAATGACAAACTTGGTGAAACTTTGATGGCGTCCCGTTCCCTCTCCTTGCGGAGCCATGCCGGGATGATTAGAGGCCACTGGTCCGCGCGAACCAACGGCGTTACCTACGGATTCAGCTCTGTCCGACGACACCGTTAGGTGGGGAAGTTTATCGCCCTGCCGAAACTCGCTTTCAACCTGTCTCACGTTGCGGGTCATCATCCCCGCCGCGCCATCGATATGAATCTGTGCCGGTCTCTCCCGGCTGTCACGCCCGTTTCGTGCGCTCCGGTGGCCATGATTGCCACCAGCACGACTGCCTACTTCGGCCCCGCGTTCGGGGTGGCTTCTCACTGCCACGAATGGAGGCAATCCGCCGTTGCCACTCAGCTCCCCAAGGTGCAGGGACACGGGTTCTCGTTGAATCTCTTGTTCTCTGGCCTGTGCCAGTTCCGCCGCGTACTCCTCCAGCGACAGGAAGGTGACCGTGTGCGCCGGGCGATTCTCTCTGCTCGGTGCTTGGGGGCGCTCTTCCAATGCCCGACACTGCTCCGGGTACATCGCGCGCTCGTAGCGGTCGGTGAAGCCCTCGCCCATCATTGCTGTACCTCGCGGGTTTCAATGCGGAATTTGTTACGGGTTCCGTTGGTTCCGATGAGGTAATGGCCACCGAGCGCCACTGCTTCGATGGTGTTCTCGTCAAAGCATTCCACCACCAGAACCTTACGGAACTGCTTTTTCCGGCGCAGGATGATGCGGCGGTAGTCAGGGCCAACCAACGGCGCGCCTGGATTGCCTAGGCGTCCGCCTGGCATCAAAAAATTGCAATGCGCGACGCGCCCTACACCCGGAACCCGGCTCTCGTCGCTACGAAACCACCATTCCGCCTCTGGCACGTCACTGGAAGGGTCAACGCCATCGAGTTCCCATCCCTCAGGAATCGGAAGTGCCTTAAGGTCGAGTTCGTTGTAAACGTTGTTTCGGGCGACAATCAGGTACGATCCTTCGGAGGCGCGAAGGGCTTCGACAACCCTCCCGCCGCTGTTTATGAAGGCATCCCCCATGCGGTACGGCCCAAACCTAACCGCCTTCAGCCAGACAGGAACTCCAGGGATGCGGCTCACGGCTGCACCGCCAGAAACAGAGCCGCTGCGATACCGAAGGCCGTTAGAAACAGGCACTTCGCGAGGTCTGCCAGAATGACCTTCACAGTGGCCACCCGGACTGCTCAGCCGCGAAACGTTCAGCGGACTGCTTCAGCTGGGTCTTCTCGTCGGCGGGTGGCAGGATGTTCAGCACCGGGAAGAAGTGACTTGCCAGAACGACGAGGACCGCGAGAACGGCCACGATGCCGACGGTGACCAGAACAGCCAGCGAAGCGTAGAGGATGCAGTCGAGGAAGCGTGGCATTACGCTGCCCGCCTGTAATGACCGGGCACCACGGCGGGGTTAGCTCCTCGAACAAGGTCGCTTCCTTTCGTTCCCGCCGTGGTTGTATTTGCCCGGAGCTTTCGTGTGCCAGGGAGCTTCCGCGCTTCCGTGATGGAGCGGGGCGTCATCTGGATAAGGTTGGACTGGCTCAAGCTGCCCTCCGGCCCTGAATCACCTGGAGACCTTCGACCCGTCCCTCACTGGCACGCTCTAACGCTGCGATCCGTCGCTCCTGCGCATCCGAACGCTCAAACAGGACATGGATCAGAGCCGGGTAGATGTTGGCCGCACCGATCTTCGCGTTCATTGCTATTGTTCGCGCATGGGGAATCAGGTTTTTCACCCGCCGGAACTGGTGCGCGATCTCCGGGCAGAGCCCCGGCATGACGTACTTGTTGGCGATTATCACCGTGTCCTGTTGAAGTTGCGGGTGCTGGCGTTGCGGCATTTCTCGTTCTCCTGTAGGTTTGTGAAGCTGATTACGATTTGCAGAGCAAATGGCGCACGTCACGTACGGAAGCTTCCGTTTTTTCTGTCGTGGTGTTCGTTTTCTCTGATTGAGGCGACCGCAACGTGGCGATCCGGACAAGTGCCGCCGTTTCGAAAAACTGGCTGATCGTCTCGCCATGTATGGCCGCTAACGCTTTGGCTTGGCGATATGTGTCATCGGTAATATCCAGGCTGCGCCGGGAGCTGCCGACTTCGGGCTCGCTCGGCTGTGCTAACTTTGTTTCGTTTGCTTCATTTGTGGGCACGTGGTCAGTATGCAGTAGTCACTAGTGACTAGTCAATGGTCGAAAGAGAACTTTTTGCATAATTTAGGCGCTGCTATAAAAGAACTCCGGGGCACGCGGAAATGGACGCAAGATGACCTTCATGTGAGGTTGAATGTGTCAATGTCAACTGTTGTCCGATATGAAGCCAATGGAAAGGTGGAGTTAACTACCGCCGCCAGAATGGCTTACTGGGCGATTGAGGCCGGTCGAGCCGACTTGGCTCGACAGTTCCGCGACGCCATTGTGAGCGAACTGGGCTCAGATGTTGTGAACCTGATTCAGGAGGATTTGAGCGGTGCCGAAAGTGAAAAGAAAACCGGTGAGCCGGGTATTGTGCATCAGAGGAAGCTTCGAGCCTGACACCGTTACACGCGAAGAGCTTGCGACCGCAGCCGAAAAACAGGCCACGGCTTGGCTGGCCGAGAAGAACGCTCGTGAGTACGTTCAGGGGATCGAAGCGCGATTGATGGCCGGCGCGGCGGTTTCTGACTGCGAGTTCGAGTTCGACCGAACGCTCCAAATGGTCAGGTCAAAGAAAGTTAAGGCCGGATGAATCGCGGGCTCATACTTACGGTGATTCTGCTGCTACGTCCCGCATTGGGCATCTGCCAGTCCGAGACTACAAGTTCATCAATGGCTCACCGGCCCAAGGTTAACGACTCGCTGCAGTGGAAAGAGGAGCCGATTGAATTCAAAGGGGTTGCTTTTGGCTCGAACTTCAAAGACTTCGCCGCGTCCGTAACAATACCCGGCGCTGGCAACTATTGCGTTTCTCGCATAGAGCCACCAGCTTGCGTGCCTAAGCTGAAGGTTGGCGATTTTTCGATCGATCTTGCATTCATCTTTGATGCCAACAAACTTTCGCGTGTGGTTGGGACGTTCCCCGTTAAGAACTTCCCCGACGTAGTCGACATGTTCGAAGGCAAGTACGGGAGCGCTCACAGCTCTGAGTTGTCATCCGTCCAATCAAATGCTGGAGTAAATGCCGAGCAGGCGCGCTTGACATGGGCGGGACCGCACGTTGTTATCTCACTACGTCGCTTCGGGGAAACTATCGACCGTGGAATTTTCTCCATCTCAACGGTTGCAGTTCTTGAGCGAGATTCGGTTGAGATGGACGCCGCGAAGAAGAACGCACTCAATTAGGACCACAGCGTCCACTGAAAGAGAACGGTATAAATATAGCTGACTGACCACGATGAAACAGGCCACTTAGGTCGATAAGTAGGCTGGTTAGGGATTGACAGGCGTGGTACGTAACTAACGCTGCTTGACGGCTTGGTACTTGTTGTCGGGTGGCCAAGTCCTGCGTACGATGGGAAACTGGAATGCCCACGAGACGCAATAACGGCGCACCCATTTCGTCCACGCGATCCAGCGTCGATAACGAGGGATACCGGCGTGATCGGTCTTGCGGTCCTTAGAGTGCCTTTGGCGTTCTTCATCTGGTATTGGATCGGTTTTGCAGAGCTCACACACACGGTCCTTCTTTAGCTCCGTGTAGATCACGCTGCCGACGACGATCAATTTCGGGTCCAGTAGCCCACTTCCGCAAACCTGTCCGTTTGATTGCCTAGTTGATTGCGTTTCAAGGGCCAGGAACCTCGATGACAGGGGGTGGAAAGAGTAGTCTTGAAGGTAATGCAGTTGTTTCCACGTTGCGTCCTGGCGCTCCGCAGAATGCACCCTTAGGTCAAACTCGCCCCGCAGGTAGCGCCACCACATCGCCTGAGAGATCAGGAGTCGGCACCTATGCTCGTCGCACACTCGCACTCGGGGGCTAGGTGTGTCTATAATTAGGCGGGGAAGTTTCATGCTAACGATTGACGACCTATCGCAGGCGGTTGCGGCATACACTGGCGGATTCGTGTCGTATGACGAATTCGAGGAGTGGTTTTTTGCGGCTTCGCGCGGCAAGTTCGGGGAGCCCCGGGATGTCCTGAAAGCTTGTCTGGATATCGATCTCGCCCACTCCGAGTTCCTTGATGACGCTGTGAGCGAGTCGGAATTTCAGCGTAACCTATTGGGGATAGTTGCGCCATTTCGCGCAACTGACTCGGTCGTACAGGACTATGTGGTTGATACGCCATACAGGGCATTAACTGGCCGCTCATCCACGGCTAGCCCTGCGCGTCGCGCTCTCTTGACGGTCTGATCGAAAACACGGTTTTAGCTACCTCGACACCGTCAACAGAAACAATCAGCGTCTGGTTCCCGAAGAACGTGGGGATGAGGTTCAATTGGATATTGAACGTTGCGCCGGGATGAGAATCTGGCATGTCAGCGGGGGTTTCGAGAGCTATTGGGAAGTCCGCGATTGACTTGCTAGCACCAGACGGACCCTTGAGGGCAAGGTCAAGTTTTCCTTGATGATTACCAGGCATGCCACGCAGAAAAACGCATGCATACATCCGCACGACGCCGGGTTGCTTCGGTTTGCCATTTGCGTCGGCGGGAACGTCGAAGACATCTACGATTCGGATTGCGCTTAAAACCCCGTCGCCTTCTTGCAGTACTTTCTCGCAAATTAACAAGTTCACGGACATCAAGTACTTGGGAATTAGGCGCAAGGGCATTGGCTTGTCAGTGTATCATTCCGATCCGTCTTTTACGCGAAGATCGCGCCAAACTTACTGCTGGCGTCGACCTCCATCGTCTGGCCTTCGACCGTTACGAAGCACTTGACCACGCCACGATTCTAGCGAATCGCCCGTAAAATGGAGGCATGACAGCCGAAGACGCGATGCAGGAGATTTGGGCCGACATTGGCCCGGACTGCGGACCCGAGAACTACCCGTACATCGTTGGTGAAGTCGCTGCAATGACGCGGTATCTACGCAAGGTGGCACCGACTGCGCCAGGTGAAATGCCCGCGTGGCTGAAGGATCCCGGATAGGACTCGCCGCCTGCTCGCATCACCAACGGATCTTCCCGGTTCCATAACAGGTCTCGCAATTTCCATTGTTTGCACGGCCCAGCCCGCTGCAATCAGCGCAGTCCTCGACGTTACTGGATGCAGAACGCTTCCTTTTCAAGGCAAGCGTGATCCCGGTTGCCAGCACTGCGGCCAGTGTGATTCCCATGACTATTTGAACGGACATTTAACCATAGGGTGCATAATCGCACTAAAAGGTTTCCGGTTATAAAGGAAAAGTTACGGTGCGGGCAGGTTTCCCGACTCGCCCCCCTTGCCGGCCTCTTCGGACGCCTCCGTTCCTCATGGTGGAGCGTGTCGCCGCCGGGTTGGGGCTCGCTACTGGACCCTGAACGGCAACACCTTGGCGGGTGTCTCGAGCATTTTAGCCAAACGCTCGAGCTCAAAGGCGACCTCTTCCACTGGTGAGGGCCCTGAGAGCATCCCATAATCCAGAGCAACGAGATCCTCTTTCTTTGCGCCAGATCGCTTAAGCAACTCTGCGTAGAGCAAACTGCAGTCAGCACGGAACTCGGAGTTGAACCGCTGCTTCGTCTCGTCGCTCCTGCGCGAGCGCTCCTCGGTCTCCCGCTGCCACAACGCACTTCGCTCGACCTCTGTCGAGGGGGACCTCCGCGCGTTGAACGCGTCCTCGCTGGCCTGGGAGTCTACAGCTTTATATCTTCGGTGAAACTCTCGCAGTCGAAGAACGTAATCGAATGCCATTCCTTGTAGTTGCTTATTGTCCATCTGCCCGTAAGTCATATTTTCTGAGACGGTCTCCTGGGGTCGAAACTGTAACTGTAACGCAAGCCCGCCACACCGTGTGGGCGTGTGCCGCTCCGGCAGACGCCCACACGGTGGTTTGCCGTGTTTCGGCTGTACGTGTTGAACTAGATCGCTCCCATCTGGCCAGGTCAGACACCAGGTGGGCGCGAGGTCATCGCGCGTCGTCGAATGGTGTGAGTGTGCCGATGGTCAGTAGCTCGGGTACCATTTTGTGGTTCC
Organism: Bryobacterales bacterium; assembly: GCA_025462945.1. Lineage (GTDB taxonomy): Bacteria > Acidobacteriota > Terriglobia > Bryobacterales > Bryobacteraceae > BOG-234. The sequence continues at coordinate 12,729 of JAOAPO010000201.1, forward strand.
GGCGTCGTAGCAGAGTTCAAGCATTTTGTTGACCACGGCTGTTGAGGCCGAGGCGATATTGCCGCCCGTTGTAGTGGTGAATGCGGCATCCGGGATCAACTCAATACAGCCGCCAGCGCCCGCCACGGCGAATGGTGTCGGCGGGGTGATGGTTGCGACAGGGGTTGTTCCGGTGATGTGGTTTATGCGGTTTACGGGCGCGATCGTGGTCGCGCTGGCGATGGTCGCCACGGTGTCAACGTCGAAGCGGCGCTTTAGGTCTCCACCGACGCCACCTGCCCCGGTGCCAACTTCGAGCACCCCTGCCGCATTTCGGCTGACACTGAGGTCCGGAGCACCAGCGAAGATGCTGCTTGAGTTCTGCCAGATGAGCTTCATAGAGGTAGCGGCGTTGTAATTCGAGCCGATTTGCCCCGCGCTGCTACCGATCACGTAGCCCGTTGAAGCGTTGATAAGCCCAGTTACGTTGATCTTGTAAGTGGAACCTGGGGCGCAATTCCCCACGCCCAGCGTATGGTTCGTGGCGTCCCAGCAGAAGTTTGTTGCGTCTTCCGCCAGCGTGCCCGCCGCACTTACGTAGGGGACCGGGCCGGGGTTGCCCCCCACCGTCAGGCTGCCCACCACGCACGTGTCGCAGGCTATGGTGCCGGCCGCTGTAATCGGGCCGCCCGTGATCGGCGAGCTGGTGGATATGCTCGTGACAGACCCGCTGGGCCCGGGAATACTGGCGAACTGCCCCAGCGCCATAGTAGCGGTGAGGATAAGGCTTGCAAGTAGGTTCTTCGTTTTCATTGTTGGTCCTTTTGTTTTCGGTTGGTGTCTTGATGAGAGTTTTCGCTCTCGGGTTGTTTCGCTGGCGACCGTGGGGAAGTGGAGAGCGCCGCTGCGATTCTGCGCGGTTATTAGATCGTGTGAGTGTGTGCGGCTCCAGCAGACGGCCCGCTGGTAACCGTGCCCGTTGCTGCCTTCGCTGCCAGCGCTGCCGTCAGCCCGGAGATGTCGCCAATGCCGAGGCCGAGTGCCGCTTTTACTGCCGCAACCAATGCAGCAAAGTTGGCGTAGTTCGCCCCCGTCCCGCCGTTCGAGGTCGCAAGTTGCCCTGTGACCTCGGCGGCGAGGTCGATAGCCCCCGACACAAGAACCTTCGAGGCGTTCGTTTTCGTCGGAAGGGAAGCAGTTAGCCCCAGCACCTGGAGGTTGCCGCTGAGCAGCTGGCTGCCGGTCACCGATAGCCCGCTGTCTATCGTTACGGTGCCTGACGCGCCTTTCAGCGGCGCATTGCTCAGAAGCACCTTGCCGCCGTCGATTCGGAAAATCTCTGTGCCTGCGATGCAGAATACTATGGTCCGATCCATGTCGGCATTCGTGTTGAAGCCGCACAGCTCAACAGAGACCGAAGAACTAGGCGAGGGTATGCTCGTCGAAGGAGGCACGGGGATACCGCCACCAGCCACTAGCTTGAAATAGCCGTCAGCATTGTAGGGGAAGATCGATGTGCCTGCAATGACCCCGCGCCCGTAATAGTTCGCTCCCGGTCGAACCATCGTGTTGCCGGTTGAGCCGTAGAGGTTCACCGCTCCGGTCGGGTCAATCCTGTACAGCGGGTTCCCGTCGCCGTCTACCGGGGTCGCATCGAAGACCTTCGCCAGGGTTGTCGTGCTTACGTCTGGCGTGCGGATGACTGCCGTGTTGTCGTAAGCGTAGTTGTTCTCAAAGTACAGGTTGCAGGTGATGTTATCCGGGTTAACGACATCCACGATTGCATTGAGCACCCCGAAGAATGCGCAGTTCGTGACGTGCAGGGAGATGCGCGAGGTGGGGTACTGGGCAGTGGTGGACGCGAGGTTGATTTGGAACGGATACGACACGCCCCCCGAAAGGAAGATGCGGCAGTCATCAAACCGCAGATGTTCCATTTCGAGTGTTTTAGCGGCAGCCGAAGTCACGCTCAGGACCGCGTGGCTTGGCGCGCCCGTCCCCGAGGTGTTGAACTCGCCCGAATGAAAGGTAACCTTCTGGAGGACCGAGTTATGCGATGTATTGTCCACACGAACGCCGTACTTGCAGTTCTCGGTGTAGAAGGCGTAGACACTGCCGGTCTGGAGGTTCCTGATATCGTACGCCGCCTCAAGATTTCCGATGACGGGCGCGATGAAACTGATCGTCAGGTTGCCGTAAAGGACCGCATCGTCAAAGAGGACCCCTACTGAGCCAGCGGCGTAAGATGGCGGAAAGATCGTGAGCCGATGGAAGGCAATACCATCAGCATCGGACAATCTGAGGCCAGCCTGAAACGTGCCGGTACCGGTAGCGCTGATCGCAATTCCCGGCCAGACCACCTCACTCATGTTCTGCACGTTGATCATGTAGCGCATGGTCGCGCCATTCGCCGCAACGAACCCAATGTTCTGGACTTGTGCCGCGAATACACGGGTGACGCTATCCCCAATGGTGAGCCCGTCGCCAGATCCATAGAACTTGATAGCTGGCTGTGCGCTTCCGAGCCCCACCTGGCCGTAGATGCCGGGGTTTCCTGTCTTGATATACAGGCCCACCGCGAACTTCGGGGAGCCAGCGACAGCACCAAACCCGGAAGAGTTGATCGGGATCGAGAACGTTGTGGCGGAAATCCGCGTTGCCCGATAAAGCCCGTTCGCGCTCAACCAGGAGCCGGTGAATCCAGTAATGATGACCGGTGACCTGTCAGCCGGGGCGCTCGCCACAGTGAAGATAGCCGCGCTGGCGTTGGTAGCGGACGATATGGCCGCAGCAGCCGCGCAGGTGGCCTTATAAACCCCAGGAGGAACCAGCATTCCGGTGCGATTCGCGCAGGCGTAGTCCAGCGCGTCCTGCAGCGGGATTAAGTCATCTGCCGAGTCATCGCCGCGCGCCTGGACCATCCTGACGCTGAGGTGATCCCCCATGAAGTCGGACGGGGTCTGGCTTGCTTGTGTGGTCATTAGAACACCACCGGGCTTCCAATGATTGTGACGCTGGACGGCGACGTGCTTTCCGGCGGCAAGATGTACATCTCCCGAAGCCCGTCCGCGTCCTGAATGGACTCGTTACCGTCCTCGTCCAGCGTGCAGACCCAAACCAGAGCCACCGCCCCGCCGAGGTCTCCGGCTGGGATCGTGGCAATTACCGGAGCGTCGCCAGTGCCCGGGATCACGATGTTGTCGAACGGCTTCGTGTCGATGCTGATGATGTCGGCGGGTTCGACGATAATGTAGGCCGTCCCGGCGCCGGGAGTCCGGGGGAACGGCGTCACCGTATGCGTGTCGCTGGTGTTCGAGAGGACCGTGACCGTGTCGCCCGGCAGTGCGGAGCCAGTCGGGTCGTAGAGAATCATTAGACGCTTGTCTTTGTCCTGGTCGACATCGAGGCCGGTCGGAGCAAAGGGAGATGCCCAGCCGGTGTCCCTGATCGTGGTCGAAGTCGCTGACGTGGCGTAGGTCCGGACGAGAACGAGATCGCCCACGTCGATCGGCGTGCCGATGTTCCCGATTGAGATCAGGCCCGCTGCGTCGTTCGCGCTGATGGTGAAATCTACGCCGGTCTGGGTGTCCGGCAGTCCGTACTTGCTGATCAAGCTGAGCTTTGCATTGACGAGCGAGTTCACCGTTAGGGCAGACGGAATGCTGATCGTTACGTCCGTAGAGGTTGCCGCCGTCACGGTGGCAACGAAGCGCCCGCCGTGAACCTCCCGAGCAGCCTTCACGCGGAATTTGGTCGCCCGGGTGTCCGGCGGGCCGTATCCAGCCAGATAGCTGATCGTGTCGATGTTCTGATTCCCGGAGACAGGCGTCACGATGGTCGCCTGGCTGAGCATGTGATCCTTGTCGCGCCCGATGAATAGCTGGGCGTGGACCGTGCCGGCCGGGAAGTTCGCCGCGAATGTGACGCGCGACGTCGAGGTGACGATACCGAAGGTGAGGTAACCGGAAGCGGGCGAGTAGAGCCCGTTCGAGTCGATGCCGTACATGCGGGCGATCCAGTCACCGAGTGGGAGCGAGTTGGCAGGCCGGGCAGTCACCACGCCAGCCTCATCGATGACCGGAGCGGCCAGAGTTGGCGAGAGGCGATTCACTGGCGGATACCCGGAGATCTCCAGATCGCCGCCACGCTGGGCGAGGTCGACGCCCTTTCGGAACGGAGCCGAGAATACGATCTCGGAGAATGGCCGCCATGGAAGCGGACGCCGCGCTCCGGAAGCTCTGATGTTGGCAGTGACCCAGTCAGAAGGGGTGCCGCCCGCGTTGACGCTCCGGATCGAGACGGTGTACTGCTCGTGGTCGGTGACGTTGACGATCCGGACCTTAGTCACGGAAGGGTTGACGCTGGGCATCCCCGTCCAGGTGGAAGCGGCGAGCAGCTTGTACCGGACCTCGATGTGCCCGCCGTTGGTCACGTATCCGTCCGTCGGGGCGGTCCATGAAACGAGGATCGCTGGGGTGATCTTGCCCTTGGGCCCGACGACGGCCGTGTCGGCATCGCTCTGCAGTGTGAGGCCGGTCGGCGGAGCTGGTGCACGTCCGTCGGGAATGGCCGGCTGCTGATAGCCTTGCGGGCTCAGTTCCTCCGAGGTACTCCAGTCGTAGATGTCGGCATCAGTCTCCTGGACATCGATCTCGGTGCCGAGCAGCGTCAGTTCATCCTCGCCTTGCTTATCGAAAGTGAAGCGGTGCGCGAGAACTTCCAGTTGCTTGCCGCTCCATCCGAAGTAGGCGAGGTCCATGGTGACGACGTCCATCGGCGCGATCGAGTAGCCCGTCATGTTGAACCGGAACGTTCCCGTTCCCTGATGGCGTCTTCGAAGCAGTTCGATCTTGCAGAGGCGCTGGGCCGTCGCGGGCGAGATCGTGAACGGAAGCTGGATGTCGAGCCAGCGGCGTTCGTCACCGTCGGCTGCGAGGTTCGCATCGGAAGCGTAGCCGTGCGCCACGTCCTGAGCGTAGGCTGGAACATCCGACGCCTGCCAGTTGTTCGCCGGGCTGATGTAGGTTCCCTTGACGCCGTTGTAAAGGTCCCGGATGCTTACGGTTGGCTTCCAGCGGAACGGGCCGGACATGCTGCCGAGGGTCGGAGCCGCCAGTGGGGAGCTACCGTTCCAGGCTGCAGGCCAGATGACGAACTGGCCGCCCTGATAAGTGAGCCGTCCGGCGCACGCGGTGAGCAGGTTCTGCAGGATCTCGCCGCGGCGCACGCTGAGGTCGAACTTCCCGTTCAGCGCGTAACGTGGCTCGGTTCCGCCGATCGCGAGCGAGACAGCCTCGTCGCAGATGTCAGCAGCGGCGATCAGTGGCGCAATCGGGATCTCGGAACCGTACGTCGCCTTGAAGCCGTAAGTCTGGTTTGCGAGGTAATCGGCAATGACGAGGGCCGCGTTCTCGGTGTAGCCTGTGGTCCCCGGGTCGCCATAGTCGCCGAGGCGCGGGTCGTAGATGTCGTTCTTCCCGCTGACAAGGAAGCTGATCTGGGGGAGTCCGCCGGAGAAAACCTTCTCGTCGTAGTGGAATCGGAGGAACACGGCCGTCTTGCCCTGCAGGAGATGGGCCGCGGTCCATGGGTTGTTGGGCGCGACGAGCAGATCGCCAGTGTCCCCGTCGTTCGGTGTCCCGGAGAGCATGCCGGGGAACGTCGAGACGTGATTGCCCAGCAGGACTTCCATGTGGACCTTCCGCTCGTAATCCGCCCAGGCTGTCGTCACGCTGCCATGCGCGCCCAGATCGGCAACGTCGGACCCGCCGCACAGGTAGGTGAACGTCATGTGGTCAACGGAAACCGACTCAACTGGCCAGCGGCCGAGCATGGTCAGGTCGCTTACGCCGTCGATCGTGAGCCGGTCGCCAGCGGTCAGCAGTGGAATCGCCGCTGCCAGAATGACTGTGATTACGCCTTTTGTTCTGCTGATGTGCAAGATGTTCTCCGTTTGCTGAAGAGGTTGGAAGCTGTCGTACGTGCCATCGCCGTAGCTTTCGAGCTGTACGAACTGTTTGTTAAAGAGAAGCCGGTCGATGCTGGCGCACGGATGCGAGGCAAGGACGATGACCATGTCGAGGTACTTGTTCTCGTCGCCCCACTCGTGCTCGTAAACCACGGTCCCGCCGATGACAGTGCGGCCGTAGATGACGACGTGCGGCGCGATTGGGTTGACGCTGGCGGAACCGGAGACTCCACCGCCTCCGCTGATAGCGCCAGAACCAGAAGCGCCGGCGTCTCCAGAGCCAGAAATCAGCGTCCCGACACCAGCGAGGACCATTCCGGCGCCCGCCGAGATCAGTCCCGCAGCGAATCCGGTCGCGTGGATGATGGCGGCGAGCACTCCGATGCCAGCGCCAGCGGTGGTCACGGCGAGAACAACGCCCGCGGCAATCGCCGCAACGCCGATTACTACCTTCATACGTGCCACCCCATGACTACGGTCGATAACGGAAGTCGCACTGTGCCTGCGTTTGAAACGGCCAGGACGTCGCGCCCAGTGAGCGACACCAGCCCGAGCAGGTAACCGCGAGCGCCCCAGCGGACGAGCGCCATGTCTCCGCGCCGAAGAGATGCGGCCAGCGGCATGCCGTGAACGGCTGCTGCGTCCTCAGCCACGGCGCGGATGGATGCCCGCCCTGTCTTCTCCCGAATAGCCCGCAGCGCTTCCTTGCGGGTCCGGTACCGCGCGCGAAAGTGAGCCGCGATGTCAGTTCCCGTCATGGCTTCGATCGCCCCGCAGACGAAAAGGCAGCAGTCCCACGTCCCGTACTGGAAACGGTCGGACCGGTGCTCGTTGATGAATCGGTCGAGCGCCGATTGCCAGTTTCCGAGTCGCGTCATATGCTCTGCCGTTTAGCTCAAACGTTATTTAAAGAGTTGGGCGCATGCCCCCAAAAAACGGCCTTTTGCTGTAAAGTGTTGACGAACTCGAAACCCTTATCGAACGGAATGCCGACGGATGGGACGTAGTCCAGTTGGGCGTCTTCGTTGGTATACCTTCGCTGAACGCTGATGTTCATGTCGACCAGACGGTTTTCGCAGTTGATCGAGATGATGGCCGAGTCCGCGCCGACATCGATGGTCGGCTGATCCATCTTTCCCGCCCACGCGACAACCGGATCGGCGATCAGCGCATTCGAAGAGTTGAACAGGCCGAGGTAGATCGTTGCAGGTGCGCCCAGGATGAACTCATCGAGCACGCCGGTCAAGAGTGCTTGATCGATACCGCTCAGCGTCAGAGTGACGCCCCGGGCTTCAACTGTCGCGCCGTCTTCGATGGTCGAGATGCTGCCGAACGAACCGACGCCGAGCCATGTATGACCGCCCCAGGCGACCGATCCGAAGCCGGTCCACATGTAAACCGTCCCACTGGTGAATGCTGCGGTCACGAAGATAGCCGGACGCAGATCGCTCGCAGCGACGGCTGCAAGCATCGCCGCTGACATATCTCTTGGCACTTATCCCACCACCGTTACGTAAAGATTTGGTCGAATATAGGGGTCGGCTATCTGGATTTTCAGCCGCCCCCGAAGACGCAATACTCTCCAGTCGAGAACGTGAAGCTCCCAGTCGTCGGGGGAAGAAAACCACCACCACATTTAGAGCGCCTCCACGATGTCGAACGAAATGCCGTAATGCCGGGCCTTGTTGATCGACCAGCCGCGCGTGTTCGACTTCAGTCGGAACAGTCCCTTGGTATTTGAGGTCACGACGGCCGTGGCGTCCAGCGGGGATTCCCTGATCGGCGGCCAAATGCTGAGCGTTGCCGCGCCCCCGTTGTAGGTGCTCAGGTTGCGATACAGCCGGTACCCGATCTGGATGAAGTCACCTGGGAGCAAACAGCCGGCACCGGTACCGCCGCTAACGGCGAGCGTGTAGCCGGTCTGGCTCGCCCCGTTCACAACGATCGTTCCCGCGCCCGTACCTTGTGGCGAACTGGCCAGCGGGTCCCCGATCTGGAACACACCAGCCATGCCCTGCAGCCCGAGCAGGAACGCTATCCACGCATTCGCAGTAACGCCATGCTTCATCGGCGGCATCTTAACCGAGCCTTCCAACCAGGAGGCGCGCCAGTTCTGTGTCTGCTGCTGCCCGGTGAACGGCGAGCGGGAGACTGCCACCGTGTCCGTGGCTGTCCAGTCGATCGACGCCGGAGCTGCAGGCGTCGAAGGCATCACGATAAGTTCCCATCCAAAGACTGTGGCCATAGAATCGTTACCTTTGCGGCGTCCGCTTCGAGCGCTCGATCGTCGCCTGGACGCCCGTTGAAACCGAGGAATCGTGGGCCGCGCGGATAGCCCTGAAGATTTCCGACTGGCTCGCACCCGGTGGCAGGTTCACGTAGTACGTATGGCTAACCGTCGGACCTCCAGCCATCGCGCCGCCCAGGGCATGAAAGATCATCCCGCCACCGGAGCCGCCGAAGATCCCTCTGCCGCCACCGCCGAGCCTTCCGAGAATGCCGCCTTGTGTGTTCGGCTTCCCCCCGGGGCTGCCGCTCATGTTTACAAAGATCGGATCATCGACCGTCCCTGTCGGTCCCTTTTTCGCGAAAGTGCCAAGCAGTTTCTGGATAGCCTGCTTTACTGTTCCCTCAACTGCCTGGCGGCCGATCCCCTGAATCATCTGGCCGAAGTTCCCCTTGCCTCCTGTGGCCACGTTCGCGATGCTCGCGGAGAAGCCGTCAACGGCGGAATGAAGCGCGGTGTAGGCGATCTGGCCGGTAGTGACGGCTTGTTCCTGCATGTCTAGAAAGAACTCACGAGCGCCGTCGCGCGCCGTCGTCATGCGCCGCCGCTGGTAAGCCGCAAGCCGTTCTTCGTAGTTGAGCCTCGCCTCGTCGGAGTCGTGCAAGAGTCGCGCGGTTTCGATCTCCATCTCTTCATAGGTGGCGTGCTCTGCAATCCGCTTGCGCTCTGCCTCGATGGACTTCAGTCGAATTTGAAGCACCTGACCCGCGAGCGCCGCCTCATCGCCGTGCGAGTTGATGGTCGCCATGTTGGCTTCGTGCCCGGCGCGAGCACGAATACCATCGACAGCGAAAGAATCGTCACGGCGGAGCCAGTCATGTGAGCGATCCGCAACTTTCCTGGAGTTCTCGTCGCGCTCAACACTCCTGCGCAAGTCCTTGGCGAGCCAGCCGAGCGCTGGGCCTGTGCTCTCAGAATCTCCGCTCGCCTCTCCGCTGGCAAGGTAATCCTTCGCCCACTTGGACTGCTGCTCCCGAACAATCTCTGCCAGTGTCCGGGTCTCGATCGCCGCGCGACCGGCGCGTTCGTCGGCAGTCGTCCGGTCCGAGTCCTTCATGACCTCGGCGGATCCACGGTAGATCTGCTGAGCGATCGGATCGTGGAGGGTGCGCTCGAAAGCCGAAGCCGAAAGGGCCTTGAGCCGCTCCGTTGCCTTTCCGCGCCACTTCGCCAGTTCCTCGGCCGCAGCCGTTGCTTTCTGCTCGGCCTTCTCGGCCTCTTCCATCGTCGCGACTTGCTCTTTGAGGATTCTGGCCTTCTGGCCGAATGCCTGCTGCTGTGTCGCCAGGCGGAACCGCTCGTCGTTCGATAGGAGCGTCGGCGAGTTCGGGTTCTGGCGACGGGCCGCGTCGTCTTTGCTCAGCTTCTTCGCAGCGTCGCTGGCGCTCTCTTTGGCGTCATCCAGCGCGGCTTGTCTGCCAGCCCGCGTGTTCTCGGACTTCCGGCGAGCTATCCCCTGAGCCTCGGCCCAAAGCGCGTCGGCAGCCTGCCCGGTCTGCACAGACTGACGCTGTGTGTTCGCCCCGGCGATCGATGGCACACCGGGAAGAGCATTGTCCTGACTGAGCCAGCCCTTAAATACCTGTACGGCTTGAATCTTGCCGAGCCACTTGCCCGTTTCCTCGGACCCACGGCGCGCCCAGTCGACGAGATCAGCGAAGACTACTTCCACGCCCTTGCCGAAGCTTTCGATTCCGGCTTTCTCCCCGCTGAAGTCGAAGATCTGCTTCAGGCTGAGGATCTCGCGACGGAACGCATAGATGTGATTGCGGGCCGTCTCGTCCATCACTACGCCGAATCGCTCCGTTGCCTGGGCTGCCACCGCGAACGATGGGTTCAGGTCCTTGAGCGCCTCGGCCGCTTTGTCCGCTCCGAACAGGGCAACTGCTGCCGCAGCTCGTTTGACCGGGTCCTCGATGTCCGCGAAGCCCTGAGCGATCTTCCCCAACAGTACGGGATCCAGATTGTCGATGGACTCAGCGGAGACGCCGAGCGCGGACAATCCGGATTCGACGCCCAGCCGGTTTGTGGAGACGCGCTGCGAAAGGTCGGTGAACAGTGACCGGGATCTCGACACGTCCCCGCCGGCGGCTCCGGTGATTGAATCGAGGCGATCTACGGCGCTGAACGGCATCTTCGAGCTGGCCGCGAACAGTGCCTGCTGCTCGATGATCTTGGCCCGGGCGCTCGTCATCTTGAACAACTGCTGAGTCAGCAGGCCAGCTGCGATCGCCGCCGCCGTGAAGGGAGTCGGCGAGAGTGCGAGCCGGAGCCCGCGCGAGACGTTGACCAGCTGCTCGGTCGCACTGGCTCCCCGTGACGTGACGGCGTAGTACTTCGCGGCGACGGCGGACACCTCGGCAGCCATCAGCATGAAGTGGTGTGCGCCCTCGGTCGCCTGCCCCATACCCCGGGCTACTTGCGTCCCGGCGGTAAGTCCGGCCTGCCCCCACTTGGCGAGCTGCTGGCTGGCAACCTGAGTGTCGCGGTTGAACTTCTCGGTTCGGGCATCGATCCCGATGTAGATTTGTCCGGCTCTGGCGCGTGGCATGGGGTTACTCGAATTCCTCGTTTACTGCCTGGACGAACGCGTCTTCGAAAGCTGCAATGGTGGCGTCGGCCGCTGAGATCGCAGCCTGCCGCATGAATGGATTGGCGGGAACGAACGGGCCCCGTTTGCCACCGTGAGATACGTGCTGGTGGCCGTGATCGACCCAGAGCGCACGGTAACCCTGTTTCCCGAAGCCGATTTCCGCGTGCGCTGAGCCGGCCGCCTCGTCAATCTGGATGTCAACGACCATGCTGTCGGCGAGATGCGGGTCGGTGTGGGTTGCTTTCGTGGAGCGAGGCGTTCTCGATAGAACCTCTTGCCCCATGACGGCGGTCGCGGCGAGCATCCCCTTCGCCAGCGCCTTTTGAGCGATGACGCGCGGCGCTCGCCGCAACATCTCCTGAGCTTCCTTCAGCCCTTCGATCTGGGTGTTATTGGGCACTCGGGGTAGGGACGGAAACCGCCACCATGTCACCGCGCCAGGCGGCAATCAGGGAGTCGCGCAACTCAACAGCGTTATCCATCTCGATGAAGTCCGCGACCTCTTCGAGCTTGAACTTCGCGCCACCTTTCTTGAGCGCCACGTAGAGCAGCGCCCGAAGAAGGCCGAACGAGGGGAGCATTAGGTTCACGGCCCCCATCAGCACGTTGTGCCCGGTCATCTCTTCGACCTCGATCAGGTCGTTGGTGTCGAGTTCGATCGGCCACTCGGTGCCGTCGATCTTGATCGTTACTGGCTTCTTTTCGGTCATATGCTGCCTTCGGTCCTCGGTAGGTGTGCGGTTGCCCGCAAGATGTCGTCGATGGTGTCGGCTTTCGCCGGGTAGGGGTGAAGCATGAAGCTATCCGGCCCGCGACCTTCGGTGAGTCGGCCCGAGAAGTTGGCGACCGCAGCGGCCGTGATTCCAGCGCAAAGCTCTTCGTGTCTGATCTTTGCGAGTTGCCGACGGCGAAGGTGGTCGACTTGCCGCGGTGTCATCGCCAGCCATTCGGAATCCGAGAGCCGAAGATCGAATCGGGCTTCAGCCCAGAGTTCCAGCTTCGAACGCTTGAGCGGTTCGCCCTCTTCTTCGTCCGGATCTTGCTCCTCGTCCGGTTCCGGCATCGAGGCGATCCAGCCCTCGATCAGTTGCCGGCGGATCTCCGGGAGATCCAGAGCACTCATCAGGGAGCCGATCAGGTTCAGCGTTCCGGTGTAACCTGCCCTTCTCAGCGCAGCCCAAAGAGCCGCCCTGAGTTGCTTCGTGTTTGGCTGCCAGAGGTCCAGATCGCCCGCCAGTACATCGAGGCCGGTGAGCCGTTCGATCTCCAGTAGCGCGGCATGGTCGAAAAGGATCGGCCACACCGCGCCAGCGAGAGTCAGTACCGGCGGGCGAATCAGGAGATCAGCGAGCATTTAGGCAATTGCGCGAGTGATGGGACCGGTGGCCTTCATGGTGGCCATGATGTCGACCTTCTTGCCCTTGGCTTCGAACGGCCCCTCGCCTGAATCCGTGAAGAAGCCGTAGCCGGTGAGCGTGAGGACTGAGGTTCCAGCCAGCGCGGTTCCGCCGATCTTTGCGGCACTGGTGAACTTCCAGGGGAAGACCGTCCCGGCGTCGATCAGTGTTTGGATCGTCTCCTGCGTTGCGTCCCCGATGAAGTTGCCAGAGATCTGGATCTCGCCCGGGTCAACCGTGCCGCCGGGGATGAACTCGTCCACGTCGCTGGCAGACTTCAGGTGCGTGGCCTCAACGCTTTCCCGCTTCTTGCGGGGGGTGCTGATGGACGCCATCTCGAGGACGGCGGTGTAAGTCGGTGAAGTCGTTCCGGTGCCAGTGAAAAACTGTGCTCCCTGGCCGACAGACGCTGATGTTCTTGGCATTTGGTTACTCTCCTGTGTTCGTTAGTTGCTGGCGTACCAGATTGAGAATTCGAGCATCCGGCGGTACGTCCGCGCCGCGTCGTCGAAAAAGTCGTGTTGGCTGGTCCAGAAACATTCCTGAACCTGCGTTGCATCGGCGTCGGTCAGTGTGCCGGAATAGCCGTCGAGAACTCGGGTGATTGCTTTCGCGAGTCGGAGAGTGGAAAGGGGACTTGAGCCGAAGACGTCGATCTGAACCTCCCACTCGGTCAGGCCGTCGATGCCCCGGAGGTGCGGCGTAGCTGCCCCATGGATCGTCGTGTAGCTCCAGCTGGGGAGCGCGGTGCCTTTGGGCAAGGTGGCCATGAAGCCGCCAGCCGTGCAGAGGGCAGCGACAGCGCTGTCTGTCTGAACAAGCTTCTGGATGCCTTCTTCGATCACAGTGGCAGCCAGTTATCCCCAACGGAAATCACGCCGCCAGTGTTGCCAGCATGAAAGTTCGCGTACATGAACTCGCCAGCCCGGGCGGCCGTCATCTGATGGGCCCAGCAGGCCTCGTCCGCGAAGTCGCGATCTTCGCCGACGTTCTTCGATGCGAAGGGGTGAGACTCCCACCATGTGCGACGGTAAACAAGCGACGTGCCGGCAGCAAAGAACGGCGTCCCGAGATACATCCATGAGCGATCGCCGTCGGTGTACCGGAGGGTGTGATATCCGGTCACGGCCTTGCCGGATTCGAGCAGCCGGGTAACCTGATCGGTGAGACGGCCGGGAGCGGAGTGGTCGTCATCGTCGAAAACCGCGATGATCTCCCCGTTTGCGGCGTAGCTCCCGGCGTTCCGCTTGTCGCCAACGGTACCGCTGAACTCGATTACCCTGATGCGCGGATCGGCTGGGACGAGATCGGCTACGTCGTCACCGTCGACCACAATGACCAGCTCGCGGGGCTCGTAGTCCTGAGCCAGAAAGCAAGCGATGGCCTTCGGAAGCCACTCGCGCCGGTTGCGGGTGACGCAAAGGCAGGAGATGAGCGGGAGCGTCGGTGTTGATGGCGTGGCGGTCTTTTTCATTGGTTGGCTCCGAGGGCGATGCAGGTGAGAACGAGCAGCGCGTTCCGTTCTTCGACGTTGTCGATGGACTCGATCAGGTACGTTCCGTTCGGCCCGATGATGCGCATATTGGCGAGGATGCCCGGCTGCCAGCGGATCGTGATCTCCATCGGCACCTGGGCGGTGGTTTGTCCCGACTGGATGGCTGCGCGACCTTTCGCGGGTACGATCTTCGCGAAAGCGGTCGTGAAGTCGCTCCACGCCACCGTGGCGCCGGAACCGTCAGTCGTCGCGGACTGCTGCTGAATGGTGCAAGAGTGCCGCAGCTCGCCGGGGTTGATGGAGGGCCAGCTCAAAGCTTGTCCTCGATACGGTGTGCGGTAGCGTTGGTGTCCGTGGCCACCGCCTCGCTCCGTTGGGCGCTCAGGCTGTCGACGTCATCCTGCCTGGCGTTGGAGCCCCGGACGCTCTTGGCTGCTGCCAGTGCCGTCATCAGCGGTGACGGGATCGGCACACCGAGCGCGGCGAAGTTCTGGATCAGGCTAATCAGTTCGTTGATGATGAAGCCGAGCCCGCAAATACTTTCGAGGCCAGCGGAAAAGCCCGCCTGATTCTCGGCGACGTGCAACGCCAGCAACAGGGTCAGCGTGGCCACTTTTTTGACCAGTCCCTTCCAGCCAACCCGGGCGCAGAGCTTGCCGCCCGTAATCGCGATCATGAGGCCCGCCATATAGTCCATGGCCATCAAAACAAGGAGAGTCCGGACCAAGCCGGGGATCTGAAGCCATTGCGTGATCGCAAAGGCGACGATCCACTTCAGTAGCGCCAGGCTACTGTACTCCTTTTCGTCGATGATCATGATGCCTGGCCCATCTTGTAAACTGTGGTCTGCATTTGCGGCCCTCCTTGGGGGTCGTACTTGCTGTTTCGCCCGGGTGCCGGTTCTCAAGGCCGGTGCCCGGTGTGAATCGTTCATTGAGGCGGATACTTCTTTTGCATTTCCACCAGCGCGGCCAGCTTTGAGGCGTCCGCTACTTCCAGAAACCATCCGCCATTCACAACAGTGGAACCCAGCAGGGACTCGCCTTCTTCGTACCTCGCCTTGGTCGAAGGATCATGAAACACCTCCTGCTGCTGCATGACAATCGCGTGAGTGCAGGTTGCAAAATTCTTGCTCTTCACGCTGGCGATCCAGTAGCCATTGCGCCAACAAGCATCCGTGTAGTTTATTTCGAGGCCCAAGGGACCAAGAAACTTTTGCCATTTGAAGAACCATGCCGGGTCGTCAACGTTCGGCAGTTCAGGGTCGTTCGGGATACCAAGCAGCGACGTAACGCACGCCCGAAAGCAGTCACCCTTCCCCTCGTCAACTATCAACTGCATGTTCTTGCGCGTCAACTTACCACCTCACAAGGGTTCCGCACTTCGATCCAAACTTCGCCAGCGCCCTGAATTCCCGCCTGAATCTTCCTAAACAGCGCTTCGAAGGCAAGGCGGCTCTGAGCGACGCCAGTTGAGAGGCGGATCGAGCCGGGGAGAATACAGCCGTCGGTGTCGTCGGCATCGTTGCCGGGGTGAATCCGGATCCCGCCGAAGCCGGGAACGCAGAGCAGGAGCGGAAGCAGCCGGCTGAAGCGTTTCGAAAAGTCGATGATGACGCGGTACCGGCCGGACGGGATGGCTGTCTTGCCGGGAACCTTCCACTGCTCGACGGGAACGCCGGGGACCTCCCGAACCTCGTCCTCGCACGTCCAGCACTCGTGAACGCCCTCGATCAGGAGTGCGCCCAGGGTGAAGCCGTGAACCGATGGCGACCGCTGCAGTACTAGTTCCATCACTTCGCTGGTGCCTTGTCCTTCGCGGCGATGGCCGCATTGAGTACTTTCTGTAGGTTTGTCATCATTCCCTCGATTGCGGTACCTGCTATTTCAGCTTTTCCACGGTGACGTCAAGGTTGTAAACCGGGGAACCCGTAACGGCATTGAAAACGGTTTGGTACTGCAGGTTTTTCGCAGTGCCTAGACGCAGAACAACGCACCCGCCGCTATTGCCGGTGATCGACGCCATGTTGACGTTGTTCCCCAGAATCGAGGCTGCTGGGGTCAGGCCGTTCCCTGAGTCGGCCAGGGAGTAAATGCCCATGTTGCCGCCGGTTCCGGTGGTGGTCAGCCACGCTGCGACGCACATGCGGTAGGTGCCCGCAACGGTGGAGGTGTAAAAGGTTGTCGCACCCAATGCAGTGGTCTGCCCTGTTACGGAAACGCTTCCAACGACAGGTGCGGCGGTTGAGGCAGTCGCAACGGCAGCGGCAGTTGCGCCCCCAACGAAGGCCACAGTGGTGACGGCTGACCCGGCCGGGCTTGTCACGTCGCCGGTATGTGCCGGGAGGCGAGCGGCGGGCAGCGTACCCGCCGATAAGTCCGACGCACTGGTAACTGTCGGAATGCTGGACAACTGGCCCCACGCAAGAGAGGCAGACAGTAGGGCGATAGCGATTCGCATTACTGCCTCCACCATGCAGACCACTTACAGCCGGACCCCGACGCTGAGATCGAGAACCCGCCAGAGATGTAGGCACCCCCAATGACCGAGGTCAGTGAAACGACCTGATTGGCTGCGACTGCAACGGCTGGCATGACGTCAATCGCGTTACCGTCAGTGAGCGTGATGGTCCTCGCCGACGTGCAGGAGATCCAGCCGCCAGTGAGGGTCAGTGTTGACGTGGTGATGACGGTGGGTGTCGTGGGAACTGACTGCGCCTCCATCACGTAGCAGTTCTGGAACTGTCCGGGCGGGCAGGTGCGCGGGGTTGCTGATTGCGCGAGCGCAACAGCGCAGAAGGCGAGAGCGAGAAAGAGTGCCTTCATGGCTATTTAGCCCCCTTGAAAATGCCGGAACGGAAAAGGTTGAGCGCCGTTACCGTGAAGCTGATGAGGTTCGCGATCGCTGCCACTCGCGGGTCCGTCGAAACGGCTGCGATCGCTCCGCTGGACTCGGTCACGATGTCCAGCGCGTGGCTGAGCTTCTCATGGCCAGCCCCGCCATTTTGTTCGGCAGCCTCGATCGCGGCCACGATCTTATGGGGCGCTGGGAGCTCCGACGTCGCAGCGGCGGTGGGAGCGATCTCCGTCGGTACTTTCTTTGTTTTCGGCATTGCAGAAACCTCTATCGGGTGGGGTTGAAGTCGATCACGGCTTGTGACCAGAGGGCTTGTTCGATGTGCTTCGGGACCTGGCCTTCGATGCCGCGGTTCTCATACCAGAAGTTCGCGAGCTGCATGATCGCGACTGCCAAGGTCGCCGGGATGCCGGTAACGACAGTGGACACGGGCTGCTGGCTCGGGGTGGAACCCGCGATCGTGGATGTGCTGACTACCGTCGGGTCCGGGTCGTAGCCAGCCGTGAAGGGGATCTTCACCGCGTTCGCGACATACAGCGATGCGGGCCAGTCGCTACCGGGTAGCGGTGTGATCCGGGCTGGTTCGGAGATGCGGTCAAGGATGAAGTTCGTGCCCTGCGTCAGCGATGTGATCGTGCCGTCGGACGCGACAACCTGAATCGGGTCAACGCTGATGCCAGGCGGGAATGGCAGCTTGATTTCGCGCGATCGCGAGAACAGTCCACGGTTGTAGTCGTGGAAGTTTGAACGCTCCCAGTTGGAGTCTGGATTGTAAGGGAAGGCGTCCAGCACCATGCAGAACTTGCGCTGTGCGATAGCTCGGCCCGTGATGGTCTCTGCGGACTCTCGGGCCGCCTTGAGCAAGGTCGATATCGTCGTGTCATCTGATGTAAGCGCCGAGGGGATGCGCATCCACTGCCGCATGGAAGCAAGCGAGACGGGCTCTGCGGTCGGCAGTTCGATTTGTCGGCAGTAGCTCATTTGCGCTTCTTCTTGCGTGGCTTAGCGGGTCTAACTTCCTGTTTTTTGACCACGTTTGAGGTGTCGCGATGGCTTTCACGGCCGCAGGTCGGGCAGATTGCCGTGTGTTCCGGCTCTCGGCCAAACGGCCGGCGGCAGTAATCGCAGTGTTCGTCGATCATGAGGGGAGTCGAAAATATGCAGTCATTCCGAACCATTCTTTATGGGTGAATCGCGCGCCTTTGCCGTGATTACATCGCTTACAGCAGGCGACCACGTTCTGAGCCGAATACCCGAGGGCGTTGTCTTTTCGGTCCAGATTGTAAGCCTGGGCGCCCCTGTTCACGTTGTGTTCGGCCCATACCAAAGGAGCCAGGCAGTAGTGGCATTCTGGCTGGATCGCCGCGACAAATTCGTCATAAGTAAGCGAGAACCCGTGCCGCTCTCGCGCCGCCGAGCGTGATGCCTTCAGGAATAGCGCCTCAAACGGACGAAGCCGCATGCGAGGCTTGACAGCGCACCGGCGGCAGCCCTTACTGCGGCCGGCGATTAACTGATGGCTGGAGACCCTTTGCGTCTTATTGCCGCATTTGCAGGAGCACAGCCAGATCTGCACGTCTCCGCGCTTCCGCGCAGCTACCTTCTCTAAGACTGCCCAGGCTCCAAATGTCTGCCCGACTAAGGCGGCTTTTTTGTGCATTGTTTTTTAAGGAGCCCCCCCCCGCGTCGCGAAGGGCTGAACGCGGGGGGGGGTGTCAACAGGGGGGGCTTACGCCTGTGTCACATATTTGACTGGATGAGTTCCGGCATCGATCAGGTCGCCGTCATACCGCGCGAAACCGATGAAGGCAACCTGCCCGAATTCGGCGTAGCGCTCGCTGAGCCGGAGGATCTCCAACTCCTTCACGCGCCGGAGCATGTACTTCTTCAGCTGGCCGAAGAGCACCGACTTCACGCCGGTTGCGATCGCGGCCATGTCGTTGTTCACGGCATAGCCATAGCCCTCGATGGTGTCCGGCTCGCGGGTGGCAACGCCGGGCTGCCAGAGCGGGCGACCGTACTTGTCCTTCACCTTCTTCAGCACCTTGAGCGTGGTGTCGTGCATCATGAACATCGCGCCCTGGCGGTACACGATATCCACGGAATGGATGAGGTCGAGAAGATCGTCCGAGCCGATCGTGGTGGTACCGGTTTCAGCGCCGCCCGAGTTGGTGGCCGAGCCAGCGGCGGTCACGCCGGAGCTGGTCGCTGCGGTGATGATGCCGTTGATGGTGCTCGCACCGCTGCCCGTGGTCGCCTTCGTGTTGACGATGCGGCCGAGGCGCTCAGCGAAACGGCTGTTGATGAAGGCCTCGAAGCTGAACGCGGAATCCTGCAGCAACTGGCGGGAGACCTTGATCATCTTCGTGCTGAACTGATACGCGTCGAAGTTCACGTTTCCGATCGTGATGTCATTGGTGGACACCTGCGTGTTTTCGTCGACCTGCTCGCCAGAGACCGTGGTGTCGTTGCTGGTCGGGTACGGCAGCGGAGCGCCGGTCGACGTGTCGAACATCGTGATGATGTCTCCGTTGACCATCGGCCCATAGAACTTCATCGCCGTTTCGATCTCGGAGGCCATTCCAACCGGGACGAGGTAGCCGCCGCCGGTACCAGTCAGCGCATTTCCGCCGCCAGTTCCCATGTCGCGCTTCTCGGCCCCGACCATGATGTCGCGGAGTTCCGCGGGCATCCGCTCGAATCCGTTGATCAGGTAGCTGCGAAGGGCCATCTTCTGGCGCTCTTCCGGCTTCATTTCGCCCAGATTCCCGAGGCGGCCAGTCGGCGGCGCGCCGCGGTGCTCCTGATCGGCAGCGTCGAGGCGTTCGAGGCGGTCGATGTCAGCTTTGATGCCGTCGGCTTCGCCCATCATGCGGTCGAAGTTCGAGCGATCTTCCGCGGTGACCTCGGTCTTTTCCACCAACGCCCGGGCGTCGGTGACGAGCTTCATGCGCTGCTCACGGAGCTGGCGCGCTTTGATAAGTTCCATTTGTGTTTCTCCTGTTGGTTGATTTCGCCCGCGCCCGCGAGCGTTTACTGCAAAACCTGAGCGATCCGGAGCCGCATTTCGGCCCGGGTCTTCCAGTCGTCGACTGCCGGCACTTCTGGCTTGCCGCGCTGCTCAAACTTGGATCGAACGTCAGCCGGCACGTCCTCGGGAAGAGACCGCGCTTCGAGCTCGGTGTTCGTCTCCGGGTATGCCGGATAGGTGACCGTCGAGATGTCGAACAGGTCCAGATCCCGCAGTTCCCGGACGTACATCATCTGTTTCGGGTCCGCCGCGTCCGGCTCTTCGATCCATGCGGTGTTCACGGCATAGAAACCGAACGAGCACTCATTGATGTCGCCGCGCTCCACCGAAACCACGAGATCCCTGGCATAGCTGGTATCGGGAACGAGCGTCCGGAACGTGAGGCCGTTCTCGTCTTCGGCCAGTTCCAAGGTGCCGGCTTCCGTGCGCCCGAGAACGAGGTTCCGGTCATGGTTGATCAGGTGGCGAACGTCATGCTTCTCGCTGATCGCCCGAGAGAAGGCGCCCGGGGCGATGCGCTCGCGCCAGTATCCGAAGTCCTCGCTTAGGACGTTGTAGCTGGCGGCCCGGCCTTCCAGGTACTGCTTACCGTCTTCGCTGGTCGTCGCCCGCAGCTCGCGGACCTTCAGGCTTCGTGTTTCGCGCTTCTTGATGGTCATGCGGCAACGTCCTCTTCTTTCGGCGCGTCTTCGGCTGGTTTTGTGCCATCGGCGGCCGGAAGCATGTTCTTTTGCGGGTTGACCGGCGTGGTGGCCAGCGTCATGTTCACCGGGATCAGGTACTCATCGGCCCATGGCTCATCGATCGGGTTCAGGCCTTCGTTCGCCCGTACGTCGTTCGCGCTGAGGTATCCCCACTGGCGGCCGGATGCGTTGAACTTCTCGCGGCTCGCAGCGTCAGGGCGGAGCATCTTCGAAAAGTCGAAATCTACAAAGAATCGGTTCTTGGGGGTGCGCCCGACGCCCCGATGAGGGAAAAGCTTGCGCTTGAACTCCTGCCGAATCAGTGAGGTCCACGGCTCGATTGCGTACTGGACGAACTCGCGCGCCTCCTGCTCGGTGTTGGACTTGCCCTTCGAGTCCACGTCGCCAACCATCCGCGGCGGGACGTGCATCATCGCGGCGATGTCGGTCCTGACGTGCTTCCGTGTCTCGATGGTCTGCGACTCTTCGGGGTTGTTCGAGATCGCGGTGAACTTCGCCCCGACCGGCATGACCGCTACTCGGTGCGAGTTCTCACCGCCCTGAGCTTCTATCCACGATTGCTTCGACTGTTCGCGCTGTCCGGGCGCCACTGGCGGAAGCTCAAGGATCCCGCCCGGCTTCGCGAAGTTCCCGAAGTACTTGGCCCCAAACTTCTCAGTCGCCAATGCCAGGCCGAGGACATTCCGCGCCAGCGAAACCACCGACTGCCCGATGCGGCCGTCGAAGCTCAGCCCGGGGATGTAGATCATGTCCTCAGCTGGGACGATTCGCTCAGCAGACTCCGAGCTATCGATATCGTCTTGGTTGTCTGTCGTCTTGTAGGCGAGCGTCCCGGCGGCCAGAACGACAGGGAAGGGACGCCACGGCGCCGCCTCGAGGCGAGTAGCAGATGTCAGGCGAAACGGCTTGGTCTTGTTCGGGTTTCGCGGCCAGAGCGCTACGACTCCGTTTCCAGCATTCCTCTGGATCTCGATCGCGCCCGCCGGCCACGCGAGGCAGTGGCACATGAAAGCCTTGATCATGACCGTCTGGGTCATCTCGTCGTTAGGCTCGCAGCTCACCGTCTCGTAGAGCTCGTGATCGTAGGCGATCCGGTTCACCAGACGCCCACGTTCGTTCACGCTGCGCTCGTAGACGTGCATGTCGAGCGTGGAGATCGAACCGGCGATCAGGTCCACGCACGACAGGAATGTCGAGCACTGGAAGGCCGTCATCTCCGAGACGCGAACGCCGGAATCAGTCCGGCTGCCGCTGAAGACGTCCAGCAGCCACTCAGCCGGGTAGGCCAGCGACGTCGAAGGGTTCTCAAGGCTGGACCGGCGCTCGATCGGTGCCATGCCCCGCAGGGATACTGGCGGCATCCCCATGCTTACGAGATTGCGCTCCGCGGCGTTCATCTACCAGACCTCGATCGCGGCGAGGTTGGACGTTGCCGCCATCGCCTGATGCAGGGCATTCACTGTCGCTGCAATGCCATCGATGCGCGCCGCGTCAGTGGCTCGCTTCGGCTTTTCGAACATGAGATTGTCGTTCAACTCACGCGAGCTAACGCAGGAGGCATTCCAGCGCATGACCGGGTGGCCACCATGATTCAGTCTCCCCGTGAGAACTAATTCAACAAGCTTCTTCGATGGCTCGTTCAGTGTGGCGAAGCCTTGTTGGACCTCCACGCACCGCTGGCCGTCTTCCAGTAGCTTCAGACTGATCTCCCGCGAGTTCCACCTGTCGAAACCGATCTCCTGCAGGTCAAAAAGCTCTGCAGCCCATTCCAGACGTGCCCGGATGATGCGATGGTCGATCGCCTCGCCAGGGATAAGCTCGATCCAGCCCTGTTCGGCCCACTTACGGAGCGGAACGCCGAGGCGGGTCTGCAGTAACTTGATCTTGGCGTCCGGCAGATAGAAGAACGGAAGGACATCAAAGCCCTCATCTTCACGCGGGAACAACAGCGAAACAGCCGTTAAATCAGTGGTGTACGACATGTCAACGCCAGCCCAGCAACGTCGGCCGATGAAACGGGCCTTCAGCTCATGCGGCAGGGACCGGGCCTTGAAGTCCGGTTGCTGCTCGAGCAAGCCCTCGGCTACCCAGTCGCCGCTCGACGCTTCCCACTTCGCCATGTCGATCGCGCGCCCGCCGGCGTCTTCCCACATGTTGAGGAAGTACCGTTTGAAACTGGTGAGGTCGCCCTTCGCCACCGCGCTGACGTACTTCTCGCGGACCTTCTCGATGTCGAGGAAGCCGCCATTCTCTCTCAGGCTCGGGATCGCCTTGATCCACGTCTTTGGGTCGCCGGGATCGTCAGTTCTGTCGGCACCATAGATCCGGCCGAAGAACTTCGGGTCGGTGACGATGCCTTCTTTGATGCGCCGGGTCAGCTCGTGTAGCTGCCAGGCGAGCGGCGATTCTGACTTCACGCCGGCGGTGGTGATAGCGACGGTGAGCGTCTGCTTCCGGGTGATGCCACCATTCGAGAGAACATCCCAGTTCTCCATCTGCTTCCGGGTCTTCCAGCGGTGGACCTCATCGGCAACCGTGCAGACTGGGTTCACGCCGTCACCCATGTCGCCGTCAGCTGCGACGGCCGCGTAGAACGAATCAGGATCGTTGCGCTTGACGATGCGGTTTGTGCCGCGCCGGATCAGAAGACGAGCCTGCAGGAGTGGCGACTGCTCGACCATCTTGCAGGCAGCACGATAGACATTCATCGCCTGACGTGTCGCCGCGGCAGCGCCGTAGATCTGGCAGCTGGGCGTCATCGTCAGGACGAGGATCAGGAGCAACAGCCCCGCCGCCCATTCTGTCTTGCCTGTTTTCTTTGGCACTTCGAGATAAACCGTTTCGATGATGCGGTTTCCGTCCTCGTCGACCTGGCCGAAGATAGCCCGAACGGCTTCTTCCTGCCAGGGCGCGAGGATAAAGGGTTTGCCGTAATACTCGTCCTGAGTGTGCTTCAGGACGAGCTCGAAGAAGTTGACCGCAGCATCGGCCGCTGCCTTCGAATACGGCACGAGAGGATTACGCGCCCGAGAGCGTGCCGCCAGTGTTGAAAGTGCTCCACCATGTGCCATTGCGGGCGACAAACTCGCAGGCGTTCGGCAGGGTGGCGCTGAAGGTGTTGATGTTCTTGTTGCCGTTGATCCCGGCGGCCGGGGTGGTGATCGTGTGGGCGTTGGCGGTCTCGCTCACGATGCGCAGCACCTTGCCGTCATCGCCACCAGCGGACGGAAGCCCGGCAGTCGGCGCCACCAGTGTCAAGGCGGCCACACCGGCCTTCGTGATGGAGACGGTGCCCTCTTTGACCGAGATCGCGCCGCTTGCCGATGCGATCTGGTAGGAGTCTTTGTCGTCAACTGCCTTAGCTACCCCTCCGGTGGAGTTGTAGTCGGGGCTGGTGGCTGCAATTCTTGCGTTTACGCTCATGTCGTTTGGTCCTTCCTGATTGGGAATCGTGCGCCCTTGGCGCTATTGCACGGCTTACAGGCCGCTTGGAGGTTTGCCGGGTCCAGTCTCAGATCTGGCCGTTTTGAGATGGGAATGATGTGATCGACTTCATTGGCCAGGCCTTGACAATTGGGTAGCTTGATTCGGCAAAGATATCTGTCTCTATCGAGAACAAAAGCCGCAACTTGCCGCCAGTCAGCGTCATAGCCTCTCCTGGCCGTCTTGTCTCGAACAGGTGCCCCGTGAAGCGGCTTCGCTCGGGGCGGGAGCTTCAATGGACGATGGCCCGCTCTTCTCGCGGGGCGCTCAGGATTGCCATCAGGTCGGCGTCACCGGCATCCAGCTTCTTCTCGACTGATAACCGCACCCGAGCTACGGGTGAAAGCCCGAACTCGGAACAGAACGAACGGACCTGAGACCATGCCGAACGGCTGATCGTGACGGCCGGGTGGACCTTGAGCTTCATGATCGATTTCTTCGTCTGAGGGTCCAGCGACTCCGTCCGACACACCGGGCCCTCGCGGGTAATGATCTCGTCTGCCTGAACAGCCTGCTGGTACGCGACACATGCGCCCTCGAGCATCATGGCGTCCGGCCTGCGATCGATGCCCATACCTTCAAGCTCTGGCGACCAGAAGCCCCACGCTGCACGAGCTCGCCCGCGCAAGTGCCGAGGGCAGCCAGGCAGTCCGCGTGTCGCTTTCGGTTCAGCATCACGTTTCGCCTGAAGCTTCTTCGCTCCGATCTTCCGAGGGTCGCCCTCAGAAATCTGACGCGCTGCCGTCTTTGGTTTGCGTCCCCTCAACGACATCCCTCAATTTCACGGATTTTCGTAGACGTCTTGGGGACGGTCACCGGGGAAAACCGTGGAAGGAATGGCCCCCCTACTCCCTTCGGAGCGACGGTTGCATGCTCGACCGGACGCATGGGGGTGGTCTCGAAGGCACCGCGCATCTTGGCCATGTGATAGCCGCCGCGCTTCGTCACCGCAGCTCCTTCTTCCGCTTGCGTCGCAGGATGGCAGGCGGGAGATCGACATCACAGGGGAACTGCATGTGTGCCGGCATGTGGACGGCAGAGATGAGCAGGAGCAGGGTGATCATGCGGCGACTCGATCGTAGAGCTCGGGCTGATGGCTGAACACCATGCCACCGCTGAGCCCGTAATCCTTGCCCACTTCGAAGTGCTCACGACGAATACTGAACGAACCCGGGCGCACGTTGACAGGCACAGGCTTCGTGGTCAGGCGGAATGACACGATGACCTTCCCACGCTTCTCGTCGA